>NZ_OZ026469.1:373593-747187 GCF_964019755.1 Spiroplasma endosymbiont of Polydrusus cervinus
TCTTACCATTGGAAAAAGACACTATAGGTTAATGCTTTTGCTTTTTAAACATTAACCATTCATTTTAATTGAAGATACCAGGTTGATTTTTTTTGTTTTTAGGAACATTAAGTTAAAAAGGAGCAAATTTAATGAAAAGAATTTTACAAAGTTTAATGATTATAAGTATTGCGGGGACTTCAGCTAGCAGTCTTATTGCTTGTATAAAAAAATATTATTTTGATAGTAGTATTTGAGTTATTATTGATGGTGGGACTATTACTGACCGTGCTTTTAATCAATCGGCATGAGAAGGGGCAAGTAAATATGTTGTTGCCCAAAAAAATAACGCGATTTTAAGATTACAATGAAAAACTTCAGATTGACGAGCAAGTTATTTTGAATCAGTTAGTCAAACACCTGGTGATTATAAACGTGCTTATATTACTTCTTCAATTGCAGGGGCCAAAACCTTAGTTTTACCAGGCTTTAATCATGGTAACATTTTGGGGTGAGCTGCAGATTTAGTTGATAATATTATTTATATTGATGGTAGTGGGCAAAATATTCATCTTAATATGTATCAAAAAGCTCCTTTAGCAAAAAATATTATTGGAATTACTTATCAAGCTGAAGCTTCTGGTTTTTTTGTTAGTTTAGCAACAAGTATTTATTTAAATGCTCATCAACAAGAATATAATGGTCAATTAAAAATAGGTACTTATGGGGGAATGGATAATCCTGTTGCTGTTTCAAATTATATGTGAGGTTTTTTAGTTGGGGTTGATTTATTTAATATGATTATTGATACACCATTAAACAATAAGTGAAATAATTTAAAAGGCAAATTATCCGAGCAAGTTCAAAATATTAATCCGTCAATAATAACTTTACAACCAGTTATTAAAGTTCAAAAAGTTTTAAAACAAAATGAATCATGATTTTCACAATCATTTCAAGCTGGCAACGGGAAAATTATTAGTGATGAATTATTGTCTCGGGGGGCTCGTATTATTTTTCCTGTTGCTGGGGCACAAGTGCAAGATACAATTAATCAAATTAAAGTTCATAAAGTTAATGCTAAAGTTGTTGGTGTTGATACTGAACAATCAAAAATTTATGGGGAAAATTATGTTGTAACAAGTGCTCTAAAACAAATTGGCACTTCAACTTATGATGCTTTAAAAAATATTTATTCGCAAGAATGTGGTTATGATGCTCAAAATGAAATGTGAGATTTGACATATCAAACCAATAATTGTTGAATTAATACTGATCAAACTTCCCTTGATCATCCATCATGAACAGGGATTGAAACAACTAAATGGGTTAAACAAAACTTAGTTGATTTTTTACATAATACTAGTGAAGATAAAAGCAAAAATACTTTATTTGATCAAATTATTCAAATATTACAACGAGCTTATAAAACGGGGATTGATAACCATGGGGCAATTGCCGCACAGAACTTTGCTAATACTTTACAAAATACTTACGAGACACAAACAACATTAAAAGAATATTTATTAACAGAGATTGAAAAAATATTATAAGATATTTGTTAGTAACAAACTAAATTGATATAAATCCAATAAATTTATGATTGTAAATTATAAATATTGTTCTTAATTTAGCGTCCTGTACGATAAACCGGCAAAAAAAATTCTTGTTAGATTTTTTTATTTTTATATTGTAAGTGCCAAATCATAAAAAGTTAACTAAATTAATAGTTAACTTTTTATGATTTGGCACTTACAATATAAAAATAAAAAATGTTAAACTAACAATTAATATCATGGAGCGGGTGAAGGGAATCGAACCCTCACAGTCAGCTTGGAAGGCTGAAGTTCTACCATTAAACTACACCCGCATTTTTAAATTTTATCATTAACCACAATAATATATATACCATTGTCTTGTTTGATGTCAATTCTTTTTTAATAAATGGTACCCAAGACCGGACTTGAACCGGTACAGTTGTAAAACCGACGGATTTTAAGTCCGTTGCGTCTACCTATTCCGCCACTCGGGCATATATCTTTTTTATAAATGGTCTCCTGTAAAGGACTTGAACCTTTGACCCACTGGTTAAAAGCCAGATGCTCTACCTACTGAGCTAACAGGAGACAATGGCTGGGCTAGCTGGATTTGAACCAGCGCATGAAGGAGTCAAAGTCCTTTGCCTTACCGCTTGGCTATAGCCCAAAATACACAATAAATATGGTGGAGGGGGAGGGATTCGAACCCCCGAACCCGAAGGAGCTGAGTTACAGTCAGATGTGTTTGGCCACTTCACTACCCCTCCAAAAATGGTGCTGGCTAGAAGAATCGAACTCCCAACCTACTGATTACAAGTCAGTTGCTCTACCTATTGAGCTAAGCCAGCAGAAATCATGGTCGGGTGTAACGGACTTGAACCGCTGACCACCTGCTTGTAAGGCAGGCGCTCTCCCAACTGAGCTAACACCCGATTATACAATTCGTTTATTGTGTTGAAACCTTCTTAATTTTATATAAAACAATAATTTTTGTCAATTAAAATATTATTAATTAATTAATTTTTTAAAATATTAAAATGCATAATAGATTTAAAAAATGGATTTTTATGCTTGTAAATCCATTTTCTAATCTTAATTAATGTTGACATTGCATATGATCAGATCCCTTATATTGGGGAATATTAATCATGTAACCGTCTTCACGTCGTCATAATCCTTTGATTACTTTGGTAATTAGATAAACCATAAAGAATATTCCAATTAAAGTTGAAGTAAAGTGTAAAATATTGACAAAAATTGATAAACCATCTTGTCCTTTTTGGAACATACGTCCAAATGCTTCAATCAATTTTAATAATGCTGTAATAATTTGAATAATTAACATTATTGTTACTAAAACAGTATAAATAGTTGAAACCAAACGTAATCATTTTCCATAAGAAGTTTCGGTCATCATATTAGCTACGACTTTATTACTATAAAAACCCGGGACAAAAATTAAACTTAAAACACTAACAACAGCTAAAACTCCCATCATAATGGCAAAATTTTGTTTTGCATCACCAACTCACACTTTATCTGTTGCTTTGTTGTAAAAAATCATTACAGAAGCAATGCAAGCAAGAGCTGAGACTAATCAAGCAGTTCCTAAATAACGAACAATAACAATGCGAGCATTTTTTGTCGCTTTAACATCAGTATCTGGTAATCATGTTAATGCAAAAGGTGCAAAAAATCCACCAAATGATAATGATAAAACCGCTAAACTTCATTTGTTAGCACATAATTCAGCATCAGTACTCCCAATCGCATAACGAATTAAACCAATATTACAGATGATTGTGGTAAATAACGAAAAAATAACGGCTAATAAAATTAACACTTTGTAACTTGTTAAATCAGCATATGAATTCATTAATAAACTACGTGCCACATTTAGATCACCAGGAAAAGTTCCATTGTTATATTGACCTAAATAATAAAAGTAAGTTCCCACTGCTGCTGTCATCCCCACAATACCAACGATACTTGACAACACAATTCAAAATCTCATAAATAAAAAATTTCTTCTCATCATTTATATAATCACTATTCCTTTCTACAATTATATAAGTAAATTATATGCTTTTTTCAGTTTAATACAAGATATTTCTTTCATTCTTTTTCAACCGAAAAAATCCGTTTTTTCACCTTATTTTATGGTACATTTAATAAGTGAGGTGAAATTAAAATAATGAAAGCATTTGATTATGAAGACATTCAATTGATTCCAGAATTATGTGTTGTTGATTCCCGAAAAGAATGTGATACAACCGTTAAATTAGGAAAACATACCTTTAATTTACCTGTAGTACCTTCTAATATGGCAACGGTAGTTAATGAAGAATTATGTGAAAAACTAGCTGAAAAAAACTATTTTTATATTATGCATCGTTTTAATGTTAATGAAATTAAATTTATTAAACATATGAAAAGTAAAAATTTAATTACATCAATTTCCGTTGGTGTTAAACCAGATGATTATGCCTTAATTGAAACATTGCAAAAAGAAGCTTTAATTCCTGACTATATTACAATTGATATTGCCCATGGTCACGCCGTTAGTGTTAAGAAAATGATTGAACATATTCGTCACCATTTAGGGCACGAAACATTTATTATTGCTGGTAATGTTGGAACCCCAAAAGCTGTTCGTGATTTAGAACAATGAGGCGCTGATGCAACAAAAGTTGGAATTGGACCTGGAAAAGTATGTATTACAAAATTAAAAACTGGCTTTGGGAATGGTGGATGACAATTATCGGCCGTTAAATGATGCAGTAAAGGTAGTTCAAAACCAATTATTGCGGATGGTGGATTACGAGTTAATGGTGATATTGCCAAATCAATCCGAATGGGAGCGACAATGTGTATGATCGGAAGCTTATTTGCTGCTCATCAAGAATCACCAGGAAAAAAAGTTGAAAATAATGGCGTTAAATATAAAGTATATTTTGGCTCAGCAAGTGAATATAATAAAGGTGAAAAACGTTATGTTGAAGGAAAAAAAGAATTGATTGAAATTCGCGGTAGCATTTTTGAAACATTACGCGAAATGACCGAAGATTTACAATCATCAATTTCCTATGCTGGAGGAAAAGACCTTTCGGCCATTAAAAAAGTTGATTATGTCATTTTAAAAGATAGTAATTTTTAAATTGGTCGTATAAATAAAAGTAGGGTAAAGATAAAGTTGGTCGCGTGAAAAAAAGAATGGTTTTGAAAAAAACTCAGAAATTGAATAAGAATATATACTGTAAAACTAAATCATAAAAAATTAATAAAATTATAACAAATTAAAAATGGTGGAGATGGCGGGAATTGAACCCGCGTCCACAAATAACTTTCTAATACCTTCTACAGTTTAGTCTAATCATCTTTTTTTCATTATTTAATAGTAGGATTAGACAACTAATTAAATAACTAGATAATAAGATTTTTCAAAATCCTAACATTATCAATCAGAATTTCTATTAGATTAAATTTTGAGATACGATAATAATTAATAACCTACAATTAATCATCATTACGGCTAGCAATCCTCTAACAACGAGGAATTAAGCTGCTAACATTGGTCTCCCTGCTAATTGATTATTCATCAAGAAAGTAGGAATTTCAACTTTTTCTTCTGTTTGTTTTTTGTTTGCATTTCTTCAAACCTAGTAGCATTATAGTTTGCCAAACTACTGCCAATATTAGTAGATCATTCCTGTCGAAACCAGAACATCCCCATATAGTAATTATACTCTTAAATTATTAAACTGTATACTGTAAAACTAAATGATAAAAAGTTAATAAAACCATAACAAATTAAAAATAAAAAACAATAATCACAAAAAATATTAAATTAAAAATATTGTTTTTAATATTTATTTTTATAATTTTATTAACTTTTATTTTTTATTTTATAAATATTCTTGTTGGGAAAAATTAAAAATAGTTGCAATTAATTAAAAAAGAATTATAATAAAACCATAAATATTAGAGGAGTAATTAATAACATAGTTCAGAGAGTTAATTGGCGGTGTGAAATTAACCTATTGTTTTAATGAAGGTTGCTAAATATTTTAACTTGATATTTTAATTAAGGTAGTAAGTAATACTTATTAAAGAAGGATGGTACCGTAATTATTGCATAATAATTGCTCCTATTATTTTATTTAAATAATAGGAGTTTTTATTTAGAAAGGATAGCGTATGGGAAAAGAATTAACAAAGAAATATAATCATGACTTAGTCGAAAAAGGAAAGTATCAATTTTGGAAAACAGCAGATTATTTTACAGCGGATGTGAAAAGTAAACAACCAAGTTTTAGTATTGTCATCCCCCCCCCAAATGTAACTGGAAAACTACATTTAGGACATGCTTGGGATACAACATTACAAGATTTAATTATTCGTTATAAAAAATTAATGGGATTTGATACATTATATTTACCAGGAATGGATCATGCCGGAATTGCTACCCAAGCAAAGGTTGAAGAACGCTTACGCGTAACAAAAAAGATGTTACGTCATGATTTAGGGCGTGAAAAGTTTATTGAACAAGTTTGAATATGAAAAGAAGAATATGCCGAAGTTATTCGAGAACAATGAGCTAAGTTAGGATTAGCATTAGATTATTCTCGCGAACAATTTACTTTAAATGACAATTTATCAGCAGCAGTGCAAAAAGTCTTTATTGATTTATATCAAAAAGGATTAATTTATCGTGGCAAACGAATTATTTCATGAGACCCATTGCAAAAAACTGCTTTATCAAATATTGAAGTTATTTATCAAGAGCAACAAGGAAAAATGTATTATTTTAAATATTTTTTAGAAAATAGTACAAGCGAGTTTTTAACAATTGCAACAACTCGCCCAGAAACAATGTTTACTGATCAATGTGTTGTCGTTAATCCAAATGATAAGCGCTATCGACAATATTGAAATAAGAAAGTCGTAAATCCAGCGAATGGTGAATTAATTCCTGTTATTTGTGATGATTATGTTGATCAAGATTTTGGAACAGGGGCAATGAAATGTACGCCAGCCCATGATGCTAATGATTTTGAAATTGCTTTGCGTCATCATTTAGCAATGCCAATTTGTATGAATTTAGATGGGACAATGAATGAACTAGCTGGGGAATATAATAACCAAGATCGTTTTACCGCTCGTCAGAATTTAGTTAATGATTTAACTAAACAGAAATTAGTCGTTGAGATTAAAGATCATTTTCATCAAGTCGGTTTTTCAGAACGAAGCGGGGCTATTGTTGAACCATATTTATCCGATCAATGATTTTTTAAAATGGCTTATTTTGCTGAAAAAATTATTAAATTTCAAGCAACAAATGACCAAATTAAGTTTTACCCGTCTCGTTTTAATACAACATTAATTAATTGAATGGAAAATGTACAAGACTGATGTATTTCACGTCAATTATGATGAGGGCACCAAATTCCTGCTTGATATCATAAAGATGATTTAACAAAGATTCATGTTGGTCTAACAGCACCAGATAATAGTAAAAATTGAGTGCAAGATGAAGATGTCTTAGACACTTGATTTTCGTCGGCATTATGACCAATGACAACTTTAGGATGAATTTCAGATGAAACATTATTTCAACGTTATTTTCCAACCAATGTTTTAGTTACTGGTTATGATATTATTTTCTTTTGGGTTTCGAGAATGATGTTTGAATCATTAGAATTTACCAATAAAAAACCGTTTAATGATGTTTTAATTCATGGATTAATTCGGGATGAAGAAGGGCGTAAAATGAGTAAATCCTTAGGAAATGGGATTGACCCAATGGATGTTATTAAAGAATATGGGGCTGATACCTTACGTTATTTTTTAGTTACAAATAGTGCGCCAGGTCAAGACTTGCGTTTTTCTTTAGAGAAGGTAAAAGGAGCATGAAATTTTATTAATAAATTATGAAATGCTACTCGATATATTGAAATGAATTTACCAAGTAATTTCAACCCATTAGCTAATTTTGACCAAGAGATTAAGAAATTATTAGCACATCAAGCGAATGAGATTGATCAATGAATTTTAACGGAATTAACAAAAACAATTGTGAAAGTTCAAACTAATATGGAGAAATATGAGTTTGTGTTAGTCAGTAAAGCTTTGTATGATTTTGTGTGAAATAAGTTTTGTTCATGATATATTGAATTAACAAAAGTTAATTTGCAAAGCGATAATGTCACCATTCAAATGGCATCGTTACAAACATTATTTTATGTGCTAAAACAAATTTTAATTATGATGCATCCTTTTATTCCATTTGTAACAGAAGAGATTTATCAGAAACTAAATTTAAAACAATCAATTATGTTAGAAAATTATCCAACAACTAATTTTAATTATGATGTTGATTATTTAAATGTAGTGACCGAAATTGTTGCTGCTATACGAGAAGTGCGTAGTGATTATCAAGTTAAAAAACAACAGGAAATTGAAATTTGAGTTGATCAAACAAGTAGCAAAAATAAAATTAATACAGCATTAATTACTTTAATTAATGAATTTATTTTAAAAATGGTAAATAGTAAAATTATTGGTGTTTTGCAACAAAAAGATGAGCATCAAAAATATTTAACAATTCCATTATCCAATGTTATTTTAGAAGTTGTGGCAAATGATATTATTGATGAAACCACTGAACAAGCAAAAACAACAATCGAATTAACTCGGCTAGAGC
Source organism: Spiroplasma endosymbiont of Polydrusus cervinus (assembly GCF_964019755.1). Taxonomy (NCBI): domain Bacteria; kingdom Bacillati; phylum Mycoplasmatota; class Mollicutes; order Entomoplasmatales; family Spiroplasmataceae; genus Spiroplasma; species Spiroplasma endosymbiont of Polydrusus cervinus. Next base: position 381,814 of record NZ_OZ026469.1, read on the forward strand.
AAGAAATAAAACGAAGTAAAAACATTTTAGAAAATCAAAACTTTTTAGCAAAAGCTAGCGCGGAAAAGATTAAGATTGAGCAAGAAAAATATTCCCAGTATTTAGAGAAATATCAACAGTTAAAAGGGAAAATAACTAATGAGAACTCTAACAATTAATATTATTGGGGCCGGATTGGCAGGAACAGAAGCAGCGTACCAATTAGCACGAAGAGGTTTTAAAATTAACTTATATGAGAGTAAACGGTTAGTTAAGAATCTGGTGCAAAAACAAGATTCATTTGCTGAATTAGTTTGTTCTAATTCCTTACGCAGTGATAGTTTAACGAATGGAGTTGGCTTATTGAAATATGAAATGTAGACTGCACCCTGTTTAGTAAGTATTAATAAAAAGGTTTACAAACTTTCATTTATTATATATTTTTCTTTTTGGTTTGAATATCATTTATTTCATTTTTTAACATCATTAATATATTCATTATGAGATTTATAATTTTTATTATGGATTGTTCCTTTTTAAGTAATGAATGAAAACTTTCAATAATAATGTTGTCTGCACAATGATAATTTTTACCCATTGAAATTATAATTTTGTTATCTAAACATTTACTATTATAATCTTTAGATGTATATTGATATCCGTGATCTGAATGAATTATTGTTTTATTTAGATCTTTTTTTATTTTTTTAATTTTATTAATTGCATCATTTAAATTATCAATTACAAGTTTATTATTATTAAATTTTGATCATTTTACATCAATAATTTCTTTAGTATATCCATCAAGTATTGTTGATTGATAATGTTTTTTACCATTTCAAATTAAATAAGTTACATCAGTAAATAAAATTGAAAATCTTTCTTTAATATCATTAAAATTACGATTTACTAAATCAGGATATTTAATTATATTTTTATTTCTATTTTGTTTTATTAATATTTTTCTACGCATACGCTTTACATATTCAGCTTGAATATTATTTTCTTTCATAATTCGCAATACTTTCTTAGCATTATAAACAATGCCATAATCTTCTTTTAAATATTTGGTAATTCGACGATAACCAAATTGTTTTAAATTTTCTTCATAGACTTTTACAATATTTTTTAATGATTCGCTATTCTTACCATTACTTGAATAATTTTTATATTTATCTCAATAACTACGCTTTAAATCTGTTATATCAAGTAATAAATTTAGTGGATATTTATTAATGTTTTCTTTGATAAAAGATACAATTTTTTTATTTAATTGTAAAAGTCATGAAGCTTTTTTAGTAATTCATACCTAACTTTGTAATAGTTTAAATCTCTTTTTTCAAATGATTCTTTTGGACCTTTATTGGTGTTTAAAATTCCTTTCTTAAAATTTTCATACCATGAAGCAACAGTTTTTTATTAATTTGATATTTTTTTGCAATAAAACTTATACTATTATTTTTAACCTCTTGTACTATCATTTTTCGAAAATATGCTGTATATTTATTAAATTTTTGTCATTTTCTTGCCATATAAAAATGCACCTCCTCTAAAGTTTAGCAAAGACTTTTTTTATTTACTTACTCTTTTGGGTGCAGTCTAATGTTAGCCTTTGATTCCTTAATTATTAAGGCAGCCTATGCAAGTCGTGTTCCAGCGGGAGGAGAATTAGCTGTTGATCGCCACCAATTTTCAGCCTATATTACAACATGGTTAACAAATAATTCAAATGTAACTTTAATTGACCAAGAAATAACAACAATTGATTCGAATGCCATTACCTTATTTGCTTCTGGTCCATTAACAACTCCAAAATTGCAAACTACAATGCAAGAATTATTAGGGCAAGAATATTTTTATTTTTATGATGCTGTTGCCCCAATTATTACCAAAGAAAGTATTAATTTTACAAAGCTATATTATAAGTCACGTTATGACCAAGTCGATAGTAAAGATTATATTAATTGTTCAATGACAAAAGATGAGTTTGACTTATGAGTTCAAGCATTAATTACTGCGGAGACAGTAACTTTACATGATTTTGAAAAAGAAATTTATTTTGAAGGATGTATGCCAATTGAAGCAATGGCGAAGCGAGGAGTTAAGTCCCTATTATTTGGACCACTAAAACCCGTTGGTTTAGAGAAATCAAATGGGGAACGACCATATGCTGTTGTTCAATTACGGCAAGATGATGCAATTGATACATTATATAATTTAGTTGGTTTTCAAACTAATTTAAAATTTCCAGAACAACAACGCTTGATTATGATGTTGCCAGGATTAGAACAGGCTCATATTGTACGATATGGGGTTATTCATAAGAATAATTTTATTAATTCTCCTGTTTTGTTAAATCAATTTTTACAATTAAAGAATTATCCAAATATTTTTTTTCGCAGGGCAAATTACTGGTATGGAAGGATATGTTGAATCAGCGGCAACGGGAATTATTAGTGCATTGAATATTGCAAAACTATTACAAAAAGAACCGATGATAGCATTACCCCCAGAAACAATGATGGGAGCATTAGTAAATTATATTATTAATGCGTCAACAACTAATTTTCAACCAATGAAATCTAACTTTGGAATTATACCTGCGTTTGACAAACGCTTTAAAAATAAACATGAAAAATATTTAGCATATAGTAATCGAGCATTAACAATTTTAAAAGATTTTATTACAAACAATGTGTAAATTGTAAATACCAAATCATAAAAAATTAACTAAATTAATAGTGGTAGTCGGAAAAATTTTATTTTTGGCATCGTGTACGATGAACCTCCAAAAAACAACTCTTGTTAAATAAAAAGGGTTGTTTTTTTATTTGTAAACCCATAATTATTAATTAATTCAGAGAAAGGGTAGCATCTTAAATTCTTAAAATAGAAACTTTTTATCACAACTTTAAGTTAACAAAAAAAGTTGTATTACACATTTATTAAATATCTTAGAAATCTTTACAAAGTGTACCTGTTTTTTCTCCTAATTTAAGGTGTTGTCCTTTCTCTGTTTTAGTTAATTAATTTGGCTAATAAATAAAAAAACTTAATATCAAAGAAAGGAGTAAGTAATGGAAATTAATACGAAACAAACAATATGTGATGTTGATAATTGCTATAAATCAATATCATTCATTACCGAAGAATTTTTATCAAATAAAGTTTTATGAACTTGTGATAAACACAAAGATTTATTAAATCGTACAAAAGATAAGAAACAAAAGCGATTTTATCAAAAAATAGAAAATTAAAAAATTATCTTTGATTGAGAAACTGGTTATTTTAAACTTTGATTTTATAAAACAACTTAATGCAGTGTGGGACGGTTATTTTAAATAACTGAGTGCTTCCATAAGAACATGAGTTTAAGCTCATTTCCACAGCCAGCCGAGGCAAGTACTGAAATAGTGTATGAGGAAATATGTAAATCGGCGCTGGTTTATTAGAACTAAGCGATAGTCGTGATAAGTGCAAGGTCAATATCAAACGACAATAAAGATAGAGATGGCCACTTTATAAATAAATTTGCGATAGATATTGTCCCCATCGAGGATGGCAGCGGTTTAAAAACCACAAAGCCAGCATTAGGCTCTTCAAGGTGCAAGTGAATTTATTTTAAAAACTGAACGTTTTGACCTGAAATGGCGCGGATGAAGAGAGAAAATTCTCTGGCGTAAACAATAAAAAACAACTGTCTATTATCTAATAATAAATAAATATTAAATATATTATCGCCACCGCTCACCCCCAGTGAAGCGGATGGCGTAGTAAATAAGTAGATAAATACTTATATAACTAATTATCGCTTTGGCACTTTCACTTGGGAGTGAGTGCCAGCGAATTAAAAATAGGAGGAAATATAATGGAATATAAAAGTTTGTATATTAATAAAACTTGAAATGAAATAACAACATTATTTGATTGAGTGAATTGTCAACCTTTTAATTGTCGTATTTCACATCATAAAAATCATTATGATTTACAATGTTTAGAATGAGCAAAAATGTATTTAAATTTATTTGAAAATAAATGAGATGTTATTGCTTCTTATATGCAACATTACAAAATTAACGATATTTTAGATTTAGCATCAGATGGTTGAAAAATATTACAAATTGAGAAAAAAATCAATCAAATAATTTAGAAGGTTTATATGAAAAAGTTAAATAAAATTTGTCTTAAATAAAGATATTGAGGTTATTGTTTTTATAAAGAATGCAATAAAGAAAATAAATTGAATGAATTAATCCTTAAAAGTTATTCAGTATCGCAAGAAGATATTACGGATGAACATTGAGCATTAAACAATAAAAATAATTAGGAGGAATAAGAAAATGTCATATTGTATTCGTGATTACTTAAATGAAAAGTGAATTAATAATAACGCATTAAAAATTAGTAATAAAGATATTATTTATGCACAAATTGATAGTGACTATGATATGAGTTGAGAATTAAATTTATATCTTAAATTTGGTAATGAAGAGCGACATGTAGGTAATATTTTATTGCCAAAATATTTTGACTTAAATTTAAAATGATATGAAATTGATGAGGTTAAAGGTTTAATAGATGATTATTTAGAAAATGAAGAAGCAGACTACGAAGTGATAAATTATGAATAATATGTGAAAAGATGAAAGTGGTTATGTTTATAGCGAAGAAGATTTATTTAATATCGCATTAGAAGAATGTTATTCAGAAGAGACTGCTTACGAATATATTGATAATTTAATAAGTGAAGTGGATTTGAAGGAAATTTAATTATGGCAGATTTAAAGTTAAATAATCAAATTAAAAATATTACCTATCCATTTTATTTAAAAGGTAATGATTTTAAAGAATTAAGTTTAAAAGCATTATCGATTAAAAATTGAATTGATAATCACGGTAAAGAATTAGCAGAGTTTATCTATCGTCATCTTAATCATTATGCATTAAATGGTTATCAAGATATACATTTAAAAGATATACCCAGTGCTATTAGTAAAATTGATTTTGTTTTTAGAGAACCATTAGAATTAATAAAAGATTTTAAAGATGAATTAAATCGAATTAGAGTTAATATTATTAATTTAGAAAAAGTACTTCAAAATAATAAAATTGAAATTAAAAATAGCCTAATACAAGTTCAATACTTAAAACAACAACAGTTTATTCAAACTAAAAAACAAGAACAAGAAAATAGGGTTGAATATGCTAATAACTTAACGCCTGATATGGGGTTAGACATGGACCAAATTGAAGATGAACAAGTTCGTGTTATGGAAGATGTAGCAAAAATAGAACAAGATTTAGAAAAAACTACTAGTAAATTTCGGAAAGAAAAAATATTAATTAAAGATATTGATATTTTGGGTGTTAATGATGATTTTTTACAAAATGCTGATAAATTAGAACTTATTAATTTAATTAAAAATTATTTAATTGTTGATGAACAAATTGTTAAAAACGAAATTAAAAAACAATGAGATAGTAATAAAAACATTAATACTATTGGTGTTAATGGAATTAAATTCAAAATAAATAAAGGAGAGAAATAATTATGAATAATCAAATGGGAATAAAAGAATTAGTAGCAACAGCAGTTAAAGCATATGAATTAAATGTTAATTCTAAATATTTACAAGAAAATTTAATTGCTTTACAAGAACTAAAATTAAAAAATAATCAAAGTTATATGAATTTAGTGGGTAATGCTGATAATGGAAAAATTACAGCCTTAGGAATTATTAATTTAAGTAATAAAGGTTTAATATTCGGAAAAGATTTTAATATTATTCCATTTAAAAATAAATTAATAACTATTATTGATAGTAGTGTGTTTCAAAAAAGAATGGAACAAGAAAATTGAATGTTAAAACGAGGAATTATTTATAAAAGTGAAAAATTTGTATGAGATACCGATTTACAAAAACCAAAATTACATGAAATAGATTTTATGACAAATACCAGTCAATATGAAAATATTATTGGTGCTTATGCTTTTGGAATTAATCGTTTAACTGGTGAAACAAAAGGAATTTTATTAAGAAAAGCTGATATTGACCGTTTAAAAAATAGTAGTCCAAGTGAAAATAGTGAATATTCGCCTTGAAATAAATGACCAAAATAAATGGTTGAAGCAAAATTATATCGTAAATTAGCCCAAGAATTAGGTATAGATATTACTGACATTGATTTAGATGAAAAAGAAATAAAAGAAGATAGTAATTTTGATTATATACCTTTTAATGATATTACTGTCGCCAAAAATAAGGGGCATATGAGCGATGAACCATTATCAAATAATATAAAAACCCTATCTTATGAAGAAATAGCGGACACTAATGATAATGTAGTTAAAGAAGAAGATATATCAAATGTAGTACCAACAGTTAATAATAATGATGAAGAATGAGCAAGATGGGAATAAAAATGGGTATTGACCACCCATCAGGAACTGGTACTACGGCTATTGTTGCTTTTAAAGATAATATGTTATTAGATAAACAAGAATTTATAAACAAAGATTGAAAAGAACACTCTAAATTTATTATAAATTATTTGAAAAATGAAAAACCATTTGAGGAAATATTATCAAATAATAATAAACTAAAATATTTAATTTTTATAGAAAATTGTTTATATACAAATGCCAATGGCTCAAAAGATAGAGATAATTTATTAAGACTATTAGGTTCATTAGAAACACAAGGATATATTGCTACTGTTTCACCAAAACACACTAAATCAGTTGTTAAAAATATGGAAAATTTAAGTAAATATAATGATAGTTGTTTATGAGAATTTGATAAAGATAGTAATTTAATTTATCAATATGGTAAAGGTTGAAAATATAATAATGAGAAAATAAGTAATCATTTACGAAATGCCATTATTATTGCTAATTATGAGGTTTAATATTATGAAAAAATCATATAATCAAAAAACAGGAAAATATTATTCTTGTAAAATTCGAAATGTTAATTTTTACTTAAATAAAAATGAAGAAAAAGTTTGAAATCAATTATCTAACTTTGATACTTATTCGCAACGAATAGAACATCTTATTAATTTTTATATAAGTCACAACAAAGAAAAATAAAAAATAACCTTAATTGGTTATTTTTTTAAATACTATTTGTTAGTTTTCTAATAGCATCTTTTTGTGCTTGTTTTTTGTCGTTTACTTTAACTTGTTTTTTAACATTTTTAATTTGTCCTGTTTTAAGGGCTAATTCTGTTGCATAATCAGGCCCTCATAAATGTTTTTCGTGGGCAATAACAGCCGTTCTTAATTCTCTAATTTCTGCTTTATATTTTTTAATTTTTTTAGCAGATAATCCAAGAATGCCAAGACCCCCTGCGCCAGCTAACACAAGTAAAGCAATCATTAATGTTTCATTCATTTTTTTGCTTCCTTTCTTATCCTTACTCAAACAGTGGCCATCCATTCTTTCAGAACAAAATAATTTATAAATTAAGCTATATAACCACCCAAAAATATCTACCACCCCTATATATAGTCTATTTTAATAAAATTTAATTATTAGTTTCATAATTATTATTTATATTTATTTTTATCGTTATTTTCTTCTTGTTTTTGTTTTTTAATATTTTCATCTTGTATATTTTTAAATATTTCTTCTGTTATACCATCTAAATTATTTCATTGTTTTGCTATTCTTGGTTGAATAACGCGCGGATTAATCCGACAATCTAAGCAATATCTTAAATGGTCTTTTTTTCATTTTGATTTATCAATTAAAATAATAATTAAAGAAATTATTAAAGTAATTAAAGGTAAAATTGTAAATAATAATCCCATTTTAGATAATTTTAATCGTGGAATATCAATTTTCATATCTACTTTCGGTTTACTACTAGCAACAAATATACCCTGAATTCCATGGGTAAATAAAGGTGTTAATAAAATAGCGATGCCATTACCTCAATATTGACCATAATTGTATCAATCAATTTTTCCTTTCATTGCATCAATCATTCCATATTCTAACCAACAATTTAATGCTAAAAATATTAATGTATAAAAACTAACTACTCAACTACGAATTTTATATTTTCTTTCTCATTCTCTAATATCTTTATGAATTCAATTATAAGTTGGAATAGGATCTTTTTTAAATCAATTTCAAGGTAATACACCCTTTAATCAAGTTGTTTTATCTTGTTTCAATAATTAAATTCCTTTCTAACTTACTTTTTTTCTTTGAATATATAATGCTTGCATTTTTGCAGGTGTTCCGTATTGATTTTTATATGATATAATTTTTCCTTGTGAAAATGATACATAAAAAGATAATCCATCATTTGTTTCAATCGGGGCTTTAACAGAAAATGGGAACCTAGGATTTGTTGTAACCATACCACCATATCCACCAGTTGGATTATTTTCATTATTTTGAACAAAAACTTGATAACTATAATTATCTTTATCATAGTTTTTAATGTCATAATAATGACTACTATCTGATATAAAATCACTAGTATTCACAACTTCTCAATCATTATCAGTATTAATAGATATATCACCATTACCTAATAATGAATTCCCATTAATAGTTTTAATATTTGTTCCACTTATTAATTTATCTTGTTTAACATCTGATACCATTAATTGTTGTTGGTCATTTTTAATAATAGTTTTATTATCAATTGATGTTTCTACACTTGAACATTGTTTTGCTTTTCATACATTATTTTCATAATAAATCGTATCATTATCAAACGGAACAACAAGTTTAATATATTCATTATAATCAATTTTACTATAATCGATAATTGTTGGATGAGTAATATTAATAGTGTTATCAGTTTGCACTTTTTCTTTTAAATAAAATAATAAACTGTCATAAAATGTTTTTTTAGTAATATATTTATATTCTTCTTCTCAAGAATGAGCATAATTCCCTAAATGATAATTATATGGTCTATCAACCGTTTTACTAGATATAATATCAATTATTTCACCAACTAATTTTAAAGCATTTTTAACATCTCTAGTAATATTTTCATTTGCTTCGGGGTCATTAGTTTGTGAATAAGCAACTCCACCTTGTGAAAAAGATGCACTACCAGTTAAATCATTAACACCTTTTGGTAAATATCAATTCATAACTGCTAATAAACAAGCAGATTGAATATAACTTAATCATTTATCATATTCAATTAAACCAGTATTATCTTTTTTCACTCAGGGAAATAAATCTTTTTTATTAATCTTATCTGAAATTGTGCCACCTGATAATCTATCCATTCATAAACTAGTTTTTAAAATAGCATTATAAATTAAATTATCATTATAAGCAGATTGCTTACGGTCATTAATAGGTTGTCAAAGGTTACTTTCTTTAACATCTTCAACTGTTATAAATAACAAATTACTTAAATTATTTTCCATATAAAACACCCCTTAATTGATTTCGATATTTATTTCTTAAATTAGATAGTTTATAACTATTAACTTTTCTTTGTACTTTTTTAATTTTTTTAATAGTTTGATTAGTTTTATAAAAAATACTTTTAACTGGTGTTTTATATAAATTCTTAATATTTTTAACATCACTTTTTCGCTCTCGATACCATTTTTTATTATTAATTTCACCAGCAAAATTGAAATTAAAATGGCCAATCTTTAAATTATTAATAAACCTTTTAATTTGTTGTAATTTTTGAATATGTGGTAATGTTAATTTAATATTTCCTTTTGGATATTTTTCTTTTAATTCTTGTGGTAATCGTTTTTTAATATAATCTCTTAAATGACTAGGTAATCATTTTCTTAATCAATAACGCCAAAATAAAGTTCCTGCATTAGACACAGCATTACTTAATAATTTTCAAATTTCAACTGGAACACTAGGATAAACATATGGACCATAAAATTTCGGATGTTTTGCTGTTTTTGTATATATTAAAATAGTTAAATTACCTGTTAAAGTTAACTTATTTGTTATATTAAACATACCACTATTAAGCCAACTACTATTTAAAGGTTGTCAATTAGTATTTAGATAATTTTCTTTTTTAAATTGTTCTCTATTTTTAATATTGTTATCTTTTTCTAATTTATTTAATATTTGCTGTATTTCTTTTTTATGATCTTTTTTAATTAAATTTAAATAAGTATAAGGATTTAATCACTGATAAATATCTTCAATTTTATTTGTAATATTTTGAAAAGGATTAGCATAATATGAAGCAAACTTATTAACCTTATTAATTAAATTAACAAACTTATTTATTAAAGGTTTATTGCCTAAATTTTCTGTTAATAAAGTTAAAATTCGTAATATTAATAAATTCATTGTTTATTAAGAATTTTTAATTACTACTTCAATTGACTTTGTTTTACCAGTTGCTTTGTTTTTACCTTCAATTAAAACTTCAACAATTTTATCATTTGTAATATCAATTGGTCAGTCTTCATCTTTAGGATTAATAGAATAATCAAAATCATTTTCAGTTAAAGAACTATCTACTGTTTTAACTGCTTTTAAAACAACATCTTTAAATTGTGGTTTTAATTCTTCTGGTGTTGTACTTGCTGCGTTTGCAACATGAATGATTGGTTTGTCTATTTTATTAATTTTACTAATATCTATTTTAGCAACGTCTGGTGTTAAAATTGCATTAGATTTTGTTGTATTTATTAGTGTAGAAATTTCATAATCAACCGGCACTCTAAATGTTTTATTTAAATTACTTTTAGCAGTATTTATTTCTTCTTGTGTTGGTTGTTTTTCTAAAATAATCTTACATGTTTTTGGATATAAAATTGTTGGTGTTGCATATTGTACTTTACCAATTCATTTAGGGTTAGCAGTATCATTATCTAAAACTTGTTGAATAGTATCCATATTAATTGGATATGCTCATACTTGTTTATTAATAAGTAAACCATTTACATTAGTAAAATTATAACCCTTATCTCGGTTAACTTGTCCTTTTGTATATGTTTTTTCTAAATGAAAACTTTTCGATACCGGAATACCCATTGCGGTATTTTCATATAATTCACCATTAACCATTGCTTTTAATTGAGCTTGTAAACCAATTACTTTTAAATAAGCAGGTGTTAATCCTAAATAGGCTCTTCGACCTAAAACCATAAACATTTTATCGGTTGGCAAACCAAAATATAGATTACTAATTTGATTAGTTAATTCAATCAAAGTTTCATTTAATGTAAAGAATGCTTTATTTGCTTCATCAGCACTATCGGCTGTATAACTACGAAATGGAATTACTTCATATTGACCATCTGCTAAACAATAATCATAAATAGCTTGAATTAATTCACATTCTAAGTTAACAAATTTATTTTGTACAATACTAGAAATAGCGTTAGCAATAACACCATTTTTAATATTTTGTTCTATCATTGCTAAGTCAAATGCTTCATTCATTAATTTTAAATTAAATCTTTTATTAATAGGCACCGGAATTCTTGTTAATCCCATAGTTTGAGTTGCCCCACCATTTGGTAATGAATAATCATCTTGTCATACCACACGATGAGTTAAATTATATAACGCTTGTCCTGCATTAGGTAATCAAGCAACTTGTTCAGCAGTTGCAGTTGCATATTGCATAATACTTGCATGCTCATTCATTAATGGTCCTCTTAGCATAGCGTTAACCATATCAACATAGGCTTTTTGACCTGTTGTATTACCTTGTAATGTAAAATGTACTTGTGGCAAATTAATTGTTGCCATAATATTTCACTCCCGTATTATCTAAGGTTTTTAAGTGTATAATCAGTTAATTTTTTAATATCTTCCGGAGTATATGCTCCTTTTTCTTTAATAGTTTCAATTTTATCATTCTTATTTTCAACCGAATTTTCAATCATTTCTTTAATAAAATTAGTGGGTGAAACTGATTGTTGTTCTTGCACAAACAAATCAGGTTTTAATTCTTTTAAAGTTTGCATTTTTTCAGATAAAGAACTACCACTAACTTTTTCTAAATTAGTTTTAATATCTTCAATTTTAGTAGATGGAACATCTTTAAAGGCTTTTAATTCATCTAATTCATTAGATAATTTAATAAAGTCTTCTTTTGATATAACATCTTCGCGTTTTTGCACACTTTCTCTAATTTGTTTTGCTTCATTATTAAACTGATTTAAGATATTTTCCGCAATCCTTTCACTTAAACCTTGTTCGATTAACAAGTTAGCATAACTCTTTTTACGAAAAAAGATTAAACCTATGAATTAATTATATACTATTATTTTACCAATACAATACTTTTTATACATAAATACTAAACTTAATATATTTTATTACCATTTTAGGTCTTAAAACGCGTGATAATGGTTATTTAACAAGATAAAATTTTTAAAATAATTCATAATTTTGCTTGTATATATATATATATATATATATAATGTCAATAGAAATTGAAAAAGGGAGAAATATAAGTATGAAAAAATTACTAAGTTTATTAAGTGTATTAACAATTAGTGGAACTGGTGTGCCAATAATGATTGCTGATATTCCTTATCAAAAAAATACTATTAAAGATTTATCTGAATTAAATTGAACAGGTTTAAATATAAATAAAAATAAAAGAGACACAAAAAACAATCAAACTAAACATATATTTAAAACTAATGGAGCTGACAAACCAACTGAAAAACAAATCAAAAATAAAGTAAAAGAATTAAATCCTCAATTAAATATTAATAACATTAATGTTGCAAAAATTACTGAAAATAGCGCGGTAATCACTCTAACTGGTTTTAGTAATACGAAAACAATTAATTTTATAATTGATAAATCTGTTGATTTAAATACTATAATTCCAAATAATACTAGTTTAGGTCAAATAATTGATAATGAGGAGGGTAAACAAAATATTGTAAATATAAGTGAAATACAAATTAAAGATAAATTAAAAAAATTATTTCCGTCATTAAACATTTCAAAAATTAATATTAAACTACTTAGTACACATTCTTCTAAAATTACTTCAAACGATATAAACGTTTATACTGGTGAAACAGATGTTAAATATACCTTACCACTAGGTTTTTATATAAAAAATAATAATTTGGGTGTAATAAAAACTAATGGTCTAAGTATACCAACAGATAATCAAATTAAAGATAAAATAAAAGAATTATACCCTATAATGTTAAAAAGTAGCTTTTTAAATTTTTTGAACATTAATATTATAAATTCTATAAATGCAAAAATTAGTTGTAGACCAAATAATGATACTGTTTCTGATATATTAGATATCAATTTTACAGTTGATAAATCTGTATTACTAAGTACAGTTATTAATAATAATACTTTAGGCGAATTTAAAACTAATAATTTATCTAACCCAACAGGACAACAAATCAAAAATAAAATAAAAGAATTAAATCCACGGGTAGATATTGATAAAATAAAAGTTGAAAATATTAATAATAACAAAGCAACTATTAATTCTTCTGATTTAACTGTTTATATTGGAAATATAGATGTTAATTATTCTATTTCAATAGATTCACTTAATTGATAATAAAAAAATAATTAAATGAAAAAAATATTAGTCTCCTTAATAACAATCACTTTAATTGGAATAAGTACAACCAGTTTAGTTGCTTGTAATAGACCACAAGAAAATACAAAAGAAGAATTAGCAAAATTAAAAGAAGAAAACAAAATAGATACAAATGATGAAAATATTAAAAACAATTTAGAATGAATAGCACCACAAGAAAAACCATTTAATGAAGTGATAGATAATAAATGGTATTACATAATATATAAGGATAATTCTAATAATATAAAATTATCAAAAAGAATAAATAATAATCCAGATGTTAATATTAAATTACCATGGTCTAATTCATGAATAAAAGTTTATCGTTGAAATTTAGTAGGTATTAAGGAACCTTATTTAATTTTAGATGAAAACGTTAATATAAAAGTTAAGGTTGGGTAAAAAAGAGATTTACATCTTTTTTTATCTTGGCCTCATTGTTATTTTAACAGGACTATTACTTTTATTTATAAAACCTAAAATATTTGGATTTTCAACATCTAATATAATGTTTTTATCATTACCTCAATATTTAAAATATTCTTGATGTGGGAATTTTTCAATACCAACACATGATAAATTAATAAATAATACTTTTGAAAATCTAATTTTTAATTTTAAATCATTATTATAATATGCCTGTAAATATGTTTCTTTAATTTTATTACTAATTAAATCATTATAATCTTCGTTGGAAAGATTTGTTATTTGAAGCAAAAAATTAATACCACAATTTCTATCATTTATATTGCTATTATAAGTATTTTTATAACCTTTTTCAGATAATCCATTAGTATATGCAGTAGCAGATGTTTTAATATTATTTATTTCTATATTATCTGTATATAAAGTTATTATATTATCAAAATTAATATTATCAGTTTGTGATAAATCCTCTTTTTGTAAAGTTATATTCGACAATAAACCTAAATCATAATTACAACTATTGTTTCCAGCAGATAAATTAACATCTCTATCATAAATAAATTTTTCTATATCAGGTTTGAAACAATTAACTTCTAAATTAGATAGATTACTTATTTCTATGGTTTTATAAGCATCTTGAAATTTACTAATACTTTGAATTGTTGGGTCAATTTGTTTTAAATCAATTTCTATTTCATAATAAGCAGAATTAAATTCATTATTAAATAAATTAATTAAATTATTATCATTTACATAACCGCTATTAGTACATTGAATAGGTGCTGTAATTTTAGTTTTTAATGGTTTGATTGTATTAGCATCTCAGATATCTTTGGTATAAGTTTTATAATTATATGGCACTGGTGGTAATACATATTTAGGGTAATTAAATGTTGGCATTTCATAGTCGTGTGATAATAAGAAACTGGTTTTATAATTAGTTGTCATATCTCGTAAATAATTATTTAAGGTACTTTTTGTTTTACCTCTAAAAATTCATACTGATAATCTTAAATAATCTTCTTCATTATTTGTATATGGGTTATCAGAATAAAAGATAATTTCAAAATTACCTTTATATAATGAATGCTTGGATTGAAAACATATCAATTATATAACTACAATTTATCCCATCGGGTGTTTGTAAGAATTCACAATCATTATCTTCTTCACCATCACTAACTGGTGTTTGAGCATCTACTGCTGTTGTAAGTTCATTAATTAAATAAATTCAGTTAGTTTTTTGATTTAATTGTTTTAGATTATATGTTGAATAAACTATATTATTTGTTGGTTTACCATCCTTAGTTAAAACAGTACCTACTAATTTATCAGTTAATAAAGTAGTAAACCCGAAACTAGTGGCATTTGCTCCAAAAATAGCACCAACTTTATCATTACCTTGTTCTCTAAATATTTCAAATGGTAAATAACCATTACCTTTTGCATTACCACTTCAAAAAGCATGGTTATAAAAACTATAAACATTAGCACTCATAAAGCCATTAAGTCATTGAAAATTAGGTCAAGTTTTTTCATCTTGATTAATAACTCAGCCTCATGGAATACCAAATGAAATAAAGTTTAGGAATTTACCAACACCACCCGGTATAGTAAAAGGATTAACACTAGACTGCACCCTGTTTAGTAAGTATTAATAAAAAGGTTTACAAACTTTCATTTATTATATATTTTTCTTTTTGGTTTAAATATCATTTATTTCATTTTTTAATATCATTAATATATTCATTATGAGATTTATAATTTTTATTATGGATTGTTCCTTTTTTAAGTAATGAATGAAAACTTTCAATAATAATGTTGTCTGCACAATGATAATTTTTACCCATTGAAATTATAATTTTGTTATCTAAACATTTATTATTGTAATCTTTAGATGTATATTGATATCCGTGATCTGAATGAATTATTATTTTATTTAAATCTTTTTTTTATTTTTTTAATTTTATTAATTGCATCATTTAAATTATCAATTACAAGTTTGTTATTATTAAATTTTGATCATTTTACATCAATAATTTCTTTAGTATATCCATCAAGTATTGTTGATTGATAATGTTTTTTACCATTTCAAATTAAATAAGTTACATCAGTAAATAAAATTGAAAATCTTTCTTTAATATCATTAAAATTACGATTTACTAAATCAGGATATTTAATTATATTTTTATTTCTATTTTGTTTTATTAATATTTTTCTACGCATACGCTTTACATATTCAGCTTGAATATTATTTTCTTTCATAATTCGCAATACTTTCTTAGCATTATAAACAATGCCATAATCTTCTTTTAAATATTTGGTAATTCGACGATAATCAAATTGTTTTAAATTTTCTTCATAGACTTTTACAATATTTTTTAATGATTCGCTATCCTTACCATTACTTGAATAATTTTTATATTTATCTCAATAACTACGCTTTAAATCTGTTATATCAAGTAATAAATTTAGTGGATATTTATTAATGTTTTCTTTGATAAAAGATACAATTTTTCTTTTATTTAATTGTAAAAGTCATGAAGCTTTTTTAGTAATTCATACCTAACTTTGTAATAGTTTAAATCTCTTTTTTTAAATGATTCTTTTGGACTTTTATTGGTGTTTAAAATTCCTTTCTTAAAATTTTCATACCATGAAGCAACAGTTTTTTTATTAATTTGATATTTTTTTGCAATAAAACTTATACTATTATTTTTAACCTCTTGTACTATCATTTTTTGAAAATATGCTGTATATTTATTAAATTTTTGTCCTTTTCTTGCCATATAAAAATGCACATCCTTTAAAGTTTAGCAAAGACTTTTTTTCTTTACTTACTTTTTTTGGGTGCAGTCTATTTTGTGTAAATTGTAAATACCAAATCATAAAAAGTTAACTAAATTAATAGTTAACTTTTTATGATTTGGTATTTACAATTTACACTTAGACTTGGTCAAGAACTGAATTAATATAACTAAAA
The DNA here is from genome assembly GCF_964019755.1 of Spiroplasma endosymbiont of Polydrusus cervinus. Lineage (NCBI taxonomy): Bacteria > Bacillati > Mycoplasmatota > Mollicutes > Entomoplasmatales > Spiroplasmataceae > Spiroplasma > Spiroplasma endosymbiont of Polydrusus cervinus. The sequence goes on from NZ_OZ026469.1 coordinate 398,756, forward strand.
TCAGTATCTTCACTATATATTTTTAAAATTTCTAAACTTTCATTAATAACAATTGCTTTTGATAATTGTTGATAACGAATTTCATAAACACCATATACTAAAACAGCTTTATGATAATTACTTAAGCGTTCAAAATGTCAACCAGGCTTTAAATATTGATTAATATTCGCAATAATATCTGGCAAATTTGCTAATATTTCCTCAATTTGGATTGTTTCAATGGTTGTTGTTACCATTTGAGAATAATCATAAGCTTCTTGTTTCGTTGTTAAAACATCATGCTGTAAAACAAAATGACGATATAACAAATTAATAATATTAATGCGTTCCTGGCGTTTCGACACGTGACATACTCCTTTTTGTATACTGTAAAACTAAATCATAAAAAGTTAATAAAATTATAACAAATTAAAAATAAAAAACAATAATCACAAAAAATATTAAATTAAAAATGCTGTTTTTAATTTAATATTTTTTGTGATTATTGTTTTTTATTTTTAATTTGTTATAATTTTATTAACTTTTTATGATTTAGTTTTACAGTATACAAACCCCAACTAAAAAAGATGCAAAAGTTGATAAGAAAAAACTCTAAATTATTAGAGTTTTTTAAATAACAAAGGAGATAAATGGTGGCAAAAAATATTTTAGAAGAATTAAAATGAAGAGGTTTATTAAAACAAGTAACTAATGAAACAAAATTATTGAAAGCACAAGAATTAAAAAAAGGAGTTTATTGTGGTTTTGACCCAACTGGTGATTCATTGCATGTTGGTCATTTGATTCAAATTATGTTATTGAAACGTTTTGAAATGTTTGGCTTTCAAGCTATTGTGATTATTGGTGGTGGAACCGGAATGATTGGTGATCCTAGTGGAAAAAAAGAAGAACGAGTATTATTAGATAATAAGACTATTAAGCATAATGTTGAAGCTATCAGTCAACAAATGAAGCAATTAATTGGAACAAAGATTAAAATGGTGAATAATGCCGAATGATTACAAAAAATGACCTTGATTGATTTTTTACGAAATGTTGGAAAAGATTTTAATATTAGTTATTTGTTAGCGAAAGAAAATATTGCAACTAGAATTGAAGTTGGTTTATCATATACGGAGTTTGCTTACACGCTATTGCAAGCTTATGATTTTTATCAATTATATCTTAATTATGATTGTGCTGTTCAAACTGGGGGTAGTGACCAATGAGGAAATATTACTTCAGGGACCGATTATATTTATAAACAAGTTGGGGAAGATAATTTAGCGTGTGGTTTAACAATGAATTTATTAACAAAAGCGGATGGTTCAAAATTTGGCAAGACAGAATCAGGAGCAGTTTGGTTAGACGCCACAAAAACTTCACCTTATGAATTTTATCAGTTCTTTTTTAATCAAGATGATCAAGAAACAGGGAAATTATTACGTTATTTAACAATGCGATCGGAAACAGAAATTATCGTGCTTGAAGCAAACCACAAAAAAGAACCAGCACAACGAATTGCTCAAAAAAAATTAGCAGAAGAAGTAACCTTATTTGTTCATCAAACAACAGGATTAAAAGAAGCCCAAATTGTTAGTGAGGCTTTATTTAAAGGTAGTTTACATGAATTATCAGAACAACAGTTAGATCAATTGAAAAATAGCTTACCTAATTTTCAATTATTAGACCTTGATTTACTAATTCTTGATTTGTTAGTGCAAGCAGAAATTGTTACTTCGAAACGAGAAGGTCGTGAATTTTTAGAACAAGGGGCAATTACTGTTAATAGTGAAGTTATTAAAACAAAGACTTGAACTGTAACAAAAGATAAGTTTTTATTTGATAAATATTTAATTATTCGTCGTGGCAAACGTAAATATCATTTAATTTCTTTTACTAATCACAAAAAATAATAAAAGAATCGTTTTTCTGAAACAATAATATTGTTTCAGAAAAACGATTCTTTTATTTTCCTTTAAAATTATTGTAATTCTATTGGTTTATTTTTAGTTGCTTTTTTTATTTGGCGTCCTGTGTATATTGTAAAACTAAATCATAAAAAGTTAATAAAATTATAACAAATTAAAAATAAAAAACAATAATCACAAAAAAATAGTTTCATTTATTTTAAATAATGTTATTATCAATTTAATTTAACAAGAGATACAAATTTGGAGCTTGTATCTAGACAATGCCAAAGAAAAAATATTATTATCTTTATTAGTCGACTTTTCCCACTATATTTACAATTTTCAATTAAAACTTTTTTATTTCTTTGTTATTTGTTCTTTTCACCGATAGTAACCATAAATTCCAGTTGTTAAAACATAAGCATTTTGATATCCTAATTGGCGTAATTCGGATGCAGTTTCACTACTACGATTGCCTCCATTACATAAAGTAATAATTAACTGGTCTTTATCTGGTAAATAGCGGGTTGGATCTTGGAGTAAATCAAAAATGTAAACATTAGTTGAATTGGAAATTTGACTTAAGGCTTTAAATTCAACATTAGTGCGGACATCTAATAATAACGCTTTGTCTTTTTCAATGTCAAAAGTAGCATTATCAAGATAAATTGGTTTTTGATTCATTTTGTTCTCCTTATTTTTTGTATATTTATATCATATCGTAAATATAAAATAATGTGTGATAAAATTAAGAAGATAAATTATAACAGAGAGGAATAAAAAGTTTTGATGGCAAAACAAGTATTTAAAAAAATAATAAATAATCGAAAGTTGCTTGTAGAACATGGTCAGTTAGCAAAACAAGCAAGTGGCTCAGTCTTAGTTCGCTATGGAGAAACGGTTGTTTTAGTAACAGCAACAGTTAATAATAAAGTTAGTGAAGCTGATTTTTTTCCGTTGACGGTTGTTTTTCAAGAAAAATTATATTCAGTAGGGAAAATCCCAAGGGGATTGTTAAAACGAGAAGGGAAACCATCAGAATATGGGACATTATCAGCACGGGTAATTGACCGAGCTTTACGGCCATTATTTTCTGAAAACTTTCGGAATGAAGTGCAAATTGTTATTAATGTTTTAGCAGTTGATAATGATAATGATGTTCGAATTGTTAGTTTATTTGCCGCATCATTATCCCTTGGTATTTCAAAAATTCCTTTTGCTGGACCAGTAGTGGGAACATTAGTAATGGTTGATCAAAAGAATAATATTATTATTAATCCCTCATTAGAGCAACTAAATGATGGCCAATTGGAACTAATTGTGGCAGGAACAGCGAATGCAATTAATATGGTTGAAGCAGGGGCCAAAGAAGTTTCCGAGAGTTTAATGTTGCAAGCAATTTTAACTGGCCATGAGGTTATTCAGGAGTTAATTGTTTTTCAAAATGAAATTATCGCTAAAGTTGGGGTTTCCAAAATGGCGGTTGAATTGTTTCAAGTTAGACCAGAAATCATGACTTATGTTGATGAAAATTATGCAAAGGAATTAGTTACTGCATCACAAATTAAAACAAAGATTAAACGTTATGAGACAATTGAATTTTTAACTGAGCAAGCAATTAGTTATTATCCTGTTCCATCATCGCTTGCGGAGAAAGAACAAAAAAGGTTAATTACCGAATTAAAAACAGCATTACATGATATTGTTCGCCAAGAAGTACGCCGTCAAATTCTAATTGATAAAAATCGGTTAGATGGCCGGAACTTAGATCAAATTCGTCCATTAAGTAGTGAGATTGATATCTTACCAGTTGTTCATGGGAGTGCTTTATTTACGCGTGGTGAAACACAAGTTTTATCAGTTGTAACGTTAGGAGCATTAGGGAAAAACCAAATTATTGATGGCATTACTGACAAAGAAGGGAAACGCTTTATGCACCATTATAATTTTCCCCCATTTTCTGTTGGAGAAATTGGCCGAATGGGCCCTCCTTCACGACGAGAAATTGGCCATGGTGCATTAGGAGAGAAGGCCTTAAGTCAAATTATTCCGAATGAAAAAGTGTTTCCATATACAATTCGAATTGTTTCAGAAGTTTTAGAATCAAATGGTAGTACTTCGCAGGCATCAATTTGTGCTGCGACATTAGCTTTAATGGCGGCTGGTGTTCCAATTACAGCTCCCGTAGTGGGAATTGCAATGGGATTAGTTAAAGAGGGGAAAAATTATACTATTTTAACTGATATTCAAGGAATGGAAGATCACCTTGGCGATATGGACTTTAAAGTAGCGGGGACGGCAGCGGGGATTTGTACCTTACAAATGGATATTAAAGTTGCGGGGATTGATAAAGCAATATTAAAAGAGGCATTAATGGTGGCTAAAAAAGCACGTTTAACAATTTTAGAAAATGTCTTGGCTGCCATTGCAACTCCACGGTCGGAGTTAGCCCCAACAGCGCCAAAAATGAAAACATTTATGATTCCAGTTGATAAAATTCGGAAAGTTATTGGTCCTGGCGGTAAGATGATTACAGCTATTATTGAAAAATCTGATGATGTCAAAATTTATATTGAAGATGATGGACAAGTTACCATTTATCATAAAGCAACAACAGCAATTGAAAAAGCATATCAATTAATTAAAGCGATTGCAATGCCCGTTACAATTGGTGAGGAAATAATTGGGCCAGTTGTTAAAATTGAAAAATTTGGGGTTTTTGTTAATTTGAAAGAAAATGTTGATGGTTTAATTCATATTTCGAAGTTATCAGACAAACATGTTGAAAAAGCAGAAGATATTGTTCAATTAAATGATAATGTTAAAGTTAAGGTTTTAGAGATTAATGAAAAGGGGAAAATTAAATTACAATTAATGGAAATTTTACCTGTATACTGTAAAAATAAATCATAAAAAGTTAATAACATTATAACAAATTAAAAATAAAAAACAATAATCACAAAAAATATTAAATTAAAAACAATGTTTTTAATTTAATATTTTTTGTGATTATTGTTTTTTATTTTTAATTTGTTATAATGTTATTAACTTTTTATGATTTATTTTTACAGTATACAGGGGTATAGTTCAAGTGGTAGAACATCGGACTTCAAATCCGAGTGTTGTGGGTTCAAGTCCTGCTACCCCTGCCATAACATGAAAAGATGAAAGTATAGAAATACTTTTTTATTTTGCCATATTTCTATTATTATGTTATGCTTGAAAAAGGATTTAGGGGTGTAGTTTAATGGTAAAACAGCGGTCTCCAACACCGTACGTTGTGGGTTCAAGTCCTGCTACCCCTGCCAGTAAAAAAGTGGAAGTATACCCAAGCCTGGTTGAAGGGGGCGGTCTCGAAAACCGTTAGATGGAGTGATTCATGCAAGAGTTCGAATCTCTTTACTTCCGCCATTAAAATTAAATAACAATAAAAAAACCATTTATAAAGTAGAAATGGTTTTTTTATTGTTATTTAATTTGAGGAACTGCGACAAAAGCAATTGTATTTAAGCCCGCATGGGCAACAAAAATATTAGCTAAATTTTCAGTTTGATATGTAACTTTTAACTTATCTAATTTTTGGATAACGTTGTCCCAAACTTTATTATTACATGCACTTGTTTTTAAAACAAATAATTGAAAGTTTAATTTCACTGCTTTCTTAAATTTTTCTCAAGTTTCAACTAATGTTTCAATTAAATTATTTAAAGTTCGTGATGAAGCAATTTTTTTTGGATGTTCACCTCATTGAATTAAAATTTTAATTTTGAATAGATTAATTATTGATAATAAAACTTTTCCAACACGACCACCCTTTGATAAACGATCTAGGCTGCCAGGAATCATTGCCATATATGTTCTTTGTTCAAGAGCGCTTGTTTTAGCAATGATTTCTTTTATGCTAAGATTTTGTTTTATTAATTCATTAGCATAAATTACTAATGTTTTTAAAGCAAAAGCTGCTGTGTGATTACAAACAACATGAATTCTACCAAGATATGCTTCATCTTGACTTAGAGTATAAGCTGTTTCATATTGACTTGAAAGTTTTTCATCGATTGGATAATGAATAATTTCATCATATGTTTTTAATATTTTATCATATTTTTCCATTAATTCACCAATTGAAGCTTGGCTTGTTTTTGTTGTTCCAGTTTGAACAATTTCATAAAAATTATATTTTGTTGTTTCTTCTTCAGTATCTAAAATATCAGTTTCATTATTTAAAATAATGTGTAAGGGAATGACATGAATACCCAATTGTTTAATTTCTGCTGTTGTAAAACCTGCGGATGAATCAGTTACGATTGCAATTTTTTTACTCATTAGCTGGACCTCCTTTTATTGATCTCAACATACTAACACGACTGTATTTGCTCCTGTATGAGCTGCGATAACATTTGGCAAAATGTATGTCGAATTAATTTTAGCACCCGCATCGTCAATAATGTTATAAACTTCTTGCAAAGTTTCATCATCAGTTTTTGAATGCAATAAAATAATATTTTTTCAATTTTGCCGTTCTTTTTTAATTTGTTGGAAAGTTGTTTCGACAGCTTTTTTAAATGTTCTAGTTTTGTTAAATTTATCAATGCGACCATCATATCTCAAAATAGGTGTTATTTTTAAAAGCGATGCTAAGGCTGCAGCTGTTGCTGTAATTCGCCCTCCACGCTTTAAAGTTTCCAAACTTTTTGAGATAATGAATGCGCTAACTTTTGTTTTAATTAAATCAAGTTTTGGTTGAATTTCTGTTAATTTAATTCCTTCACCAATTCATTGATAAACTAAATCAATCATATATACCAATAGTTGACTTACACCATCAGTATCAATAATAAAAACCTTGTCTTTATATTCATCACCTTGTGCTAACATTGAGATATTTTCATGTTGGCCAGATAATCCTTTTGATAATCCCATAAAAACAATGCCATCATATTTTTTTAATAATTCGTTTCAAGCACTTAACATTTTCCCCATTGGAATCTGACTAGTTTTAATTACTTGATGTTCTAAGATATCATAAAATTCATTAAAAGAAATAATATCTTCATCATCTTCAACTTCACTACCATCTGGGAAATTTAGTAATAATGGTAACAAATAGGTATCTTCGTATTTTTTTAGTTCTCCTTTTTTAATTCCTGACGATGAGTCGATTATTAATGCATCTTTGCGCATATTTTTCCTCCATATATTTTCTGTAATTTTAAGTATCATTGAATCTAAGTTAATGTATTGTTAATGTTTTAACAATAAATTAATTATAAACTTTGATATAATAATTTCAAGGACGAAAGGAAGATAACAATGAAAATTAGTGCGGAAAAGCAAAAAAATGTATGAAAGTATTTTACAAGCATTTGGTCCATCTGGATGTGAATATCAAGTTGCTACATTGCTAAAAGAATACTATCAAAAATATACGTCAGAAATAATTCAAGATAACTTGGGGGAGTTGTTTTGCTGTCATCCGAAAGTAAAAGAGGATTGCAAATCCCAAAAAAGTAATGTTAATGGCACACGGTGATGAAGTTGGTTTTATGGTTAGTCAAATTAATAGTAAAGGATTAGTTCGGATTAACCCTTTAGGTGGAATTTGAGAACAAACATTATTAGCTAAGCGAGTAAAGTTGTTAAAAGATGATGGGTCATTTCTAAGTGGAGCAATTTCAGTAATTACACCGCATTTATTATCGCCAGAAGCGCGATCAAAACCAACACCAATTGCTAACATGCTAGTTGATTTTGGTTTTTCTACGCAAGCAGAAGCATATGCGGCAGGAATTTGGGAAGGGAACGTTGTTATTTGTGAAGGGTCAACACTCTTTTTAAATGATAAAAGATTATTATCTAAAGCAATTGATAACTAGATGGGAGTTATTTTAGGTTTAGAAGTTCTAGAACAAATTAAAAATAAAAAATTAGATTATGATTTATATGTTGGTTTTAGTGTACAAGAGGAAGTTGGAACACGAGGAGTTAAAACAGCAACAGCATTAATTAATCCTGATTTTGGCATTGTCACAGCTGTTTCGCCAGGACAAGATTATAAATCAGCAACAATTTTTGGATAATTAGGACAAGGGGTAATGTTACGTGGAATGGATAATGGTTATATTACTCGGTATGATTTAATTCAATATCAACTTAAATTAATGTAAGAGCATCAGATTAAATATCAATTTTATATTTCACCAGGAGGAACAGATGCTGGGGCTGTTCATTTATCAGGAGCAGGTGTATCAAGAATTCAAGCGTGTTTAATTGCGCGTAATTTTCACACAATTAGTGGTATTATTGATTTAGATGACTTTAATGAAACAATTAAGTTAGTAACAACTATTATCGCGGATATAGATGAAACAAAAATTAAGAAATTTAATTGAAGTAGTAAGGAGTAAAAATGGAAGCAAAAAAATTGGTTTATTTTATAATCAAGGCTTTGATGTTTTAATTTGTTATCAACCATCAGCAACACCGACCTGTCATGTTATTAAGTAATGATTATGTTTTCTTTTATAATTAAAGATAACCAATGTTGTGGTTTTAATTTGTTAAATGTTAGTAAATATTTAACAACCCCTTTATGGTTAGGTGTTAATAGTGATAATAATGATTTATTAGCTGAATTAGGAACTATTTTTAAACAAAAAGATTGTTCTTTTAATAATATTAATGAAGAACCGTAATTTGTTGTTGTAAAAATTATTGAGCGAGAAAAACATCCTAATTCTGATAAACTAAGTATTTGCCAAGTAAAAATTGGTTCAACAACAGAACAAATTATTTGTGGTGCGGATAATTGCAATGCTGGGAAATTAGTTGTTGTTGCGCATGTTGGGGCTATTATGCCATCAACATTGCAAATTATTCTTAGTGAGTTATGAGGAGTTATTTCGAATGGGATGCTCTGTTCTGAACGAGAGTTAGGTTTAGAAGTTACTACTACTGGAAAAAAATTATGTTATTACCAGAAAAACAATATCATCTTGGCAATAGTTTTTGAAAGGAATATTATAATGGGAAAAATTAAGGCAGGATATTATAGTGCAGTCTATTTTTTAAAAACAGCAAATATTTTAAAACATGAAAAACCGAATGATATCGTAACAATACAATTTTTTCAACGAGAAGAAAATGTTATTTTAGCCGGAATTGATGCATGTGTTGAGTTATTAAAAACAGAAGCTTTTAATTCAGAAAGTTTAGAAATTGTTGCCTTAACAGATGGTGATTTAATTCAAGCAAATGAGCCTGTTTTAAAAATAACAGGACATTATTATCAGTTTGGTCATTTAGAAGGCATTATTGATGGAATTTTAGCACGACAAACAAGTATTGCAACTAACTGCCATCGTGTTTTACAAGCAGCAAACAATAAACCAGTCATATATATGAATGACCGTAGTGATTATTATTATAATCAAGAAAATGATGGAGCAGCTGCTAAAATTGGTGGCATAACTAATTTTGTTACTGCTGCGCAAGTAACAAAATTAGAAGACAATTATGAACCAATGGGAACTGTTCCGCATGCTTTAATTCAAGCCTTTAATGGTGATTTAATTGTTGCATTAAAAGCGTATCAAAATTTTTATCCAACTGATAAACTAGTAGCTTTAGTCGATTATAATAATGATGTTATTACTGATACGTTACAAGTAGCGCATCAGTTTTCAAATTTATATGCAGTTCGTGTTGATACTTCAAAAGCATTAATTGATAAATATTTTGTTGGAAAAGAGAGTAAATATCCGGCAGATGAAATTAATGGTGTTAATAAGCATTTAATTCGAGCTTTACGACAAGCTTTAGATCATGAGGGATATCAACATGTTAAAATTATTGTTTCCTCAGGTTTTAATGCTCAGAAAATTGCTACTTTTGAAAAAGAAGGTGTTCCCGTTGATATTTATGGTGTTGGTAAATTGTTGGCAAAAATTAATATTGGTTTTACTGGTGATGCGGTGCAATTAAATGGTGTTGATCAAGCAAAAGTTGGCCGTCATAATATTGTTTCAAATCGACTAGTTAAAAAATAAAAAATGTGTATACTGTAAAAGTAAATCATAAAAAGTTGGTCGTATGTAAAAAATAAGGGTTTTTGTTTTTAAATGTTATTTTGTTCAATAAAATAAAGACATTTTTTACCTGTTTTTATAAAACCCTTCTTTTTTCCATGCGACCAAAAAGTTAATAAAATTATAACAAATTAAAAATAAAAAACAATAATCACAAAAAATATTAAATTAAAAGTATTGTTTTTAATATTTATTTTTAAAAGGCATCATAGACTGCACCCAAAAAAGTAAGTAAAGAAAAAAAGTCTTTGCTAAACTTTAAAGGAGGTGCATTTTTATATGGCAAGAAAAGGACAAAAATTTAATAAATATACAGCATATTTTCGAAAAATGATAGTACACGAGGTTAAAAATAATAGTATAAGTTTTATTGCAAAAAAATATCAAATTAATAAAAAACTGTTGCTTCATGGTATGAAAATTTTAAGAAAGGAATTTTAAACACCAATAAAGGTCCAAAAGAATCATTTGAAAAAAGAGATTTAAACTATTACAAAGTTAGGTATGAATTACTAAAAAAGCTTCATGACTTTTACAATTAAATAAAAGAAAAATTGTATCTTTTATCAAAGAAAACATTAATAAATATCCACTAAATTTATTACTTGATATAACAGATTTAAAGCGTAGTTATTGAGATAAATATAAAAATTATTCAAGTAATGGTAAGGATAGCGAATCATTAAAAAATATTGTAAAAGTCTATGAAGAAAATTTAAAACAATTTGGTTATCGTCGAATTACCAAATATTTAAAAGAAGATTATGGCATTGTTTATAATACTAAGAAAGTATTGCGAATTATGAAAGAAAATAATATTCAAGCTGAATATGTAAAGCGTATGCGTAGAAAAATATTAATAAAACAAAATAGAAATAAAAATATAATTAAATATCCTGATTTAGTAAATCGTAATTTTAATGATATTAAAGAAAGATTTTCAATTTTATTTACTGATGTAACTTATTTAATTTGAAATGGTAAAAAACATTATCAATCAACAATACTTGATGGATATACTAAAGAAATTATTGATGTAAAATGATCAAAATTTAATAATAACAAACTTGTAATTGATAATTTAAATGATGCAATTAATAAAATTAAAAAAATAAAAAAAGATTTAAATAAAATAATAATTCATTCAGATCACGGATATCAATATACATCTAAAGATTACAATAGTAAATGTTTAGATAACAAAATTATAATTTCAATGGGTAAAAATTATCATTGTGCAGACAACATTATTATTGAAAGTTTTCATTCATTACTTAAAAAAGGAACAATCCATAATAAAAATTATAAATCTCATAATGAATATATTAATGATGTTAAAAAATGAAATAAATGATATTCAAACCAAAAAGAAAAATATATAATAAATGAAAGTTTGTAAACCTTTTTATTAATACGTACTAAACGGGGTGCAGTCTATAATACAATACTTGCCTTTTTACAGTATACAATCCATGTGACCTAAAAATATATAATATAGTAAAATACCTTTTTAAATAGATAAGGAGAAAATGATGAAAAAACTATTAAGTATTTTAAGCACTTTTTATTGACTACAACGGGCACTTTTAGTGTCGCTAGTTGTATGATACGGAATAAGAATTTAGTTAAAAATGAAGAATATAATGGCGAACTAAACCAAGATATTAATACCTTTTATAAACTAATGGTAGAAGCTAAAAAAACATTTCAAACATGATGGAAGGCAAAAGAATTAATTAATATTAATGATTATTCTGAACATGTTGCTAAATTTAATGAGTTTATTACAACTTTAAAAGAAGATGAAACAAAAATAATTAATGGTGCAAATATTGGCCCTTGACCTTTTTTAAAACAATTAGTTAGTGATTTTAAAAAAGAAGTTAATAATATTAATGAGGAGATTGTTAATGATTATAGTAATTTTTATCCTGATCCTACGAAAGCGCCACCAATAATGTTTAGCGAGGATAAGATTAATTTTAGAATTGAAAAAGTTAATTTTGATTTTAGTTATGACATTAATTTTAAAGAACTGTCACAACCTGATGGATGAACACAAAGAGTTGGTTATTATTAGTAATAATCTTGAAGAACTAAGTAATGTGCAAGATAAACTTGAGTCATGGTTTCTTCAATTTATTAATGATTTGTTTGAAACCCAACAAAATAAAATTATGGTCAGATTAAATGATCAGTTTAATGAAATTGATACGTATAATATAATTTGACCAATTATTAAACAAGAGCTAGAGAATAAAAAAATATATTTAGTAATATGCCTGCTTTTGCTGAATTTTTTAACACTCTAAATTTATGAAGTCCATTTGCGAAAACTGATTCAATCTTAAACTGCGTAGGGGAAGGTTATCAACCAGAAAAATTAACCAAGGAAAACTTTTTAAAACTTTATAAAGAAAAGAATCATATTGTTAGTGAGGGTGATTATTATGTTAAAGCAGATATAACATATTTTTACCAATGAATTTTATAATTGAAAATTTACCATTTAAGGATAAAAAAAGTAATTGAAGAACATTAAAAACACCAATTAAAGTTTTGGTGGCAAAAAAGCAAGTTGATCAACAATTAGAGCAATTTGCGGAAAAGACAATGGCCTTTTGACAACATTATAAAATAGAAACTTATAATGATAAAATTGTTTTCAATATGAATCAAACTGATTTTGATAAATTACTCGGAGAGGTTAATTCATTTAAACCAAATAGTTCAGTAAATTCAAGAATTTCTCTAATTTTTAAAATGATTTTTAATTTTTTTAAGAATCCTACTGGCACAATAAGTGCCTTTAAAACAAAGTTTTATCAAACTACTGCTATAGATGCCAAAGGAATTGTTCCTAAATTTAAAATGGAAATAATAACTGATGATAAAACTATTACAATTAAATTATTTCGGAATCATTATACTAATGGTTGAATATCCAGATTATTATATTAAATTTTACTTACAATAACTTTGGGTATAGTTTCTTTTTTAAACCTGATAAGGAAGAAAACAATAATCCCGATGATGACGAGTATCAATTTTTATAAACATTTGAATTTAAAGTAAATTAATTTTTGCATTAAACGTTAGAAAGTTAAAGTTTCTTAAAAAAACAGATAATTAAATAGTTTTAATATCTGTTTTTTAATATTTTTTAGGGTTTTCTTCTATAATATAGTTATTCTTGAATTACATAATTTATTTTTAACAATTTTACATTTTACATTAATTTAGGAATAATGTTATAATAATATAAGAAAAATATAATCAAATCTATGAAGGTGATGGTAATGAAAATATCTGTTTTGAAAAAGTATCAAAAATTTATTAATATTTTCTTTATTATTTTTATTGGTTATATTTTATTTTCATCATCTTTTTCAATTATTAATATTGCTGATAATTATAGTTTTGTAAATATTACATTAAATTTATTTTATCTTGTTTGAACTAGTTTTATTTTTCTTTTTTGTATGGGAATTTTAGTTAATTTTAAGCAAATGAAAAAAACAACAATCTCAGCCTGAAAATTAATTTTATTTTCTAATTGACAAATTATTATTTTATGATTTTGTAATATTCTCTTAATTTCATATATCTTGTTTTTTAGTCATACTTCAATAATTTCTCAATTGCAAAATATAATTGTATATAAAGCAATATATTCTTTTTTAGTTATTTTATGTTATGTTTTTTATGCAATTTTTACAATTGGTTTTATCACCATGTTAATATTATTTCGTTTATATATTGGTTATTTAAAAAAGATTAATGATGTCATTGCTTTTAGCTATTATATGTTTAGTAAAAGCACTTTTACTAATATTGTGTTTTGACTACACCATCAGTTAACAATTTCAATTTTAGCCATAATTTGTCGAAATTTTAAATTCAACCAATGATTTATTGAAATAACTAGTATTATTGATAATCTTCGCAAAACAGAATTGTTAACACAATTTAAGAAACAAACAACCCCACCCAATTTTATTTTTAACTAAATTCAAATAATAATAAGAAAGAAAAGAAAGAGGGTGGAAAAATGCCAGGTTTTAAGTTATTATTTAAAAACAATTTCAAAAACACGGTTAAAAATAAAATTCAATTTATTGGCTTAGTTGTCTTAGTATTTTTAACTAGTTTTATTTTTACAATTATTGAAGTTTCAAAACAACGAGTAGATAATAACTACAATAGTTTTATTTCTGAGCAACAAAGTAATCAACATGATTTTGTTGTTAGTTTTAGTGAAACTACTTATGTTAAAAATCCAAATGTAAAACCCGACCAGTTTGAAAAAATTACCGATAATGCCTTACGCCAAAATGCAATGTTGGAATTTATTAAACAAAAATTAAGTAATCAAAAAGAAAACTTTAACTATAATCGTGTTGAGGCACGAACATTTACCTTAGGGAATAATAAAATTATTAAAGCAGTAACATTAAATTCTTCTCAAGAAATTGATAAGTTTATTGTAGCGAATGGACTACCATTGAGTTTTTATATGCAATATTTATCATCAATTAGGCAAGAAACAATGCATTGAATTTATTTAACTTCCGAGTTTGCGCGAAAAAATAAGATTAAAATTAATGATATTGTGCGATTACAACCGGATCGATATGGAACTACCATTAAAGTTGTCGATAGTGAATTGGAAAATGTTGATTTAAGTTCATATCAAAAAGAAGATATTAATAAATGATTGCCACATTCCCCTTATACAAAAGAAAATTGATTTCGCGTAGTCGGTTTTGGCCAATCAGCGGATTATGTTACCCCAATTATTGATGCATCGCATCCATTTCCAAATATGCGAGACGAAGGGATTGCTTATTTAGATCCACGGTTATTTGGTTTAGTTGAGGAAACGGTGGAAGACACAGATGGTAACCAATATCTGGTAACAAAGTTAGATTTAGCAAAACAAGTTTTAATTCCGGAAAGTCAATTAGAACGAGAAGTTTATTATGTTGGAAAATTCCAACAAACAAAAGTTGATCAAACTCGCAGTGTCTATAGTAAAATAATAAATAATTATTTAAATAGTGATCAAGGTGAGCACATTGGTTTACAAGGTTATTATGTGAAAACATTATCAACGGGAATTCCCACTGCTACTTTTCGAACTGATAATAGTTATGAGTTTGCGAAGCGAATCACATACTTTACTTCAACATTAAATGCTTTTATTAGTGCTTCGTATATTTTAATTACCATTTTATTAATTATTTCATTTTTTGTCTTAATTTTAGTTGTTCGTCGGCAAATTGATGCAACCGGACCCCAAAATGGTTTATTACGAGCATTGGGATATCGTCGTCGTGTTTTAACCCTTAGTTATATTTCCTATCCATTAATGATTGCTTTGATTGGTGGAATCGTTGGTTATGGAACCGGAATTAGTGGTCAATTTACTGTTAAATATTTATTTGGTTCTTATTTTAATCTACCATATGGTAATTTTGTGTTTGCTCCGTTAGCATTAGTAACTTGTGTCTTATTTATTTTTGCCTTGTTAACTTGTGTAACAATGATTAGTGGCACAATTATGATGGTTTCACGAACACCATTACAATTGATTCGAAAAGAAAAAACAGTGTTAAATGGCCGTTTTAAAAAAGTTGTTTATAAAATGTTTGCAATTCGAAAAACATTTGATGCTCTTTTTCAAGCAGTTCAATTATCTAATTCAATCGGAAAAATGGTTGGAGTATCATTAACAATGATTATTAGTACCATAATGATTACGATGTCGACATCAATTCCAATTATTTTACAGAATAATATTCGTTATTCATATGAAGGTGATAATTATCAAACATTAGTTGAATACAATAGTCCAGTTTATAATTTACCAACAACTTTTTTAAAGACATATGATCCAACGCAAAAACCATGAGATAGTAATAATAGTTTGCTAGCTAATACAAATATGACTAAAGATAGTAACCAATATTTGCTTGATTTAGTAACAGGGCAAATTAACCCAGAAAATTTTGCTCCAACATATCAAGCAGAAGATATGCGTTCGTTATTATATCGTAATATTTCAAAAGAATTTTTGCAAAGTAATAAATTAACTTCAAGTCAGTCTGGTTTAGCAAAAGCAATTTGTACGACAACATGAAGTGATTATAATGATTTTTCTGTAAATCTTTTAACAAAACCAACAATTGAAGAATATTTGTGAACAACAGAAACTGCTCGTGAGCATATTAATGCTTTAGAAAAATATCGTTTATTTTATTGAAAATATCGCGAAACAGTTGGTCTAAATATTAAACGAGAACCGTATTTTGATGCAAGGGGTAATTTAAATTTAGATGATAAAAATGCGCAGTTAAAAGATAATATTTTTACGCAAAGTGATTATCAACGCAATTTTGGTCAAGGAGGACCATCAATTATCTTAGCAAATAATCATTTTCGTCCTGCATTAGAGCAACCATTGTCAGAATCTTTTTATGATGTCTTTTCAGCAACTGGAAATGAGTTTAATACGCGGTTAAAAAAACCAATGTATGATTTGTACAATTGAATTTATGCTTATTTTTTTGAAAATGTTAATCAATGTTTTATTCAAGGAGTGTATTCACGTTTACCACAAACAGTTCGCATAAAAATGAAAGAAACCTTTAATCAACAGAACAGTAATTTCAATTTAGGCTTTGGCGTTGTTCCATTTAATCCCTTAACAGATGATCGGGGAACAATGATTCATGCCGAAACAAATGGGATTAAATTTGAAATTTATGGAATTAATAAAACCTTTAAAGATCAAGCATTAATTAATAAAGATCAAGAACGTTTAAACGAAAAATTATTTGCTCCAAGTGACAATATTATTTTAAATAAAACTTTAGCGAAGCTGTTAAATGTTGCAGTTGGCGATCAAATTGATCCTAATCTGACTCGGAAAGCCTTAGTTGCGGCGGACCAGAAAGTTACCACAGATCAAATTTTACAAAGTTGAGATGCTAGTGATGTTACTGACTATGATGCGAAAGCACAAGGCCATGTTGGGAAATTAATGTTTAATGGTGATAATAAATATAAAAATAAGGTTTTAAAAAATGTAGATAGTGAAAATGTCTTAGAAAGTAAACTTGATGCGCTTGATCCTAATTTTACCCAACCAACAATTTTAAATGATAAAATTATTAACGGTAGTTATCGGGTAAGTAATCAAAATTATAATCAATCATTTACGATTGTTGGAATTACTAATCAATATGGTTCACCACGGGCTTGAATTAATGAAAATCGCGCGCAAAAATTATTAGAATATGATAAAACACGAAACTATTTATTACGCTTATTTTTAAAGGAATGAACAGATTCTTTTATCAAGAATAATTTATCTGAGGAAAATAAAAAAAGTTTAGCCTTATTAGAGGATTTTATTAGAGCTCATCCTGGTAAACCAGATGAAAATGATTTATGAAAAAAATTTGTTGCTTACTGAACAGCACAACAAAGCGCAATTGATTGAATTGCAGTGTTTGAAAATACATATCCAATTTTTAATTATAAAATTTCGAATAGTGCTAAAATTGATGATATTGAGATCGGATTAGGAACAAGTCAATTATTTGGTGACTATAGTTTTTATGGCTTAAATGGGGGCATTAGAAACGATATTGCTTATCCACCATACGCAAATAGTCCTTTTAGTAGCTTAATCCCAATTACACAGGCTCAAGCAATTTTAGGTAATATTTCAAAAGCCATTAATGATATTGTTTTCTTTATTATTGGAATTTCTTTTGTCCTAAGTTTTATGATTATTATTTTAACAAGTAATATTGTTATTGCAGAGAATCAGACAATTATTGCAACAATGAAAGTATTAGGGTATCGTAACCGGTATATTACAAAACTAGTTATTGGAATGTATATTCCGATTATTGTAATAATGACCATTGCCGGATTTGGTTTTGGATGGCTATCCTTAATTATTTCAAACATGATTTTAATTCGGATTGGCATTGTTTTACCACTATTTATCAATATTATTATTCCAATTATTGCAATTGGTAGTGGGTTATTACTATACTTTATTGCATATTTAATTAGCTGGTTTAATATGAACTGGATTAATCCATTAATTGCAATTATAAATGCGGATTAGGAGGAAATAAAATGACGAAATTATTAGCAGTGATGGGAATTGGTCTCGTAACATTTGGACCAACAATGGCATTAGTTAGTTGTAATAAAAATGATAATTGAAATATTATTCCAGTTGATCCGCCGATATTACCTGTTGAAGTAAGGGGTTTTGCAGGAATTAATTTTAAAACATTTAATCCGCAGAATAATAAACAAACAATTCCAGATCTATTAGATCAGTTAGCACAATTGTTTATAGGAACACAATGAAAATTTGAACAATTAACAAAAAATTATAAATTTAATAATCAAACAAAACCAGTTGCACAAATTGATTTATATCGTAATGGGCAATATGAATTAAATTTTAATGATGGAACAAATGCCAATACCATTAAAATTAATAAAACAGTAATGACTTCAAATCATCTTACTGATAAAGTAAAAAGTACTGATTTAGGGAAAATTACTGATGCTCGTCCCAAAACAATTTTAATTGCCATTATTTTTAACAATATGCAACTTATTTCAGAATTAGATAAGTTTGGTGAGTTTTTTATTGGAGAACAAGTGCCAGAGATTTGAAATGAACAGATTGAAACAGTCGCTAACATTGAAATTAATGCTGATCAAACGGCGGCAACTTTAAAGACAGGCAAAGATACTTGGTCCAAAGATGATAATCCAGCAACAGATTATTATGGTTCAGTTAATGTTCGTTTTTCAGTTGTAACTCCGCCACCCCCAGCAGTAAAAGAAGATTTAGGGAAAATGGAGTTAAAAACAAGTTTAGGAAAATTACCAAAAGTGACAATTTTAGAAGTAATGATGATGTTCATTAGTGTTAACTTTATTAGTCAGTTAGATCGGTTAAGTGCTTTGTTAAATGATTTATATTTAGATATTAACCCCGACCAAAAAAGGGGAAGAATTACGACATATGCTAAATCAGATTATTATACTGGTGAAGTTAACATAACTTTTAGTTAATTTTTACTGTAAATTGTAAATGCTAAATCATAAAAAGTTAACTAAGTTAATAGTTAACTTTTTATGATTTAGCATTTACAATTTACAAATTCATTATCTTTTAATTTTTCCAAATTTACTCTTTCATTAAAATCTAATCTTTCATATTTTTTCACACTTTACCTCCTAAAATATTTAAAATGTTATAATTATTGCACATAAATTATAATATTTTAAATATTTTAGGAGGTAAAGTGTGAAAAAATATGAAAGATTAGATTTTAATGAAAGAGTAAATTTGGAAAAATTAAAAGATAATGAATTATTTAAAAAGGAAAATGGAATAATTAATATTCGAAAAACTGCTAAGCAAATGAATAGAGATTATAGAACTATTTGGCAAGAATTAAATATATTTGATAATATTAATGATTATAATGCTGCAAAAGCACAAAGAAATACATGATAAAAATAAAAAACAATAGAAAAACATTTTAAAATAAGAGTTTATTTTTGTGATCTTGGTAAATCTCGCCAGAAAGCATTAGTAGAAAGAATAAATAGAGATATAAAGCGTTGATTTGGGTTAAAATGAGCCATTAATTAATATTCGTAGTAGATTAAAATCTATTTTAGATATATTAAATAATACAATTAGACCTTGCTTGGAAAATTTTACATCAAGACAATATTTTAAAAAAATTTTTTTAAATTAAATTAGTGTTTGTTAAGATTAGTAAAATTTATTTTTTGTTGTGTTTAATTTTATAATTTTAAAAATAAATATTAAAAACAATATTTTTAATTTACTATTTTTTGTGATTATTGTTTTTTATTTTTAATTTGTTATAATTTTATTAATTTTTTATGATTTAGTTTTACAGTATACATTAAAGAATTAGGAGAGTTAATTATGAGTAAAATTGCAATTGATATGATGGGAACTGATTTAGGTATTACACCGATTATCGGAGCTTTAAAAGTTTTTATGAAAAAATATCAAGATGTTACTTTTATCTTAATCGGAAATGAAAAAGAGCTTAAAATTGCTGCTGAAGGAGCAAAATTAGATAATACTAAATATGAAATTTTTGCTACAACAGAAATAATTGCTATGACAGAAGGAATGATGGAAGTTCGGCGTAAACCAGATAGTTCAATGGTTCGGGGAGCGGAATTATTACGTGATCAAAAAGTGGATGCTTTGGTTTCAGGTGGTTCAACGGCTGCTTTTTTAGCCGCATGTCATTTTCTTGTGGGCGAAATTCCTAGTGTTTCTCGGTCAGCTTTTATGCCTTTTATTCCAACCGTTAAAAAAGGAAAGTCGGTTTTAATGTTAGATGTTGGGGCTAATTTAGAAAATGATGCCCAAGATCTTGTTAATTTTGCAATTATGGCCAGTATTTATGCTCAAGAAATTATGCATAATCCAACACCAACTGTTGCAATGTTAAACATTGGCGAAGAAACAACAAAAGGGAAAGATTATCATAAAGAAGCTTATAAATTATTAACAAATAATAATAAAGTTTTTTTTAAGGGGAATATTGAACCACGTGATATTACTAGTGATGTTGTTGATATCATTATAACAGATGGTTTTACTGGTAATATTGCTTTAAAAACATTAGAGGGAATGGCTAAAAATTTAATGGGTGTAATTAAATACGAGTTAACAAAGAACTTTTATCGAAAATTAAAAACACTATCGTTGCGAAAAGTTTTTGGCTGTATGCGCCAAACCTTTGATTATCGAAATAATGCAGCAGCATTAGTCATCGGTTTAAAGACAATTGCTGTTAAAACCCATGGTAGTAGTGATGAAAAATCATGAATTAGTACTTTAGAATTAACTCGTAATGCAGTTGTTAATGATTTTGTTCAAAAAATGACAGCAAAATTGTTAAAGGGGGATTAATGATACGATGCAGTTTGTAAATAAACAGCCACAACAACTTTTTCATGAATTAAAAGCTTTTTTTGAACAGTATCATATTTTTATTAAAAAACAACAATATTATTTAGAAGCCTTAACACATAACTCTTATGCCAATGAGCATAATTTGACTTATACTTATCAACGAATGGAATTTTTGGGGGATGCTATTTTAGCGAAAGAAATTTCCTTATATTTATTTTTAAGTTTCCCTGATAAAAATGAAGGCGAAATTACTAATTTACGTAGTAAAATTGTGCGGGAAGGAACTTTAGCAGAATTAGTGTGCCGGATGAATTGAGCACCCTTTTTATTATTAGGAAAAGGAGAAATTAAAACAAAAGGGTATGAAAAAAACCGGATTTTAGCCGATATTTATGAATCAATGCTGGCCGCCTTATATCTTGATTTGGGGGAAGAAACTGTCCGAACCTTTATTAATAATACTCTTATTCACATGGTTTCTAATCCTGGTTTTTTTGACCAAATTCGCGATTATAAAACTGAATTACAGGAATTTTTACAAGCTGGTGATGCCCGCACATTAGAATATAAGTTAGTTAAAGAATCGCCACCATTGGAAGGCAACCGCGTTTTATATACTGTTATTGTTGAAATTGGCGGTATTCGGTATGGCGAAGGGTGCGGCTATACGCACAAGGAAGCCGAGCAATTGGCCGCCCGCAATGCCGTACAAAAGTTAGCAAAGAAACCAGAATATCATTTTGATAAATAATTTACAATTTTCAATTAACTTTCAATTACTTCCAGTTGGTGGTTGTTGTGGTTTGGGTTCTGATTTATTACTCGCCGTTTTCACTATTATTTGGTTTTTCGCAACTAATTAATGATGTTGTACTTGTTGCTGTTAATCCGATTGCTCCTAAAATATTTAAAATGTTATAATTATTGCACATAAATTATAACATTTTAAATATTTTAGGAGGTAAAGTGTGAAAAAATATGAAAGATTAGATTTTAATGAAAGAGTAAATTTGGAAAAATTAAAAGATAATGAATTATTTAAAAAGGAAAATGGAACAATTAATATTTGAAAAATTGCTAAGCAAATGAATAGAGATTATAGAACTATTTGGCAAGAGTTAAATATATTTGATAATATTAATGATTATAATGCTGCAAAAGCACAAAGAAATACATGATAAAAATAAAAAACAATGTCGTAAATATTCAATGTTAAATTCACAAGAATTAAGTCATTTTTCTAATGAATATAATAATTTTGGTCGTTCGCCACAAAATATTATTACTTCGTATGAATTACAATATAATGTAAAATTTGGTGTATGTTTAAAATAATGTATAAATATATTAAATTAGGTTATTTTAATTTAAAAAAAGAAATGTTATATTTTAAAAATAAAAAAAGAAAAACAAAAAATGAGGAACAAAATGATAATCGTGGAAAATTACTTAATATTAGAGATTATAAGCAATTTTTAAATAATTATGGAAATGATTTAAGTTTTAGTCGAATTTGAGAAATGGATACTCTTGATTGTGGTAATTTTTATTTGTTAGTTTTAGTAAATTGTAAATCAAAAATACTTTTTTATCATATTTTATTTAGTAAAAAGGCAAGTATTGTATTAACAATTTTAATGAAAATGATTAAACAAATTGGTATTAGTAAATTTAGTTGTATTTTAACCGATAGAGGAAAAGAATTTTATAGATGAAAAACAATAGAAAAACATTTTAAAATAAGAGTTTATTTTTGTGATCTTGGTAAACCTCGTCAGAAAGCATTAGTAGAAAGAATAAATAGAGATATAAGGCGTTGATTTGGGTTAAAATGAGCCATTAATTAATATTCGTAGTAGATTAAAATCTATTTTAGATATATTAAATACCAGAATTAGAGACCTTGCTTGGAAAATTTTACATCAAGAAAATATTTTAAAAAAATTTTTTTAAATTAAATTAGTGTTTGTTAAGATTAGTAAAATTTATTTTTTGTTGTTTTTAATTTTATAATTTTAAAAATAAATATTAAAAACAATATTTTTAATTTACTATTTTTTGTGATTATTGTTTTTTATTTTTAATTTGTTATAATTTTATTAACTTTTTATGATTTAGTTTTACAGTATACAAAAGAAATTTTAAAAATGGAACTAAAATTAAAAAAAGCAAATAGAGAAAGATAAAATATATTTTTTATTTACTTAAAAAATTTAATTTATTGTTTTTATGTTAAAATTATTATAATTTATAAAAAATAGATAGGAATTAAAGATATGGAAATAATATCATTAAAAAATATGACGAAGAAATATAGCCCTAATATTGGTTGTTTTGATATTAATATAACCGTTAAAAAACGAGAAGTTTATGGTTTTCTTGGACCCAATGGTGCTGGTAAAACAACTGTTATTCGCCAAATGATTGGATTTATTAAATCAGATAATGGAACAGGCACTATTTTAGGTTATGATGTGTGAAAAAATACTAAAAATATTATGAAAGATTTAGGCTATTTAGCTGGTGAAGTTAATTTACCAGAATATATGACAGGAATTGGTTATTTAAAAACAATTTCTGAAATTAGAGGGAATATTGATTGAAAATATGTAGAAAAACTAATTGAATATTTTGATTTTGATCCTAAACGGAAAATTAAAAAAATGTCAAAAGGAATGAAACAAAAAGTAGCTATAATTAGTGCTTTTATGCATAAGCCAAAAGTATTAATTTTAGATGAACCAACATCAGGATTAGACCCCTTAATGCAACAAAAATTTGATACATTAGTTAAAAATTCACAAAAAGAAGAGGCAACCGTTTTTATGAGTTCCCATGTTTTTAGTGAAATTGATAATACTTGTGATAAAGTAGCAATTATTAAAAAAGGTAAAATTGTATCAGAAGCTAATATTAAAGAAGTTAAAAATAATGCTGATAAAATTTATGAAATAAAATTTATAAGTATTAATGATTATGATAATTTTATGAATAAAAAATGAAAAATAATTGATACTAATAAAGTAACAAAAATAATAAAAGTTGAAATCAGCAACAATAGTATAAATAATTTTTTAAAAGAAATAACAGATTATCAGTTAGAATATTTTAAGGAATTACCATTTAATTTAGAACAACATTTTATTAAATTTTATGAAAAAGAGGTAAATTTCAATGATTAATTTTAAGTTTGTCAAATCACAGTTTAAAAATATAATTATTCCAATAATTATTTTCTTTGTTTTATTTTTTGTTCTTTTAATTCCTTCTTTGTTTTGTAGTGCATTTGCTCCAGCTAAATACATTTATAATGATAGTTATGGTTATGGTTCGCGAACCTCACTTTCTGCATCTCAAATATTACCATGAACTTTATATGGAATTCCTGCTTTTATATTAATTTTTAGTTTTGGAATTATTTTAATCCGTATTTTATTGGTTAAAGAAATTGATCGTGGTTATATGGCATCCTGATTAACTACTCCAATGTCAAGAAATACCATTTTAAATTCAAAATTATTTGTTATTTTAAGTTCAATTTTAATTATAAATATTACACTGTTACTTTTACAATTAATTTTCTTCGCTGTAATACAACAGGATTTTAACAAACAAGTACTAGGAAATGTTGTATTAACAAGTTTTAGTTTTTTATTTTTGTCTTTATTATGAACATCAATTAATTTTGTCATTATGGTTTATTTAAATAGACCATCCGTTGCAATAACAGTTGTAGCTGGAATATCGACTTTTTTTGTAATTTGTAATATTTTATTTAATTTATCATTAGTTATTGAACAATTAAAATTTTTTAAATTTATTCAATATTTAACAATTACATCATTTTTTAATGTTTCATTTGAGTTTGATGTTAATAATTTAACAAAAGAAATTTCAAATGATACTCCTGATGGTTATATTTATGCAACGTGAAAACAAATTAATGCTTTAAAATTTGCTTGACAATTGCCAATTATGTTGATTGGAGCATCGGGATTATTTGCTTTAGGAAATTGAATATTTATTAAAAAAAGTTTATCATTATAATTTATTTTAAAAAATATAAATAATGTATATTTGTATAATATAAAACTAAATCATAAAAATGAGGGGGATATTATGAGTCAAAACAAGAAATTATTTTATGTTACAACCCCAATTTATTATCCAAGTGCCCAGTTACATATTGGTCATGCTTATACTACTAGTTTAGCTGATATTCTTAATCGTTATAAGAAGATGGATGGTTATGAAACTTTCTTTTTAACCGGAAGTGATGAACATGGGAAAAAAATTGAGAAGAAGGCAAAAGAAGCCGGGATTACACCGTATCAATTTACAACAATGATTGTTGATAATTTTAAATTGTTGTGAAATAAATTAAGGATTGAATATTCGAAATTTATTCGAACTACGGATAAAAGCCATAAAATTAGTGTGCAAAAGATTTTTAGTAAATTATATAATAATGGGGATATTTATTTAGGAACATATGAAGGATTGTATTGTGTTAGTTGTGAAGAATTTTTAACTGAAGCACAAATAGATAAAGCAACGAACCAATGTTTGGTTTGCGGTAATAAACCACAAAAGGTGAAAGAAGAAACTTATTTCTTTAAAGTTTCAAAATATAGCCAATTTTTAATTAACTACTATAATAATCATTCGGGTTTTATTGAACCAGAAGCAAGGAAAAATGAAATGTTAAATAATTTTATTTTACCCAGTTTAACAGATTTATCGGTAACGAGAACAACTTTTTCATGAGGAATTAAAACATTAGAAAATGATAAACATATTATTTATGTTTGAATTGATGCTCTATCAAATTATTTAACAGCATTAGGCTATTTGTCAGAAGATAATACTTTGTTTAATAAGTTTTGAAATAATCCAAATGTTGAAATTTTACAGTTATTGGGAAAGGAAATTGCTCGTTTTCATACTATTTATTGACCAAGTATGTTAGAAAGTTTAGGATTACGGCAACCAAATAAGCTTTTATCACATGGTTGAATTTTATTTAAGGATACTAAAATGAGTAAATCAATTGGGAATGTTGTTGATCCCTTATATTTAATTGATAAATATGGCCTTGATACCTTACGTTTTTACTTAGGATATGAAATTCCAACGGAAAATGATGGGAAATTTTCTTATGAAATGTTTTTAGAATCATATAATACTCATTTAGTTAATAATATTGGGAATTTAGTATCACGAGTAAGTAATATGATTAGTAAATATTTTGATGGTAAGTTAGTGAAACAAAAAAAATTAGTCAATGATTTAATTAAAAGTTGTGCATTAGCAGTTCAAAATTATCAACAAGCAATGAATGCTTATCAGATATCAAAAGCATTAGGTATTATTTTAGAATTGTGTAATAAGGCTAACAAATATATTGAAGAAAACAAACCATGAGAATTAGAAAAAAACCAAAAAATTAATCAGTTACATGAAACTTTAGCAAGCTTAGCTTATACTATTATTGTTAGTGCTTTTTTATTACAACCAGTTTTAATTGATAATGCTCAAAAAATTGCCGATTATTTTAATATTAATTTAGAAAATTTAACATTTGCCACAATTTTAGAGCAAGAAATCATATATAATAAAAAGATAGAGAAAAAAGAAAATTTATTTAGTCGTGTAAATGTTGAACAAGAATTAAAAAAAATTGAAACAGAATTAAATCAATAAAATTTATAAAAGGAGGGAGTTTAATGAAAAAATACGATGTAATTGTCATTGGTGCTGGTCACGCTGGTGTTGAAGCAAGTTTAGCAGCTGCGAGAATGCAGAAGAAAACATTATTAATTACTTTACATAAAGATAAAATTGCATTAATGCCATGTAATCCCTCAATTGGAGGACCAGCGAAAGGGATTGTAGTACGAGAAATTGATGCAATTGGTGGGGAAATGGCAAAAGCCGCTGATGCAACAACACTCCAAATGAAATTATTAAATTCTTCGCGGGGACCAGCAGTGTGAGCAGTGCGAGCTCAATCAGATAAAATTAAATATGCAAAATATATGCAAACAGTAATTGAAAAACAAGATAATTTAGATTTATATGAAGGAGCAGTACAAGAGTTATTAGTTGATGATAATAATTGTTATGGTGTAATTTTAAAAGATCAAACGCAATTTTTAGCAAAAAAAGTTATTTTAACAACGGGAACATATATGCAATCATTGGTATTACAAGGAATGACAAAAAAAGTGGAAGGACCAGCTGGTGATGTTACAACAGCTGGTTTATCAACTCAGTTAAAACATTTAGGGTTTGAATTATTTCGTTTAAAAACAGGAACCCCCGCACGAGTTCTTAATACTTCAATTGACTATACAAAAGCACAAGAAGAGCCCGGAAGTAATTTACCGTTAGCCTTTTCTTATTCAACAAAAACCTTTACGCCATTGCAAGAACAAGAATTATGTTGATTAATTCATTCAACACCACAGACACATAGTATTGTACAAGAAAATCTAACATCATCTGCAATGTATTCTGGTAATGTGCAAGGAACAGGGCCACGTTATTGTCCAAGTTTTGAAGATAAAATTGTTCGTTTTGTTGATAAACCACGTCATCAAATTTTTTTAGAACCAGAATCAAAAAGTTTAAACACAATTTATGTTCAAGGCTTTTCAACTTCAATGCCAATTGATGTTCAAGAAAAAATGCTGCGTTCATTACCAGGATTTGAAAATGTTGAGGTTTTAAAATGAGCTTATGCAATTGAATATGATGCCATTGTGCCAACCCAATTAAAACATACCTTAGAAACAAAAAAGATTAATAATTTATATACCGCGGGACAAATTAATGGAACTAGTGGTTATGAAGAAGCGGCTAGTCAAGGTCTAATGGCGGGGATTAATGCTGTTTTAAGTATTGACCACAAAGAACCATTTATTTTACGCCGTGATCAAGCATATATTGGGGTTCTAATTGATGACTTAATTACAAAAGGAACACAAGAACCATATCGTTTGTTAACTTCTCGTGCAGAATATCGCTTATTGTTACGAAATGATAATGCTGAAGAACGTTTAAAAAAATATGCAAATCAATTTGGATTAATTGACCAAGAAAGTTGAGAAGAATATCAAGTTAATGTGCAAAACTATAATGCGGTCATTCAATTATTAAAAGAAACTTTTTTTATGGCGAAATCACCCTTAATTCAGAAATTAAATGAATTAGGTCTTGCAAATATTACTGAACGAATTTCTGCTTATAATTTATTAAAACGACCAAATATTGAGTTAAAATATTTAGAGGAGGAGTTACCACCATTAAATAATTTAAAATCATTTTTAAAACAAAATTTATTAATTAATATTCGCTTTAAGGGATATATTAAAAAAGAACAAAAAATTGCTTTAAAAACAATTAAGTTGGAAAAAAAATTAATCCCATTTAATTTAAATTATGATTTAGTCGATAACTTAGCTCTTGAAGCCCGCGAAAAATTTAAACAAATTCGACCAATTTCAATTGGCCAAGCAAATCGAATTTCAGGGATTAATCCAGCTGATATTCAAATGCTGTTAATTCATTTAAAAAAGATGGAATTTGATGCAAATAGATAAGAGGATGAAGAATGAAATTATATAATACTTTGACACGTAATTTTACTGATTATGGTCAAACAAAGAAAGTTAATATTTATGGTTGTGGGCCAACAGTTTATAATTATATTCATATTGGGAATTCCCGCACAATTATTACCGTTGATTTGTTAGTTAGTTTTTTACAATTCCAACAAATTGAGGTTAATTATATTCAAAATTATACCGATATTGATGACAAAATTATCAACAAAGCAACAACAGAGGAGAAAACAGAGCAACAAATTGCCGAATTTTATATTAAGGCTTTTGAAGAAGATGTTTTTAACTTAAATATTAAAACACCAACAAAACGCGTCCGGGTAACAGAACATATTAAAGATATTATTACTTTTATCCAGAAATTAGTTAAAATTGATGCTGCCTATGAAGTTAATGGTAATGTCTATTTTAATATTGCCAATTATCAAACAGAATATGGGAAATTAGCAAATAAAAAATTAGCCGAATTAGCTGTTAATGCTCGGATTGACCATGATGCTAATAAACATAGTCAATATGATTTTGCGTTATGAAAACAACCAACAGAAGGTATTTCATTTCCCTTTTATGATCAAAAAGGCAAATTATATCAAGGCCGCCCTGGCTGACATACCGAATGTGTTGTCTTGATTGATCAATTTTTTCATAAAGAAAAAATTGATATTCATGCCGGTGGAATTGATTTAGTTTTTCCCCATCATGAAAATGAACGAATTCAATTTCTAGCTAAAAATAAAGCCGAGATTGCAAAAATTTGAATGCATAATGGGCATTTAAATGTTGCGGATGAAAAAATGAGTAAATCATTAAACAATACTATTTTAGTTCATGATTTTATTAAATTATATGGGGCAAATACATTGCGTTATTTGTTATATACAACCAATTATACCCAGCCATTAAATGTCACAGAAAGCTTAATTAGTAGTGCTCAAGGTGAAACAGGAAAGATTTTTAAAGTATTAAAAGCGATGAATTTATATTTGGCTGAATATGATTTAAATTATAATTTAACAAAACATGGCGAAAATATTAAAAAAGTTCTGGCAGAATTAGGAAACAACTTAAATAGCCCTAATATTTTAACAATTATTAGTAAAATGATTAAAATTATTAATGGACAGTTACGTGATAAAAAACTTGATTTACAACTTGCCAGTGACTTTTATAATATTATTTTTAATATTATGAATTTTAATTTTAATTTACCAATGATTAGTGGTGAAATTCGTTGATACTTATTAGAATGAATTAAATCAAAAAATAATAAAGATTTTGTTAAAGCCGATGAACTACGTAAAGTTCTCTTAGAAAAAGATATTTTATAGAACTGTATACTGTAAAACTAAATCATAAAAAGTTAATAAAATTATAACAAATTAAAAATAAAAAACAATAATTACAAAAAATATTAAATTAAAAATATTGTTTTTAATATTTGTTTTTAAAATTATAAAATTAAACACAACAAAAAATAAATTTTACTAATCTTAACAAACACTAATTTAACTTAAAAAAATTTTTTTAAAATATTGTCTTGATGTAAAATTTTCCAAGCAAGGTCTAATTGTGGTATTTAATATATCTAAAATAGATTTTAATCTACTGCGAATATTAATTAATGGCTCATTTTGAGCCAATCAACGCCTTATATCTCTATTTATTCTTTCCACTAATGCTTTCTGGCGAGGTTTACCAGGATCACAAAAATAAACTCTTATTTTAAAGTGTTTTTCTATTGTTTTTCATTTATAAAATTCTTTTCCTCTATCGGTTAAAATACAACTAAATTTACTAATACCAATTTGTTTAATCATTTTCATTAAAATTGTTAATACAATACTTGCCTTTTTACTAAATAAAATATGATAAAAAAGTATTTTAGACTGTAGACTGCACCCAAAAAAAAGTAAGTAAAGAAAAAAAGTCTTTGCTAAACTTTAAAGGAGGTGCATTTTTATATGGCAAGAAAAGGACAAAAATTTAATAAATATAAAGCATATTTTCGAAAAATGATAGTACACGAGGTTAAAAATAATAGTATAAGTTTTATTGCAAAAAAATATCAAATTAATAAAAAAATGTTGCTTCATGGTATGAAAATTTTAAGAAAGGAATTTTAAACACCAATAAAGGTCCAAAAGAATCATTTGAAAAAAGAGATTTAAACTATTACAAAGTTAGGTATGAATTACTAAAAAAGCTTCATGATTTTTACAATTAAATAAAAGAAAAATTGTATCTTTTATCAAAGAAAACATTAATAAATATCCACTAAATTTATTACTTGATATAACAGATTTAAAGCGTAGTTATTGAGATAAATATAAAAATTATTCAAGTAATCGTAAGGATAGCGAATCATTAAAAAATATTGTAAAAGTCTATGAAGAAAATTTAAAACAATTTGGTTATCGTCGAATTACCAAATATTTAAAAGAAGATTATGGCATTGTTTATAATGCTAAGAAAGTATTGCGAATTATGAAAGAAAATAATATTCAAGCTGAATATGTAAAGCGTATGCGTAGAAAAATATTAATAAAACAAAATAGAAATAAAAATATAATTAAATATCCTGATTTAGTAAATCGTAATTTTAATGATATTAAAGAAAGATTTTCAATTTTATTTACTGATGTAACTTATTTAATTTGAAATGGTAAAAAACATTATCAATCAACAACACTTGATGGATATACTAAAGAAATTATTGATGTAAAATGATCAAAATTTAATAATAACAAACTTGTAATTGATAATTTAAATGATGCAATTAATAAAATTAAAAAAATAAAAAAAGATTTAAATAAAATAATAATTCATTCAGATCACGGATATCAATATACATCTAAAGATTACAATAGTAAATGTTTAGATAACAAAATTATAATTTCAATGGGTAAAAATTATCATTGTGCAGACAACATTATTATTGAAAGTTTTCATTCATTACTTAAAAAAGGAACAATCCATAATAAAAATTATAAATCTCATAATGAATATATTAATGATGTTAAAAAATGAAATAAATGATATTCAAACCAAAAAGAAAAATATATAATAAATGAAAGTTTGTAAACCTTTTTATTAATACTTACTAAACAGGGTGCAGTCTATAAGCTAATAAATGACTTTTTATATTATCTATTCTTATTTTAATTTTTAATATTTCCGTTATTATCAATTTCTGGTGTTTGTAATTCACTTGTTCCATTTCAACGATAAACTGATTTAAAGTAAGAACCATTATCATCTCTCCAATGTGTCACATATTTAACAAATCCTGAATCATTTGTAATATATAAATCTCTTCCCATACCTAAATCAGTTTTCTGCAATTGTCGATTATTAGAATTATCAATTTTGATAGTCATTTCATTATTTTTAAACTTAATAATACGCCAATCAGTATTTTTATCACTATGCCAAACAGCAAAATATCACTTATCATCTTTCTCATTAAATGGTTTTTCTTGTGGTGCCATTCATTCTAAAATATTTCCATTTATATTTATATTATTTTTTTCTTTTTCTTTTTTTAATTCATCTTCGCTATATTGAGGTGTATTACAAGCAACTAAACTTGTTGTACTTGTTCCTGATAAAGTAATTGTGCTCAAAATACTAAGTATTTTTTTCATATTTATATTATTTCTGTATTTAAAATTAGTTTAGGTTTTCCATCTCTTATTAAAGATAAAATTGCTTTTCCATTAAAAGTTATACTATTATCTTCATTAATAATAATTTCATCTGGTAATAAACTATATTTTTGTAAAATCTGCATTGCTTCTTTAATTGATAATGTAACAATTTGCTCTTTATTATCACCACCATTAATTATTTCAACATTAATAGTTCCTATAATTTTTTGTTTTAAATTTATTGTAGATTCATATTTACTTTCTCTTACTGAATAAACAATTGTTATTTTTTCATGGGGGGCAAGTTCTATTTCATCTTCGGGTTCATTAAATGGATATAAAATCATTTCTTGTTCTTGTTTATTTATATTTGATAAATCAAAATTATTTGATAAAGTATGTGTTGTTATTTCATCCCTATAATTAATATTTACAAAGTCTCATAATTTATTTTCATTATCCATATTTAAAGTTCAACCAGTTTGTAAATTATCTTTTCCATCTTTACTTATTCCTTTTATAATCTGAAACATAAATTTTGATTTTTGATTATATTCACATTTTGGTATGCTTACTGATTTTATAATTAAAGAATTGTTTTTGCGTTCTTTTATAGTAAAACAAACACTTTTATAATTAACACCCCAATTTAAATCTTCGTTTCTTTTTGCTTCAATATTTCCAAAATTTAAATTATTAGTATTAATATAATTTATTTTCTTAAATTTTAAATTGGGATTCTCATCTCGAAATTTAAAAAATACTGCTTTTTTAATTAATTCATTTAAATTAACAATTTTATTTTGTTGATTAATTATATAATATATTTTATTATTTTTAGAAAAATATTTATTATTATTATTTTTTTCTTTTACTATAGCTGAATTATTTGTTTTGTTAATAATTTCTAATTGTGAAATATCTAATTCAGGATTTAAATAATTTAATTCATTTAAAATTACACTATCAAAATTATTATTAATTTGTCCTAAATTATAGTAATTAGGATCATATTCATAAACATTTTTATCATCTGAACCAAAATATATTTTATTATTTAAAACCACCCCAGAAGAAGCAACTTTATCATTTGTTGTGATTGCAATTTTTTGTTGTTCTGTAACAGGATCATATTCATAAACATTATGGTCTCATGATCCAAAATATATTTTATTGTTAAAAACAACGCCAGAACATCAAATTTCTCCATTTGCTATAATAACAATTTTTTGTTGTTCTGTAACAGGATCATATTCATAAACATTTTTATCATATGAACCAAAATATATTTTATTATTTAAAACTAACCCAGAAGATTCAATTCAACTATTTGTTTTAATAACAATTTTTTGTTGTTCTGTTATTGGATCATATTCATAAACATTATTATCATCTGAACCAAAATATACTTTATTATTTAAAACAACCCCTGAAGATCAAAAAAATTCCGCTTTTTCTGTTTTAATAATAACTTTTTGTTGTTTTGTTACTGGATCATATTCATAAACATTTTTATCTTGTGAGCCAATATATACTTTATTATTTAATACAACTCCAGAAGATTTAATTGAACCGTTTGTTTTAATAACAACTTTTTGTTGTTTTGTTACTGGATCATATTCATAAACATTATTATCTCCTGAGCCAAAATATAATTTATTGTTGAAAACTACACCAGAAGAAGCAATTCAACCATTCGTTTTAATAATAACTTTTTGTTGTTCTGTAACAGGATCATATTCATAAACATTTTTATCATATGAACCAAAATATATTTTATTATTTAAAACAACCCCTGAAGATCAAATTTGTGACCCTGTTGTAATAACAATTTTTTGTTGTTCTGTAACAGGATCATATTCATAAACACTATAATCTAATGATCCAAAATATACTTTATTATTTAAAATAATTCCACTAGTAGAAATTCCGCCATTTGTTGTAATGACAATTTTTGTTCTATTTATTTTATCATTTTCATTGTTACTTCGCTTTTGTCTTTTATTATTTATATTTTCTATTTTTTGATAAGGGTTGGCAGCAATGACATTTGGAATTGCAGTTCCGGTAATTGTTAATACACTTAATAAACTTAACAGTTTTTTCATTTTGTATAATTTCCTTTCTTTCACCTTGAAACTTTTTATCAAGATCTATTGACATTATATATATATACATATATATATACAAGCACTTTTAAATATATTTTAGAAAGAAGATTGTTTGGAATGATTGTTATTGTAATTATATTGTACTAATCTGGGCTCGCGTGATTTTCATAAGTTTGTGAAAAATTACTTAGAGTCTATACTGTAAAAATAAATCATAAAAAGTTAATAAAATTATAACAAATTAAAAATAAAAAACAATAATCACAAAAAATATTAAATTAAAAATATTGTTTTTAATATTTATTTTTAAAATTATAAAATTAAACACAACAAAAAATAAATTTTACTAATCTTAACAAACACTAATTTAATTTAAAAAAATTTTTTTAAAATATTGTCTTGATGTAAAATTTTCCAAGCAAGGTCTAATTGTGGTATTTAATATATCTAAAATAGATTTTAATCTACTACGAATATTAATTAATGACTCATTTTAACCCAAATCAACGCCTTATATCTCTATTTATTCTTTCTACTAATCCTTTCTGACGAGGTTTACCAGGATCACAAAAATAAACTCTTATTTTAAAGTGTTTTTCTATTGTTTTTCATCTATAAAATTCTTTTCCTCTATCGGTTAAAATACAACTAAATTTACTAATACCAATTTGTTTAATCATTTTCATTAAAATTATTAATACAACACTTGCCTTTTTACTAAATAAAATATGATAAAAAAGTATTTTTGATTTACGATTTACTAAAACTAACAAATAAAAATTACCACAATCAAGAATATCCATTTCTCAAATTCCACTAAAACTTAAATCATTTCCATAATCATTTTAAAATTGCTTATAATCTCTAATATTAAGTAATTTTCCACGATTATCATTTTGTTCCCCATTTTTTGTTTTTCTTTTTTTATTTTTAAAATATAACATTTCTTTTTTTAAATTAAAATAACCTAATTTAATATATTTATACATTGTTTTAAAAACATACACCAAATTTTACATTATATTATAATTCATACGAAGTAATAATATTTTGTGGCAAACGACCAAAATTATTATATTCATTAGAAAAATGACTTAATTCTTGTAAATTTAACATTGAATATTTACGACATTGTTTTTTATTTTTATCATGTATTTGTTGTGCTTTTGCAGCATTATAATCATTAATATTATCAAAACATATTTAACTCTTGCCAAATAGTTCTATAATCTCTATTCATTTGCTTAGCAATTTTTTGAATATTAATTGTTCCATTTTCCTTTTTAAATAATTCATTATCTTTTAATTTTTCCAAATTTACTCTTTCATTAAAATCTAATCTTTCATATTTTTTCATACTTTACCTCCTAAAATACTTAAAATATTATAATTATTGCACATAAATTATAAAATTTTAAGTATTTTAGGAGGTAATCGGATTAACAGCAACAAGTACAACATCATTAATTAGTTGCGAAAAACCAAATAATAGTGAAAACGGGGGGGATAATAAACCAGAACCCAAACCACAACAACCACCAGTTGGAAGTAATTGAAAGTTAATTGAAGATTGTAAATTACGCAGGATAATTTATTCTTTACTTTTTAATTTCAATATCATTTGCAATCTTATTGACAGTATTAATAACAATATCTTTACCATACTTTTTCACTAACGACCGCAAAATTAAATATTGCTTTATTTGCATAATTTCAACCCCCTATAATTAACTTAAAAAGTTAACTAAATTAATAGTTAATTTTTTATGATTTGGTATTTACAATTTACATGATTTAGTTTTACAGTATAGAATTTCTGAGTTTTTTCAAAACCCTTCTTTTTTCCATGCGACCAAAAAATAAAAAAACTCTCTTTTATTCGAGAATTTTTTTACTTTTGTAATGTAGCTAAAAATTGATAAACTTCATCATAATTTGGTTCTAAAGAAACTGGTAACACAATTTGTAAATAAATTATTTCATTATTTTGATTCAAAACCATAACACTACGTGCTAATAAATTAGTAAAAGTAAAATATAACTTTGTATGGTTACCAAATTCACGATAATTAGTATCTGATAATAGAATATGTTCTGGATTAATAAATCCTTCACAAGTGCGTTTTAAAGCAAATGGTAAGTCTCGTGAAATTGTTATTAATTGAACATCGGGATATTTGCTAATAATTGTTTCATTAAATTGCTTTGTTTGGGTTAAACAAACACTAGTATCAATACTAGGCACGGATGAAATAACTTTATATGCTTTAGTTACCGTTGTCAATTCAAAATCTTTTCAATCAACCATATCAGCTTTAAATGTTACCTTATCACCAACTTTGAGATGATCTTTTGCTAGTAAAGTTATAACTTCACCGCTCATTGTTCCGACTGCCATAAAGTTTACTGCCTCCCTTCTGCTTTGAACATATTATATCTTAAAATGTTATTAAAATAGTAAACTATTTCAAGCATTTTCAATTATTGTCGTTATCATTTGATCAGAAAGATGATTAATTGGTTTTGTTACTCGTTGTAATAAACAAATAAATTCAATGTTTTTCTTCTTATTTCCTAAAATTGGGGAGTAATCACAATTAATAACACTAAAACAATTATCAAGGGCTAAATGAAAGATTTTCTTAATAACATCATAATGAACTGTTTTTTGATTAATTTTCCCTTTATTAACCATTTCTTTGGTACTCTCAAACTGGGGTTTAATTAAGAAAAAAGCATAATGGTTTAATAACAAAATATCTTTTAACGGGGGAATAATTTTATCTAATGAAATAAATGAAACATCACAACAAGCAAATTCAATTTGATCAGGGGCAAATAATTCTTTCGTAACATACCGAAAATTTTTTTTTCTAATGAAACTACTTGCGGATTACTTCGTAATTTTCAAGCTAATTGATTTGTTCCAACATCAACCGCATATACTTTTTTAGCATGATTTTGTAATAAACAATCAGTAAAGCCACCCGTTGATGCGCCAATATCAAGACAAATAAAATTATTAATTGTTAAGTTAAAGGTGGTTAAACCTTTTGCTAACTTTTCCCCCGCGCGAGAAACATATTTTAATGGCTCACCGCGTAAGGTAATAATACTATCGGGTTTGACTAATTCACCTGCTTTTAAAGCAGGAACAGTATCTACTAACACATTATTAGCTAAAATCATCGCCTTCGCTTTTTCCGGGGAAGGGGCTAAATTATTATTAACCATTAATTGATCTAATCGCATTTTCATTCAAATTTAGTCCCCTTTTTGTATACTGTAAAAATAAATCATAAAAAGTTAATAAAATTATAACAAATTAAAAATAAAAAAACAATAATCACAAAAAATATTATTTTTAATTTACTATTTTTTGTGATTATTGTTTTTTTATTTTTAATTTGTTATAATTTTATTAACTTTTTATGATTTATTTTTACAGTATACAAAAAATACCAAGAGAAAAGAGGTGTTATTTATGAAATTTGCATTGTTTTTAGCAACAGGTTTCGAAGAAGGTGAAGCAATTATTACCACAGATATTTTACGGCGTGGAGAAATCAATTTGGAATTAATTAGTATTACCAAAACGTTAGAAGTTGTATCTTCCCATCATGTTACAATTAAAGCTGATAAATTAATTGAAGATGTTAAGTATGAAAATTATGATGGGTTTATTTTACCAGGTGGTCGCATTGGATTTGATAATTTAGCCAAAAATGAGATGTTAAAAGATTGATTATTGAAAGCCAATAATGATCAAAAAACAATTGCCGCTGTTTGTGCGGCACCCCAAATTTTAGGACATTTAGGAATTTTAGATGGCAAAGAAGCAACAAGTTATCCTGGATGTACGGAAGGAATGGAAAAAGCAATTTATAATGATGAAATGGCTGCTATTACTGACGGACATATTATTACGGGGGCATCAGTTGGCTCAACAATGAATTTTGCTTTAGCAATTGCTGACCGTGTTTTAGGAGCTGAAAAAGTGATGAAATTACAAAATGAATTAGTAATTCGTAACTAATTCCGTTATGAAAATCCTCTGCATAATGATGTATACTGTAAAACTAAATCATAAAAAGGCTTCATCGTACATGATGCCTAACTAAAAAATAACTGTTATAAAATAATATTTTTAAGGTATAATAATTAACAAAACAAAAGAATGGAAAGGTCATTAATGATGCAAGAATATATATCCCAAAGTAATAGTAACTTAGAACCGTTTTTAAACACTAATTTTGAAACTGGCTTAACTTCTAAAGAAGTAATCGTGCGGCAAAAACAATATGGTAAAAATGAATTACCAAAAAGTAAAGTAACACCATGATATGTTATCTTTGGAAAAGCATTAATTGAACCAATTCAATTAATTTTAATTGTTGCTGCGGTAATTTCAGTTATTGCTCCTATGATTGGTAATAACTGACAAATTAAAGGGGAATATTTTATTGATTTTTCGGTGATTGCAGCAATTGTTATTCTTGATGCAATTTTAGAAACAATACAAACTGTAAAAGCACGAAAATCAATGGCCGTTTTAAAGTCACTATCAAAGCCCAAAACGGTTGTCATTCGGAATGATGCACAACAAGAAATTCCAGCGCATGAATTAACAGTCGGTGATATTGTTATTTTAGAATCCGGAAAATATGTTCCAGCGGAGTTACGAATTATTGAACAATCGGATGTTTTTATTGATGAAGCAATTTTAACTGGTGAAAGTATTCCTGTTCATAAAACGGCTTTCCCAATTGAACCAACAACAATTTTAGCCGAAATGAAAAACATTGCTTTTATGTCAACTTTTATTACTGCTGGTCGTGCTATTGGTGTTGTGATTAAGGTTGGCCAACAAACTGAGATTGGTAAAATTGCCACAACAATTAATGAAACAGAAGAAACAGCAACTAATTTAGAAAAAAAACTAACAAAGTTTTCATATTGAATTGCGGGATTAAGTTTTATTATTGCTATTGTTATCTTTTTAGCATTATACTTTAATGGTGATAAGAATGGTTGAACTAGTTATTTAATGGTTGCGATTACTTTAGCAATTGGTGTTATTCCAGAATCATTAGCAGCTGTTGTTTCCATTACTTTATCGTTTTCAACGAAACGAATGGCGAAGCAAAATGTGATTGTAAAAAAACTATCTAGTATGGAAACACTAGGAAGTGTAAATGTTATTTGTACTGATAAGACGGGAACTTTAACACAAAATAAGATGACTGTTAAAAAAGTAATTATGAATAATAATGTGATTAATGCTGATCAGTACATTAGTAGTCATCTTGATCAGCACCAGGATTTATTTTTAAAAGCATTAGTGTTGTGTAATGATAGTGTTACGGAGGATAAAGAACGGATTGGTGATCCAACCGAATTAGCATTAGTGGATTATGCTGAATTATTTGCTTATGATGAACAAGATTCTCGTGATAAATGAGAACGAATTGATGAGGTTCCTTTTGATTCAGAACGAAAACTAATGTCAACATTAAATGTTATTGAAGGGGTTAGTACAACTTTTACCAAAGGGGCTTTAGACAGTTTATTAGAGCACTGTGACCGGATTATGATTAAAAATGAAATTTTAACCTTAACCAAAAAAGATAAAGCTGAATTATTAAAATTAGCTGATGATTTATCAGCCCAAGCATTACGAGTATTAGCCTTTGCTTACAATACTAATTTTGATGATGAACAAGATTCAGAAGCTTTAGAAACAAATTTAATTTTTTTAGGAGCTGTTGGAATGATTGATCCTGTGCGGCAATCAGCAATTGAAGCGGTAAAAAAAGCCCATGCGTCCGGAATTCAAGTTGTTATGATTACTGGTGATCATGCCACAACGGCTTTAGCAATTGCCAAGGAATTAGATTTAGCATATTCGGAATATGAAGTAATTTCTTCAGAACAATTAAATGAAATGTCAGATGAACAATTGATTCGGATTGTCGATAATATTAAAGTGTTTGCCCGCGTTAATCCAGAACATAAGGTGCGGATTGTTAGCATTTTACAACAAAAAGGTTATCTTGTCTCAATGACCGGCGATGGGGTTAATGATGCTCCAAGTTTAGTCAAAGCGGATATTGGGGTCGCAATGGGAATTACGGGGACGGATGTTGCAAAGCAAGCAGCAGATGTTATTTTAACCGATGATAATTTTGAAACAATTATTAAAGGGGTTAATGAAGGCCGTAATGTTTACCAAAAAATTCGGCGCGCCATTACTTTTGTTATTGGGGTTAACTTAGCAAATGTGTTATCAATTTTTATTTTATCGTTAATTAATCATGTTTCATCAGTTGAAGCAACCGATATTTTATGAATGAATTTAGTTATTGAATCAATTTTAGCAATTTGTATCGGGATGGCCGATAATGATAATACTTTAATGACAATTAAACCGGTGCAAGGGAAGAATCCTTTATTTCGGAATATTTGAGGACCAATAATTCGGATTACCCTCTTAACAGCCGGAGTTTGTATTGGGGCTTATTATTTTGGAATGAGTTTTGTCGCAGCGGAAGAATATGAAGCTTTTGGTTATCAAACAGTTTTTGATTTTTTACGAAGTAGTGATCCAAACATTACGATTGAGATGAAATTACAAATTTCTGACTTTGGTCGTACCGGAATTTTCATTGCTCTAACTTGTGCTCCAAGTATGTTTGTGAATACGGTTACTTTAACTAATTGAAAAATAAAATCACACTTTACGCCAATTA
The DNA here is from genome assembly GCF_964019755.1 of Spiroplasma endosymbiont of Polydrusus cervinus. Taxonomy (NCBI): domain Bacteria; kingdom Bacillati; phylum Mycoplasmatota; class Mollicutes; order Entomoplasmatales; family Spiroplasmataceae; genus Spiroplasma; species Spiroplasma endosymbiont of Polydrusus cervinus. Next base: position 439,884 of record NZ_OZ026469.1, read on the forward strand.
TTAATCGCCCATTAATTTACGCTGCCGTGGGAGCTGTTTTCTTAAATATCATTATTTTGTTTATTCCTTGAATTAATAATAAGGTCTTAAATTTAAATGATTTAGAAGTCTATAATTTAAGCAACTGATATTTTGTTCCATCGTGTTTAGCAATGGCTATGATTCCAGTGACAATAATTATCATAACTGATGCTTGTCATTTTTGATGACATCATGGGGTTTGTAAATTGTAAATACCAAATCATAAAAATTTAACTATTAATTTAGTTAAATTTTTATGATTTGGTATTTACAATTTACAAAAAAAGTTTTACAATGCTAAAATTAGACTGCACCCTGTTTAGTAAGTATTAATAAAAAGGTTTACAAACTTTCATTTATTATATATTTTTCTTTTTGGTTTGAATATCATTTATTTCATTTTTTAACATCATTAATATATTCATTATGAGATTTATAATTTTTATTATGGATTGTTCCTTTTTTAAGTAATGAATGAAAACTTTCAATAATAATGTTGTCTGCACAATGATAATTTTTACCCATTGAAATTATAATTTTGTTATCTAAACATTTACTATTGTAATCTTTAGATGTATATTGATATCCGTGATCTGAATGAATTATTATTTTATTTAAATCTTTTTTTATTTTTTTAATTTTATTAATTGCATCATTTAAATTATCAATTACAAGTTTGTTATTATTAAATTTTGATCATTTTACATCAATAATTTCTTTAGTATATCCATCAAGTATTGTTGATTGATAATGTTTTTTACCATTTCAAATTAAATAAGTTACATCAGTAAATAAAATTGAAAATCTTTCTTTAATATCATTAAAATTACGATTTACTAAATCAGGATATTTAATTATATTTTTATTTCTATTTTGTTTTATTAATATTTTTCTACGCATACGCTTTACATATTCAGCTTGAATATTATTTTCTTTCATAATTCGCAATACTTTCTTAGCATTATAAACAATGCCATAATCTTCTTTTAAATATTTGGTAATTCGACGATAACCAACTTGTTTTAAATTTTCTTCATAGACTTTTATAATATTTTTTAATGATTCGCTATCCTTACCATTACTTGAATAATTTTTATATTTATCTCAATAACTACGCTTTAAATCTGTTATATCAAGTAATAAATTTAGTGGATATTTATTAATGTTTTCTTTGATAAAAGATACAATTTTTCTTTTATTTAATTGTAAAAGTCATGAAGCTTTTTTAGTAATTTATACCTAACTTTGTAATAGTTTAAATCTCTTTTTTCAAATGATTCTTTTGGACCTTTATTGGTGTTTAAAATTCCTTTCTTAAAATTTTCATACCATGAAGCAACAGTTTTTTATTAATTTGATATTTTTTTGCAATAAAACTTATACTATTATTTTTAACCTCGTGTACTATCATTTTTCGAAAATATGCTGTATATTTATTAAATTTTTGTCCTTTTCTTGCCATATAAAAATGCACCTCCTTTAAAGTTTAGCAAAGACTTTTTTTCTTTACTTACTTTTTTGGGTGCAGTCTAAATTGTAAAACTTTTTTAATCTTTGATACCAGATATTAACAAACTAAAAACAGATGGCGGTGCTTTTGGCAAATGGCGTTTGTGTTCAGATCTTTGATGTAATTGTTTAATTCTTTGACCAATAGACCCCGGAACGGCTTTTTCTTGTAAAAAATGGTCTAATTGTTGGTATGTAATTCCCATTTCTTTTTCATCGGTTTGATTAGCTCACAATCCGGCTGTTGGTGGACGGGTAATAATTTGAGATGGCACTCCTAATAATTGCGCTGCTTGTTGCACTTCTGATTTTAATAAATGAATAATCGGAACTAAGTCAGCCGCACCATCCCCATATTTCGTAAAATATCCTACAAATCATTCATCGGCATTATCGGTTCCTAATACCATATAATTATGACTTTGCGCTAATGCATATAATGTTGTCATTCGCAATCGTGGTTTAATATTGCTTAATGCCAACTGATGGCTTTCAAAACCTAAAGATGCCACTAAAATATCATAAGTCGATGTTAAATCAACAATATGACTATTTAATTGGTAATGATTAATTAATAGTTGGGCACATTCTTGATCAAATTGGTCAGAATGACAAGGTATCATAACTGTTAAATGATGGTCAGGAAAAGCTTGCTGCGCTAATAAACTAACAACAGCAGAATCAATCCCTCCTGATAAGCCAACAATAACCCCCTCACATTGGGCTTTTGTTACTTCTGTTTTAATTCATTTTACTAAATAACTTAAATATTGCTTTAAATCTTGCATCATTATCCATCCCATTCTAATTCGTAATCAAAAATCCAAACAGCATCTCCTGCTTTGGCCCCTTTTGCCCGTAATATTTCAAAAACTTTTAAATCTTGTAATTTTTTATTAAATAATAATAAGTTATCATAAGTTGTAATTGGCGTTTTATGATAGGCTTTATAAACAGCATCCCCTGATACTTTTCAAACCCCATTTCCAAGATTAATAACTTCAACTTCTGTTTCAAGTGGATTGTTATAAGTATATACTTTATAGTCCTCTGTTTCAACTAATGGTTCATCTAATTGCCATAATGCTTTATTATCTTTAATTTTTGTCAGCATTGTGCCAATTTTGTTTACTAACAACGATAAATTTTGTTGCATTAAACTACTAACTTCAATAATTTTAGCAGCTGGCATTTGCGCTTTAAACTTAACTAAATTTTTGGTTTCCATTTCAAGATCCATTTTATTTGCCACAATAATCTCTGGTCGTAATTCTAATTTATAATTATAATTTTTTAATTCGGTTTTAACACTTAAATAATTTTGATAAACATCTTCGGTTCCATAATTTCCGGACATATCTAGCACATGGACAATTAATTTACAACGTTCAATATGGCGTAAAAAATCATGCCCTAACCCCTTCCCGGCAGCAGCCCTAGCAATTAAACCTGGTAAATCAGCCACAACAAAAGTATGTTGTTTTTGGTCCCGAGCAACCCCTAACTGTGGGGTTAATGTTGTAAATGGATAATTAGCAATTTGTGGTTTTGCTTTGGAAATTTTTGCTAATAAAGTTGATTTCCCCGCATTTGGTAAACCAACTAAACCAACATCAGCTAAAACTTTTAATTCACAACGAATCTCCACTGTTTCACCTAAATCACCTGCTTCAAAGATTGTTGGTGCTTTATTTTTTGCATTTGCAAAGCGAGCATTTCCCCGCCCTCCTTGACCACCTTTCGCTAAGACATGTTTTTGTTGATTAGTTGTAATATCAGCAATAATTTCATTTGTTTGATTATTATATATTAAAGTACCCAATGGGACTCTAATATATTTATTAGAAGCATTTTTACCATGCATATTTTTAATTGTTCCATTTTCACCATCAGCAGCTTTAATTTCACGTTGATATTTTAAATCTAATAAGGTATTCATTCCTTCTTCACCAACGAAAATAATGTTGCCGCCATTACCACCATCGCCACCAGAAGGACCACCTTTTGGGACATACAATTCACGATGAAAAGCAACGGCCCCATTGCCACCTTTTCCTGCAAATAACTTAATTGTTGCAACATCAATAAACTTCATCATATATCCTTTTCTAACTATGTTATCATTATTATCCTTTACAATTAAAATCCTATTCAAGAATTAATTTTAAGCAAACATTGCCTTGTTCATCACCATTAAATCTAGAATGAACAACATTAAGAATAGTTTTTTTATTAATTTTCAAATAATTCTTATATTTTGACATATTATATTATATCAAAATTTAAGGAATTTTGTATACTGTAAAACTAAATCATAAAAAGTTATGGCGTCCTGTACGATGAACCGGCAAAAAACAATCTCACAAGAATTGTTTTTTGCCGGTTCATCGTACAGGACGCCATATTAATCCTTTCCCAAAGAATAAATTATTTTTTCTTATCTTATATATGATATTATAAAATTGATTAGAAAGAAAGAGTGACTTAAGGATGAAAGGTTATAATTTAATTATTGGTAGTCATGTTAGCATGAATAAGCAGCAGAAATATTTATTGGGGGCTTTAAATGAAAGTTTAAATAATAAGGCTAATGCGATGATGATTTATACCGGACCACCACAAAATACGATTCGGGTTAGTAGCGAGCAGTTTTTTATTCCAGAATTTTATCAACAATTAAAGGAGCACAAGTTTGATATTAATAATGTCATTATTCATGCTCCCTATATTATTAATTTAGCTAATACGACTAATCCTAGTACTTTTGAAATTGCTGTTGAATTTTTAAAAAAAGAAATTACCCAGGCTGATGAAATTGGGGTTAAAACAATTGTCTTACACCCTGGGAGCGCTGTTGGGGCTCCTGAACAAGTTGGACTAGATCGTATTATTGAAGGATTAAATTTAGTTTTAATTCCTGATCAAAAAGCAAAAATTGCTTTAGAGACGATGGCTGGGAAAGGAAGCGAATTAGGAACTAATTTTACCCAATTAAAGTATATTATTGATAATGTTAAATTAAATGATAAATTAGGAGTGTGTTGAGATACTTGCCATATACATGATGCTGGTTATCGTTTGACAGAAGCTTTAGATGATATTATTATAGAATTTGACCAATTAATTGGGTTAAATCGGTTATTATGTTTGCATATTAATGATAGTAAAAATCCATTAGATGCACATAAGGACCGGCATGAAAACATTGGTTATGGTTACTTAGGTTTTGATACCCTTTTAAAAATAATTTATCATCCCAAATTAGATGGAATGGTTAAAATTTTAGAAACCCCATATGTCGATGAAAAAAATTATGCATTCCCACCTTATAAGGATGAAATTACTATGATTAAAGCAAAGCATTTTACTGAACCGTTTCACCAAAATGGGAAAAGAAAAGTAGATTTAGGAGAATAAAAATGTCCGCAAAAAAAATTATCGATAATTTGTATCTGGGTGATCGTCATAGTATTCCAAAAGATGCGAAGTTAGTAGTGAGTTGTGCTGAGGAAATTTATCGGGAACAAATTCAAAAAAATAAAATTAAAGATGATAATCAAGAATATTTGTGAACTGATTATGAGCATGTTTATTTTAATTTTAAAGATTATCCAATATTACATGAATTAGATGTTAATGTTGTCATTCAAGCATTCAAGATTATTGATAATAATATTAAAAATAAAAAAATTTATGTGCATTGTATTTGAGGAGTTAATCGGAGTGCCTCAATTGTTTTTATGTATTTAGTTGCCAAAGGGTATATTAATAATGATGATTTTGATAGTTCTTTAGAGCAATTTGAACGAATTTATCCGTATATAAATCCAAATCCAGGTTGATTTGATTTTTTACTAAATGAATTTCCCTACAGTCATTTAATTTCAAATTAAAAAAACTAGGTAGTTACCTAGTTTTTTTAATTAACGTTTATTTTTACAACACTCACATTTTTTATTAACACAATCTGTACAAGAAATACAAATTAAACAAGAACGGCATCCAACTTTTGACTTACTTAGAAGTACGACACGAAAAACAATCATGGTTTTTAGCAGGGCAACACATATTCATATTATTTACCTTGTATATTGTAAAACTAAATCATAAAAAGTTTTATTATGATTGTTCCTGCTTTTTTTCTTGTCATTCTCGATAATATTCATTAATTAATATTTTTAATTCCGGGACAAGGTCCTCTTGTTTACATGATTTATAAATTTTACCTTTTTTAAAGATAATACCACCATTTTTCCCCCCAGCAATCCCTAAATCAGCTTGTTTAGCTTCTCCAGGTCCGTTAACAACACAACCTAAGATGGCAATTTTCAATGGAATTTTCATATCTTTAGTATATTCTTCTAATTCTTTAACAACTAGAAAAAGTTCATATTCTAATCGTCCACAAGTTGGGCAAGCAATAACATCAACAATATTATCATATAGCCCTAATGAATTTAACATTCGTTTGGCAACTTCAACTTCGGCAACAGGATCAGTTGATAAACTAATACGAATTGTATCACCAATGCTATTAAAGAGAAGCGGTGATAAACCACTACATGATTTAATTGTTCCCCGGTGATGACTTCCAGCTTCTGTAATTCCCAAGTGAAGAGGATAATTTCATTCTTGACTAGCTAAGGTATAAGCTTCGATCGCCATTATTGGTTCAGTTGCTTTTAATGATAGAATAATGTCATAAAAACCAAGATTTTCTAAAATTTCAATGTGTCGTCGTGCACTTTCAATCATTGCTTTAGGTGTTCAACCATATTGATTAACAAGATCCAATGGTAAACTACCAGAGTTAATCCCAATTCGAATTGGGATTTTTTTTTCATGACATTTTGCCACAACTTTTTTAGTATTTTCAATACTACCAATGTTACCGGGATTAATTCTAATTTTACTAATTCCAGCATCAGCTGCAATCAAAGCAAACTCATAATTAAAATGAATATCCGCCACTAAAGGACAAGGCGAGCGTTCAACGATTGTTTTTAATGCTGCTGCATCATCTTTTCCTAAAACAGCAATTCGAACAAGTTCACAACCTTCTTGGTATAATTGGTTAATTTGCTTTAAAGTTGCTTCAATATCGTGGGTTTTGGTATTAGTCATTGATTGAATGACAACTTTATTTTGACCACCGATTTGGACATTACCGACCATTACTTTTCGCGTATTACTTCGTTTATTCATATTTTGCACGTCCTTATCTTTTTAATCTTTTTGCTGTGGCATAGTGAACGGTTGGGAAGTTTCAACTCCCCAATATACTAAAGGGTCCATGCTTTGATACATTACATATAATTATTGCCTTATTTTAAAATAATTTCAAAATAATCATACGACTAAAAGCAAATAAGTTCAAGACTTAAATTAGTTTTTCTAAATTTGTGTATACTGTAAAACTAAATCATAAAAAGTTAGTAAAATTATAACAAATTAAAAATAAAAAACAATAATTACAAAAAATATTAAATTAAAAATATTGTTTTTAATATTTATTTTTAAAATTATAAAATTAAACACAACAAAAAATAAATTTTACTAATCTTAACAAACACTAATTTAACTTAAAAAAATTTTTTTAAAATATTGTCTTGATGTAAAATTTTCCAAGCAAGGTCTAATTGTGGTATTTAATATATCTAAAATAGATTTTAATCTACTGCGAATATTAATTAATGGCTTATTTTGACCCAATCAACGCTTTATATCTCTATTTATTCTTTCTACTAATGCTTTCTGGCGAGGTTTACCAGGATCACAAAAATAAACTCTTATTTGAAAATGTTTTTCTATTGTTTTTCATCTATAAAATTCGTTTCCTCTATCGGTTAAAATACAACTAAATTTACTAATACCAATTTGTTTAATCATTTTCATTAAAATTGTTAATACAATACTTGCCTTTTTACTAAATAAAATATGATAAAAAAGTATTTTTGATTTACGATTTACTAAAACTAACAAATAAAAATTACCATAATCAAGAATATTCATTTATCAAATTCCACTAAAACTTAAATCATTTCCATAATCATTTAAAAATTGCTTATAATCTCTAATATTAAGTAATTTTCCACAATTATCATTTTGTTCCCCATTTTTTTGTTTGTCTTTTTTTATTTTTAAAAAATAACATTTCTTTTTTTAAATTAAAATAACCTAATTTAATATATTTATACATTGTTTTAAAACATACACCAAATTTTACAGTATATTGTAATTCATACGAAGTAATAATATTTTGTGGCGAATGACCAAAATTATTATATTCATTAGAAAAATGACTTAATTCTTGTGAATTTAACATTGAATATTTACGACATTGTTTTTTATTTTTATCATGTATTTTTTATACTTTTGCAGCATTATAATCATTAATATTATCAAAACATATTTAACTCTTGCCAAATAGTTCTATAATCTCTATTCATTTGCTTAGCAATTTTTCGAATATTAATTGTTCCATTTTCCTTTTTAAATAATTCATTATCTTTTAATTTTTCCAAATTTACTCTTTCATTAAAATCTAATCTTTCATATTTTTTCACACTTTACCTCCTAAAATATTTAAAATGTTATAATTATTGCACATAAATTATAACATTTTAAATATTTTAGGAGCAATCGGATTAAAAGCAACAAGTACAACATCATTAATTAGTTGCGAAAAACCAAATAATAGTGAAAACGGGGGGGTAATAAACCAGAACCCAAACCACAACAACCACCAGTTGGAAGTAATTGAAAGTTAATTGAAGATTGTAAATTACGCAGGATAATTTATTCTTTACTTTTTAATTTCAATATCATTTGCAATCTTATTGACAGTATTAATACCAATATCTTTACCATACTTTTTCACTAACGACCGCAAAATTAAATATTGCTTTATTTGCATAATTTCAACCCCCTATAATTAACTTAAAAAGTTAACTAAATTAATAGTTAACTTTTTATGATTTGGTATTTACAATTTACATTTTGTAAATTGTAAATATTTTTTTTGAAAAAATGGTTGCATTTATTTTAAATAATGTTATTATTAATTTAATAAGAGATACAAATTTAGAGCTTGTATCTACACAATGCCTTTTTATAAAACCTAAACTTTTTTCTTACTACCTAGTTCATAGTATTTTTAATTTTTAAATAAGTTAAAAATGGTTAATTTATTTTACTTTTCTTAAAAAATAGGTATAATTTTAATTGAAAGAAATTATTGTAACAATAATTTAACAGAGAAATAGTGGCTGATGGAAACTATTATAATTTTAAAGTTTTTTGACAATATTATGATAAAATTTAATAGATTTTGACAATAAAGCGCATTAACTAAAAGATAATTAAATAGGATGGCACCGCGATTTTTCGTTCCTAAGCATTCTTTTAGTTTTTTATTTAGAAGGGAAGTTAGTTATGAATATTCAAAAACCACGTGGAACCGAAGACATCTATTATGAAAAAGCAAGAGAATTAAGCGCCTTAGAATTAATGCTGCGTAGTCTTGCGATGCAATATAATTATCATGAAATTAGAACGCCAATTTTTGAAGCGAAAGATTTATTTGTTCGTTCGGTCGGAGCTGAAACAGATATTGTTAGTAAAGAAATGTTTGAGTTATTAGACAAAAAAGAACGAGAATTTGTTTTACGACCAGAAGGAACAGTCCCCGTAATTCGTAGTATTATTGAAGATAAATTATATGGGAAATATGAATTACCATTAAAATTATTTTATCTTGGCAATATGTTTCGTTATGAACGACCACAACATGGCCGTTTACGTCAATTTAATCAGTTTGGTGTTGAAGTTGTTGGGACAAAGAACTATTTATTAGATGTTGAAGTGATTTTACTTGGGTATACACTTTTAAAAACAATTGGATTAAATTATTTAACCTTAAAATTAAATTATTTAACCGTTGGTGCTGCGCGAACAAAATATCTTGCTGTTTTAACAGCTTTCTTCCAACAACAAGAATTATGTGCTGATTGTCAAATTCGTGTTAAAAAGAATCCTTTACGTGTCTTGGATTGTAAGATTGACCAAAATAAATTTGATACAGCGCCTAAAATTTATGATTATTTAACAGAAGAAGAAAATAATGAATTTAAAACCTTACAAAGTTTTTTAACAAAATTAGAAGTCCCTTTTGCTTTAGATTATAAACTAGTTCGCGGATTAGATTATTATACAGGGGTTGTTTTTGAAATTGTTATTGATAAACAAGAACGAGAACTAACCTTATTAGGCGGGGGAAGATATGATCAATTGGTTCATACCTTTGAACCAAGTTTGGATTATCCCGCTGTTGGGTTTGCCGTAGGTTTAGAACGCTTATTGTTAGCATTATCAGAACAGAACATTACTTTGGCTGATGAACCGTATCTTGATGCTTATTTAATTTGTTTATCAGATCATGCGCGTCATTTCGTAGTTTCTCTTTTATTAATGTTACGTGCTAGTGGTTTACGTGTGGATTGCGATTATTTAGCACGCAGTGTTAAAGCACAGTTTAAATCTTTAAAGCGGTTATTAAAAGCAAAACATGCAATTATTATTGGTGATGAAGAATTGAAAAAAAATGTTATTAAGATTAAAAATCAAAAAACTGGCAAAGAACAAAAAGTTAAATTTGAAAAAATTATTGCCTTTTTAAATAAGGAGAATAAATAATGAAAAGAACACATACCTGCGGAGAATTAACATTACAAGATGTTAAAAAGAAAGTAATTTTAACTGGTTGAGTAGCGAAGAATCGGCGCTTAGGTGGCATTATTTTCTTGGATTTACGTGATCGTGAGGGGATTACCCAAATTGTTGTTCATCCAGAGCACCAACAATATGAAATGATTAATACCATTCGTAATGAATTTGTTATTAGTGTGGAAGGGGTTGTTATTGAACGTAAAAGTAAAAACCCTGAATTACCAACGGGAGCAATTGAAATCGTTGCGAATAATATTACCATTTTATCAAAAGCACAAACGCCACCATTAATTATTAATGATGTTACTGATGCTTTAGAAGATGTTCGTATGAAGTATCGTTACTTAGATTTACGCCGACCAATAATGCAACAAAAAATTATGCTACGTAATCAATTAATTCAAACCATTCGCCAATTTTTACAAGCCCAGAAATTTATTGATATTGAAACACCAATCTTAAATAAATCAACGCCAGAAGGGGCTCGTGATTTTTTAGTACCATCAAGATTAAATCAACATAATTTTTATGCTTTACCGCAATCACCGCAATTATTTAAACAATTATTAATGTTAGCTGGCTTTGACCAATATTTTCAAATTGCCAAATGTTTTCGTGATGAAGATTTACGAAGTGATCGTCAACCAGAGTTTACCCAATTAGACTTAGAAATGAGTTTTGTTGAGCGAGACGATATTATTAAGTTAGTAGAAACATTATTTAAAACAATTATGCATGATGTAATGCAAGTTAATATTAAAACGCCATTTATCCAAATGGATTATGATGTTGCAATTGAAACATATGGGACTGATAAACCCGATACTCGTTATGATTTAAAATTATTTGAGGCTAGTGCCATTTTTAATAAAACTACTTTTACAATCTTTGCCACTGCTTTAAAAGAAGGAATGAGTCTAAAAGGAATTTTTATTCCCCAGTTAGTAACAAAAAAACAAGTTGAGGAATTAACCCGCATTGCCCAACAAAATAAATCAAAAGGATTAGCATGAGTTAAACAAGAAAATAGTAATTGAGAAGGGCCCTTGGCGAAAGTTCTTAGTGCGGCAGAAAAAACAAAGTTATTACAGGAAAGTAACAACCAAGCAGGGACATTCTTTTTTGTCAGTGATGAAAAAACCATTACTTGTCAAGCTTTAGGCGCAGTTCGGGTTGCCTTAGCGAAAATGTTTGATTTAATTCCACCTAATCAATATCATTTCTTATGAATTGTTAATTGGCCATTATATGAATGATCAGATGAAACACAACGTTATGAAGCAACGCATCATCCTTTTACAGCTCCAATCGCAGTCTTTTTAGATAACTTTGATCAACAACTAGTCACTGCACGAGCTGATGCTTATGATCTTGTTTTAAATGGGTATGAAATTGGCGGGGGGAGCATTCGAATTCATCAAAGTGAAATCCAAGAACGCATGTTTAAATCTTTACAATTATCAAAAGCCGAAATTGAAAGTAAGTTTGGTTGATTCTTAAATTCTTTTAATTATGGTGTCCCACCACATGGGGGAATTGCCTTTGGTATTGACCGCTTAGCAATGATTTTAACAAATAGTGAGTCAATTCGGGATGTAATTGCTTTTTCCAAGAATGCCGCGGGAACTGACCCAATGACATCTTCACCAAGTCCAGTTGATGTAAAACAACTGGATGAATTAGGCCTTAAATTAAAATAATAAAACCCAGATTATGCAGTTTCCTGCTACCCGCTAAGATTTTTAGTAAAATAGGGGAGGGGAGTTCTGGCTAATCGGGTTTTAAAATTAGCACGGAGAAATAAGACTTATTTTAAAAAATATGTTAAAATATTATAAGAATTATTATAATAATTACTTAATTATTACGAGAAAAAGGAGGACAATAAAAATGCCTTGATGAGGAGGACTTATTATAGGGATTGGTGCTTTTGTTATTGGTGGGTTTTTAGGATTTTTAATTACTAAAAAGATTGTTCAAAAACAATTGCGTGATAATCCCCCAATTACTGAAAAACAAATTCGGGCAATGTATATGCAAATGGGGAGAAAACCTTCGGAAGCAGATATTAAAAAAGTTATGAACTCAATGAAACGAGCAAAATAGCTTATTGCCAATAATACAACACATGTTAGTCATTACAAATGAACTAAGATGTATTTTTGTCTGTAAATTGTAAATACCAAATCACAAAAAGTAGACTGCACCCTGTTTAGTAAGTATTAATAAAAAGGTTTACAAACTTTCATTTATTATATATTTTTCTTTTTGGTTTGAATATCATTTATTTCATTTTTTAACATCATTAATATATTCATTATGAGATTTATAATTTTTATTATGGATTGTTCCTTTTTTAAGTAATGAATGAAAACTTTCAATAATAATGTTGTCTGCACAATGATAATTTTTACCCATTGAAATTATAATTTTGTTATCTAAACATTTACTATTATAATCTTTAGATGTATATTGATATCCGTGATCTGAATGAATTATTGTTTTATTTAGATCTTTTTTTATTTTTTTAATTTTATTAATTGCATCATTTAAATTATCAATTACAAGTTTGTTATTATTAAATTTTGATCATTTTACATCAATAATTTCTTTAGTATATCCATCAAGTATTGTTGATTGATAATGTTTTTTACCATTTCAAATTAAATAAGTTACATCAGTAAATAAAATTGAAAATCTTTCTTTAATATCATTAAAATTACGATTTACTAAATCAGGATATTTAATTATATTTTTATTTCTATTTTGTTTTATTAATATTTTTCTACGCATACGCTTTACATATTCAGCTTGAATATTATTTTCTTTCATAATTCGCAATACTTTCTTAGCATTATAAACAATGCCATAATCTTCTTTTAAATATTTGGTAATTCGACGATAACCAAATTGTTTTAAATTTTCTTCATAGACTTTTACAATATTTTTTAATGATTCGCTATCCTTACCATTACTTGAATAATTTTTATATTTATCTCAATAACTACGCTTTAAATCTGTTATATCAAGTAATAAATTTAGTGGATATTTATTAATGTTTTCTTTGATAAAAGATACAATTTTTCTTTTATTTAATTGTAAAAGTCATGAAGCTTTTTTAGTAATTCATACCTAACTTTGTAATAGTTTAAATCTCTTTTTTCAAATGATTCTTTTGGACCTTTATTGGTGTTTAAAATTCCTTTCTTAAAATTTTCATACCATGAAGCAACAGTTTTTTTATTAATTTGATATTTTTTTGCAATAAAACTTATACTATTATTTTTAACCTCTTGTACTATTATTTTTCGAAAATATGCTGTATATTTATTAAATTTTTGTCCTTTTCTTGCCATATAAAAATGCACCTCCTCTAAAGTTTAGCAAAGACTTTTTTTCTTTACTTACTTTTTTGGGTGCAGTCTATAGTTTAGCAAAGACTTTTTTCTTTACTTACTTTTTTGGATACAGTCTAAAGTTAACTATTAATTTAGTTAATTTTTTTAAGTTAATTTTTAAGTTTGGCATCATGTACGATGAAGCTCCAAAAAACAACTCTTGTTAAATAAAAAGAGTTGTTTTTTATTTATAAAACAAAAATTATTAATTGATTCAGAGAAAGGACAGCATCTTAAATTTTAAAATAGAAATTTTTTATCACAATTTTTGTTACCGTATTTAATTTGTGTTAGACATTTATTAAAAATCTTAGAAATCTTTACAAAGTGTAACTGTTTTTCTCCTATTTTACGGTGTTGTCCTTTCTCTGTTTTAGTTAATTAATTTGCTAATAAATAAAAAACTTAATAAAGGAAGGAGTAAGTAATGGCAATTAATAAGCAACAACAAATTTGCGATATTGATAACTGCTATAAAAAATATCGTTCATTACCGAAGAATTTGTATCAAATAGAGTTTTATGAACTTGTGAAAAACATAAAGATTTATTAAATTGTATACTGTAAAACTAAATCATAAAAAGTTAATAAAATTATAACAAATTAAAAATAAAAAACAATAATCACAAAAAATATTAAATTAAAATATTGTTTTTAATATTTATTTTTAAAATTATAAAATTAAACACAACAAAAAATAAATTTTACTAATCTTAACAAACACTAATTTAATTTAAAAAAATTTTTTTAAAATATTGTCTTGATGTAAAATTTTCCAAGCAAGGTCTAATTGTGGTATTTAATATATCTAAAATAGATTTTAATCTACTACGAATATTAATTAATGGCTCATTTTGACCCAATCAACGCCTTATATCTCTATTTATTCTTTCTACTAATGCTTTCTGGCGAGGTTTACCAAGATCACAAAAATAAATTCTTATTTTAAAATGTTTTTCTATTCTTTTTCATCTATAAAATTCTTTTCCTCTATCGGTTTTAAAATACAACTAAATTTACTAATACCAATTTGTTTAATCATTTTCATTAAATTGTAGACTGCACCCTGTTTAGTAAGTATTAATAACAATATCTTTACCATACTTTTTTACTAACGACCGCAAAATTAAATATTGCTTTATTTGCATAATTTCAACCTCCTATAATTAACTTAAAAAGTTAACTAAATTAATAGTTAACTTTTTATGATTTGGTATTTACAATTTACAGCTATAATTAGAAATGAGGATTATTAATGTAGTTTTAAAAATTACTTTACATTATAAGGTTTTTTATTTTTTTATAAGGAGGAAAATTAAATTGTCAGAAGTTTTCACCAATCGTGAAAAAAAATTACGATTTGAAAAACCTTGAAAAACAATAGCGTACTTTTGTATTCCCACAGTTTTTATAATGGTTATACAAGGATTATATAATATTGTTGATAAAAGTTTAGCTTTATCATTTGCGGCACTGGATTTAATTCACGAGCAATTTTATATTGATGCATATAATCGTTTAAAAAATATTAATGTTACAAAAATACCATTAGCGGACATGCGGTCATTTATTAATGTTGCGACCCAATACGCTTCACAAACATATAATTTACAATGATCATTTAGTATTATGATTGGAATGGGTTGTGCAATGAACTTTTCAATTGCTTATGGGCAACGTGATATTCCAGCGATGCGTCGAATTGCTGGGAATGGCTTTTCCGTAACATTTCTTTTTTCAATATTAGTAGCATTTGTTATTTTTTGTATTGTCTTTCCAGGATGAAATGCTGTTTTTATTACTTCACAAATGGGTAAACATTATAATCCAATTACCGAAAGTTTATGTTGGGAATATTCATTTCCAATGTTAGCAGCGGCCCCAATGTTGTTTTTAAGTTATTATTTTATGTCATTAATTCGTAGTGAAGGCCGAATGAAATGAGTAATAATTATGATTTTAAGTTCATTATTAATTAATGTTGCTACTGCAATTTTCTTTATGCGAGTTTGTCATCTTGGAATGTCAGAAGCAATGTTAGGAACTGTTTTTTCGTGAACAGTGCAAGTAATTTGAGGATTTATTATTGTTTTTAAAACAAAGAATAGTTATTCAAAATTTTATTGAAGTGATTTATTTCATATTGAAGGGAAAAATATTGCGAATTTTGCCAAAGCAGGGTTACCAAATTTCATTAATAATGCTGCTTTAGTTGTTACTTCGTATGTTGCAATATCCCTTATTATTCAGTTGCCAAACCAAGGCGAGCACAATGGGGTTACCGTGTTACAAGAACTTTATTCTTCAATTGTGCCATGAATGACATTAGTATTATCAGCGGGAATTGGTGTAACGCAAGGGGCCCGCAGTATTATTGCTTATAATTATGGGGCGAAAAAGAATGCCCGGATTTGAGAAATTTTAAAACGCGTTAGTTTATTAATTATTATTTGATTTTCGTTAATGTTAGTTCTCTTTATTATTTTTGGGAAAGATATGGTGATGTTATTTGCTTTATCAGAAGAAACGGCAACTAAATATCGTTGATGAATTGTTTTAAACTTTATGACTTATCCGTTTTGTTCAGTAACATATATTGCGCTAACTTTATTCCAAGGAATTAATCGTTCGTTTTTAGCAACCTTTACTAGTAGTTTACGCTCAATTTTAGTTATTTTACCATTAATTGGAATTGGGTATGGGGTTAGCCAGGCCACTGGTAATCCAATTTTCTATTATGTCTTTATTGGTTTAAATGATTTAATTTCAGCGGCGATTATTATTCCAATTTTAGTTTATTTGTAAATTGTATACTGTAAAAATAAATCATAAAAAGTTAATAAAAATTTTGGAAAAGCAAGTGCTTTAGCTAATTAATTTCCAAGTTTTTAATAAAAAACCTACGTAAAATATTTTTTTGAGCTATAATTAGAAATGAGGATTATTAATGTAGTTTTAAAAATTACTTTATATTATAAGGTTTTTTATTTTTTTATAAGGAGGAAAATTAAATTGTCAGAAGTTTTCACCAATCGTGAAAAAAAATTACGATTTGAAAAACCTTGAAAAACAATAGCGTACTTTTGTATTCCCACAGTTTTTATAATGGTTATACAAGGATTATATAATATTGTTGATAAAAGTTTAGCTTTATCATTTGCGGCACTGGATTTAATTCACGAGCAATTTTATATTGATGCATATAATCGTTTAAAAAATATTAATGTTACAAAAATACCATTAGCGGACATGCGGTCATTTATTAATGTTGCGACCCAATACGCTTCACAAACATATAATTTACAATGATCATTTAGTATTATGATTGGAATGGGTTGTGCAATGAACTTTTCAATTGCTTATGGGCAACGTGATATTCCAGCGATGCGTCGAATTGCTGGGAATGGCTTTTCCGTAACATTTCTTTTTTCAATATTAGTAGCATTTGTTATTTTTTGTATTGTCTTTCCAGGATGAAATGCTGTTTTTATTACTTCACAAATGGGTAAACATTATAATCCAATTACCGAAAGTTTATGTTGGGAATATTCATTTCCAATGTTAGCAGCGGCCCCAATGTTGTTTTTAAGTTATTATTTTATGTCATTAATTCGTAGTGAAGGCCGAATGAAATGAGTAATAATTATGATTTTAAGTTCATTATTAATTAATGTTGCTACTGCAATTTTCTTTATGCGAGTTTGTCATCTTGGAATGTCAGGAGCAATGTTAGGAACTGTTTTTTCGTGAACAGTGCAAGTAATTTGAGGATTTATTATTGTTTTTAAAACAAAGAATAGTTATTCAAAATTTTATTGAAGTGATTTATTTCATATTGAAGGGAAAAATATTGCGAATTTTGCCAAAGCAGGGTTACCAAATTTCATTAATAATGCTGCTTTAGTTGTTACTTCGTATGTTGCAATATCCCTTATTATTCAGTTGCCAAACCAAGGCGAGCACAATGGGGTTACCGTGTTACAAGAACTTTATTCTTCAATTGTGCCATGAATGACATTAGTATTATCAGCGGGAATTGGTGTAACGCAAGGGGCCCGCAGTATTATTGCTTATAATTATGGGGCGAAAAAGAATGCCCGGATTTGAGAAATTTTAAAACGCGTTAGTTTATTAATTATTATTTGATTTTCGTTAATGTTAGTTCTCTTTATTATTTTTGGGAAAGATATGGTGATGTTATTTGCTTTACCAGAAGAAACGGCAACTAAATATCGTTGATGAATTGTTTTAAACTTTATGACTTATCCGTTTTGTTCAGTAACATATATTGCGCTAACTTTATTCCAAGGAATTAATCGTTCGTTTTTAGCAACCTTTACTAGTAGTTTACGCTCAATTTTAGTTATTTTACCATTAATTGGAATTGGGTATGGGGTTAGCCAGGCCACTGGTAATCCAATTTTCTATTATGTCTTTATTGGTTTAAATGATTTAATTTCAGCGGCGATTATTATTCCAATTTTAGTTTATTTGTAAATTGTATACTGTAAAAATAAATCATAAAAAGTTAATGAAATTATAACAAATTAAAAATAAAAAACAATAATCACAAAAAATATTAAATTAAAAATATTGTTTTTAATTTAATATTTTTTGTGATTATTGTTTTTTATTTTTAATTTGTTATAATTTCATTAACTTTTTATGATTTATTTTTACAGTATACAAAAGGAGAAATAATTATGCATACACACGTATGAGTAGTAATCGTCATTGCTGTGGCAATAGGTTCCTACTTTCTTGGGTATTTAGTTGAAAAATATCTTAGATTTAAATTAAACAAAAAAACAAAATTAAAAATTAAACAAGCAGAAGAAAAAGCAAAAAAAATTATTAATGTTGTTAAAGCCGATGGGCGGGTTGAAGCAGCACAAATTAGACAAGAAATGAAAGATGAATTAACTCGCAAACGTGAAGAATTTTTGGAGACCGAAAAATTCTTAGTAAATAGAGAACGTTTAATTGTTGAGCTAGAAGAAGTATTAAATGGTAAAGAGCAAGAAGTGTTTCGCAAGAAAGAAGAATTGCAAGAAAAGATTAACTATTATCAAGAAATGGTAGAGCGCAATCTTCATCAACTTGAAAAAATTTCTGGATATTCACTTGAAGAAGCAAAAGATATTCTTTTTAAAGAAATAAGTGATCGTTATCAAAAGGAAATTGGTGAATTCTTACAAAATGCTGAAAATACTGTGAAAATTAATGCCAAAGAAACAGCCCTTAATATTATTACAACGGCGATTGAGCGTTATGCGGTGAAAGTTGTGGCAGAAAAAACAATAACTTCAATTTATTTAGAAAATGATAATATGAAAGGACGAATTATTGGGAAAGATGGTCGTAATATTCGAACATTTGAAATTGCAGCGGGGGTTGATTTAATTATTGATGACACGCCAAATGTTGTGCAGATTTCATCTTTTAATCCTATTCGTCGGGAAATTGCGAAAAAAACTTTAGAAAAATTATTGCTTGATGGTCGTATTCAGCCAAATCGCATTGAAGAAACAATTAAATTAGAACAAGAAGAAATTGAAATGACAATTCTTGAAGCGGGAAAAGAAGTTGTTGCTGAATTGGCAATTGATAATTTAAATATTGAATTAATTCGACACCTTGGAATTTTAAAATATCGAACTAGTTATGGCCAAAATGTTTTATTACATTCTGTTGAAGTAGCAAAATTAGCCGCAATAATGGCGAGTGAACTAGGATTAGATCCTACCGTGGCAATGCGTGCAGGGTTATTACATGATATTGGGAAAGCCGTTGATTTTGAAACGAAAGAAAGTCATGTGATATTAGGAGTTAAAATTGCGACAAAATGTAATGAACATCCAATCATTATTAATGCGATTGCTTCCCATCATGGTGAAGGTCCCACAACTAATCCGTATTCGGTTCTAGTTTCCGCCGCTGATACATTATCTGCTGCGCGACCAGGTAGCCGTAATAATACTATTGAAAATTATATTGTGCGGATGAATGAGCTGGAAAAAATTTGTCAAACAGTACTCGGAGTTCAATCGGTTTATGTTTTACAAGCTGGACGTCAAATTCGGATTATTGTTAATCCAGTTATTAGTGATGATGCTCGTACCCATAAAATTGCGCTTGATATTAAGGAAAAAGTTAAAAAAGAAAAAGTAATTCCAGGAGATATTGTGATTACTGTTATTCGTGAATTACGCGTAACAGAAATGGTGGTTTAAAGAATAAAATTATAACAAATTAAAAATAAAAAACAATAATCACAAAAAATATTAAATTGTAAATTGTAAATACCAACTCATAAAAAGTTAACTATTAATTTAATTAACTTTTTATGAGTTAATTTTTAAGTTAATTATAGGAGGTTGAAATTATGCAAATAAAGCAATATTTAATTTTGCGGTCGTTAGTAAAAAAAGTATGGTAAAGATATTGTTATTAATACTGTCAATAAGATTGCAAATGATATTGAAATTAAAAAGTAAAGAATAAATTATCCCGCGTAATTTACAATCTTCAATTAACTTTCAATTACTTCCAACTGGTCGTTGTTGTAGTTTGGGTTCTGGTTTATTACTCGCCGTTTTCACTATTATTTGGTTTTTCGCAACTAATTAATGATGTTGTACTTGTTGCTGTTAATCCGATTGCTCCTAAAATACTTAGCAATTTTTTCACACTTTATCTCCTAAAATATTTAAAATGTTATAATTATTGCACATAAATTATAACATTTTAAATATTTTAGGAGATAAAGTGTGAAAAAATATGAAAGATTAGATTTTAATGAAAGAGTAAATTTGGAAAAATTAAAAGATAATGAATTATTTAAAAAGGAAAATGGAACAATTAATATTCGAAAAATTGCTAAGCAAATGAATAGAAATTATAGAACTATTTGGCAAGAGTTAAATATGTTTGATAATATTAATAATTATAATGCTGCAAAAGCACAAAGAAATACATGATAAAAATAAAAAACAATGTCGTAAATATTCAATGTTAAATTCACAAGAATTAAGTAATTTTTCTAATGAATATAATAATTTTGGTCGTTCGCCACAAAATATTATTACTTCGTATGAATTACAATATAATGTAAAATTTGGTGTATGTTTTAAAACAATGTATAAATATATTAAATTAGGTTATTTTAATTTAAAAAAAGAAATGTTATATTTTAAAAATAAAAAAAGAAAAACAAAAAATGGGGAACAAAATGATAATCGTGAAATAGACTGCACCCAAAAGAGTAAGTAAAGAAAAAAAGTCTTTGCTAACTTTAGACTGCACCCTGTTTAGTAAGTATTAATAAAAAGGTTTACAAACTTTCATTTATTATATATTTTTCTTTTTGGTTTGAATATCATTTATTTCATTTTTTAACATCATTAATATATTCATTATGAGATTTATAATTTTTATTATGGATTGTTCCTTTTTTAAGTAATGAATGAAAACTCTCAATAATAATGTTGTCTGCACAATGATAATTTTTACCCATTGAAATTATAATTTTGTTATCTAAACATTTACTATTATAATCTTTAGATATATATTGATATCCGTGATCTGAATGAATTGTTATTTTATTTAAATCTTTTTTTATTTTTTTAATTTTATTAATTGCATCATTTAAATTATCAATTACAAGTTTGTTATTATTAAATTTTGATCATTTTACATCAATAATTTCTTTAGTATATCCATCAAGTATTATTGATTGATAATGTTTTTTACCATTTCAAATTAAATAAGTTACATCAGTAAATAAAATTGAAAATCTTTCTTTAATATCATTAAAATTACGATTTACTAAATCAGGATATTTAATTATATTTTTATTTCTATTTTGTTTTATTAATATTTTTCTACGCATACGCTTTACATATTCAGCTTGAATATTATTTTCTTTCATAATTCGCAATACTTTCTTAGCATTATAAACAATGCCATAATCTTATTTTAAATATTTGGTAATTCGACGATAACCAAATTGTTTTAAATTTTCTTCATAGACTTTTACAATATTTTTTAATGATTCGCTATCCTTACCATTACTTGAATAATTTTTATATTTATCTCAATAACTACGCTTTAAATCTGTTATATCAAGTAATAAATTTAGTGGATATTTATTAATGTTTTCTTTGATAAAAGATACAATTTTTCTTTTATTTAATTGTAAAAGTCATGAAGCTTTTTTAGTAATTTATACCTAACTTTGTAATAGTTTAAATCTCTTTTTTCAAATGATTCTTTTGGACCTTTATTGGTGTTTAAAATTCCTTTCTTAAAATTTTCATACCATGAAGCAACAGTTTTTTTATTAATTTGATATTTTTTTGCAATAAAACTTATACTATTATTTTTAACCTCTTGTACTATCATTTTTCGAAAATATGCTGTATATTTATTAAATTTTTGTCCTTTTCTTGCCATATAAAAATGCACCTCCTTTAAAGTTTAGCAAAGACTTTTTTTCTTTACTTACTCTTTTGGGTGCAGTCTAAACCACCCGCTACTGCTCCTAAAAAAGAGACAATCGCCACGCTATTCTTTACAAACCCGTTTAATTGTGATCCATAATTACGAATTAATAAATACATTAGCGTAAATTGAAAACATGTTCCAATTAACGAAGTAAAAGCCCCAATTAAAATACTAAAAATTCCTTTTCTTGTTGACAATTACTTCACCTCGTTTCTAATTTTTTTATTTTATAATATTTTCTGAGATTTTAATAACCTTTTCATTTAAATACGCTAAATGATCTGGTAAGTTATGGAAACTTAATGTTGTTGCATATAAGGCAATCATATAAGCTTTTGTTATTTGTTTCGCCCCATATTTAACATCATTAACAACCGGATGATGGAAATAACTTAACGATGCTCGAATCTGATGTTTCCGACCAGTTATTAATGTTCCTTCTAATCAAGTCGCATTTGCCAATCGCTCTTGAACGATAAAATGCGTGCTAACTGCCTTTGCTATTGGTTGGGAAATTTTAGTAAAACCCATTTTTTGATTAGGCTCATCTTTACACAAATAACCCGTTAAAATAAAGTCATCTTCGGAAATAATCCCTTCACATTTCGCTAAATACTTTTTCTCAATGTATTCTTTTTGATTAATTTTTGTTAATAATAAATCTAAAGTAATTTTATTTTTAGCATATAGAACTAAGCCACGCGTTAATTTATCTAAGCGATGGACATGTGAAATAACAAAAGATTGTTTATCCTGAGGATGATATTCTTGTTTTTGCATTAAATAATTACGAACCATTGCATCTAACGAAACATGAAAATTAGAATGCATTTCAACACCATGGGGTTTATCAACCACTAAAATGTTTTCATCTTCATAAACAACTTGTAATGGTAATAATTTTGCATCAAGAATAGTTGTTTGTTGTTGGCGCTCTGTGACAACTAAATTTTTATCGAAAATAAGAATTTGATCCCCTAACTGCAGTTTATAGTTTCGCTTTTTTACTACTTTGTTATTTACCTTAATTTTTTTATTGCGGAATAACTTGTAAATAACTGATAAAGGAGTTATTTGAAACATTTTTTTAATGAAATTAAAAATCGTTTGATTAACATCATTTGCTTTCACTGTTAACGTAATAACTGCTTTTTGTTCCATACTTCCCCCATTTTTCATAGTTAAATTATATAATGAAAATTAGTATTTATAAGAGGCGTCCTGTACGATGAACCGGCAAAAAACAATCTCACAAAAATTATTTTTTGCCGGTTCATCGTACAGGACGCCTCTTACGAATTATTTAATTTATCACCAATATTTTTAAAACTAAGTTATAATATAAATAATGTTATAGTTAAGGAGGAAAACAATGGCAAAAATGAAATATGCAACAATTAAAATTGCTGTAACATTCCAAAAAGTAATGCTTTGAATTTCTGGGTTTTGATTATTTATCTTGGCAATTTTAAATTCTTTTCCAAGCGTTCATGTTAACACAAAACTTTTTGATCTTCATAATACTGGTGGCGATAATGGCGCAATTATTTTAATTACAGCTTTCTTATTTATTTTTATTACAACCTTTATTCGACATAAAATCGGTAAACTAGTTGCAGGAATTATTTTTATTACTATTGCAGTTGTTGGAGTGATTGGAGCAATTATTACTTCAACAAAAGAAGTTTCAACATGAGTAATTGTTGTTGGTGAATTAATTGCTATAATTGGTTCATTAATTTGATTATTAGAAGGAATTGGGGCAATTCGTGCCAATAAAACTAGTCCTTCTTCAACAAATACAACACCTACAAACAAATAGTAAGTAATTACAAACTGTAAATTGTAAATACTAATCCTATTTTAGATAATTTTAATCGTGGAATATCAATCTTCATATCTACTTTTGGTTTACTACTAGCAACAAATATACCCTGAATTCCGTGCTGTATATTGTAAAACTAAATCATAAAAAGTTAATAAAATTATAACAAATTAAAAATAAAAAACAATAATCACAAAAAATATTAAATTAAAAATATTGTTTTTAATTTGTTATAATTTTATTAACTTTTTATGATTTAGTTTTACAATATACAGCACTTAAATATCCAGGGTGATATTTTTGCCCATGAATGATTTTAGTAATATTATAGAGTGCATTAATATCTTCACCAAAACCAGTTACCATATTGTAATACTTCCCTTCATAATAGACACTATTTCCAGCGGCAAATATGTGGGGATGACTAGTTTGACCATTTGGTTGAATAATGATTTTTCGCATTGGGGTTGTTGCTAATGTAAATTGTTGTAACATTGTTGGCATAACTTTTGCCCCATATTGAACAATAAAATAATCAGCATTAATTGTTAATGTTTCCTTGATTGTTTTGTTGGAAATTCTTAAAGTAGTAATTTTATTATTATTTGTGTCAACCGCTTCAACATGATAAGGTTTTAATTCCTTCACTTTATTTTTTTGTAACTTTTGAACACTGCTTTCTTTTGCACGGTATAGTTCACGGCGATGAACAATTGTTACATCATTACTAATATTATCTTCAACAAGATGATTTGCCCAGTCCACAGAGCTATCACCACCTCCTAGAATAACAATCTTTTTGTTTGCCAACAGAGTTGGATTTTTAACAGCATATCATAAATTATCATATATTTGGACAGGATCAAGATTCTCTAAGCGAATTGGGGTGAACACACCATTACCACTTGTAATTAAAATTGTTTTAACAGTGAGGATTTGGTTTGTTGTTAGGGTAATGGTAAACCCATCTTTTGTTTCCGTAACACTTTGTAAATTAGTTTTGCCAACGTATGTTATTTGCCCGGTGTGTGTTTCAGCTTGTTGCATTAAATTTTCAATAAAAGTTTTTGTTTTAATTTCTTTAAAACCAGGCATATCGTATAGTGGTTTTTCAGGATACAATTCTCAAGGTTGACCACCAGGGTTGTCATTTCCTTCAATGACATAACCACTTAATCCTAACATCCCGGAGCAACTTCACGCATACAAACCAACAGGGCCAGCCCCAATAATTAAAATATCTTTCATTTTTTATAACAATCTTTCTAATTTTTCTGCACTTTAATTATTACATATTTTTTTAAAAGTCTAGCACAATAATTAATTCCTATATATAATAATAAAAGAGAGTGAGTTATTGATGAAAATAATTGTTAAAGATGAGATAGCAACAAAAATTTTAGCTGAAAAAATTGCACCATTTTTACAGCGTAATTTATGTTTATTATTAGAAGGCCCGTTAGCTGTTGGGAAGACGACTTTTACTAAATATTTATTACAAGTTTTAGGAGTAACTGAATCAGTTACTTCACTAACCTTTTTGATTATGCAGCAATATACAACAAAGGACGATATTGGTGTTAATCATATGGATTGTTATCGCTTAGCCGGATTATAACAGCAAGAAGAATGGAAAATCTATTTTGACTATTTTTTAGATATTATTGCTGAAAAGATAATGTTAGACCCATTATTAAATAGTGGTAAATTTACCATTAATACTAATGGCGTGACTGGTGTTGTTGACCAAGAAATTAGCAAAATGTTAGCTTCATTTATTGAAAATGACTTGTTATTAGTTGAAGGAGACCCCGATAGTAATTTTCAATCAGTAGACTATATTGCGGGTAATTTTAAAGGTGAACAATTAACTAAAATATATGATTGATTATTAACTAATTACTATAAAATAAATCGTCATCATGTTCCATCTATTGCTAAAGGGGCTCAACAAACCCAAGCAGAAGTTGCGGGAGTTAATATTCAAACAAACGCCTCTTATGAACAAATGATATATATCAGAGAAATTAAATTAACTGAGTTTATTATTAAGTTAATTAAATATGACAATGCGATTTTAAATAATAGAACATTTAATATTAAAAATATTGATGAGTTAATTGTTGATGTTCACTTACCAGTAAATGCTACTTTAAACAGACAATTAAAAAACAACGAAACTATTATCAATATGCCTAATGAAAAAGGAGAACAAGAATAATGTTAAAACCATCTGAAAAAATGTTAGCACAATTAACAAATGATGAACCAATTGATTATTCAATTGATAATATTCCATTAGATTTTGCTAATCAATCGCAGTACAGTGACCCTGATTTAGAACAATTATTTACCGAAGATCGCGCGAGAACCTTATATATTTATAAAATTAATAATCTTGTTAAGACAAAGCAAAAACCAACCTTAAACTACTCGCAAAATAGCGTTAAAATAGGTTTTATTGACAAAGATGAATATATTAAAATAACTGGTTATGAAATTAGTGAATTTAATTTTAAATTACAAATTCAACAAAATACTACAATTCAAGATAATAGCACAAGTTATGTAATGATTGATGAAAAAGATATTTTAATTAATGAGATGTCAAAACAAGACAAAGCATTTTTAGAAACATTAGATTTAAAAATAGTATCTATCAATGAACCGATTAATGAAAATAACAAAAATGAATGTTATATCATCGAAGAATACAAACGCCCTTATTCGCCATACGGAATTGATATTATTAAATCTATGCACTTAGTTAAAATAACTGATTTTAAGTGAAAAAATCAGAATAGTATTCATTTAGTATTACAAAAATCATTGTCAGAAGATACAGTTTTTACTGGGATTGAAATTAAATATCCTAAAGCAATGTTATTTGGAAATATTAAATGCTGAGGTAATGTCAATGGTGTATATTCTTATCCATCATCAATAGTTCAAAATGCTAGTTTAGTGCCTTTATTATCAATGCCGATTGAAACAAATCCCAGTGTACGAATATTTCAATATTGATTTACCGAAAGTTTTTTACCATGAAGGATTGCCAAAAACTATATTCAAGGTAAAGATATATTAGATATATTAGATGTTAAAAAATTAAATATTGTTTTGTTAAATTATCTAACATATCGTTATAATTATGACCGTAAATTTCAAGGTGCAAAATACAATGAAAAAGGTAACCCCACTAATAAAGCGGCTGAACTACGTCAAAAATTCGAAGGACAAAAATCCGAAGATGTCATTGATGGTTTATTTGAAAACTGAAAATTAGATAATTTTACTTCTTTAAATGATAATGCTGTCAAAAGATTTAAACAAATTATCTATATGTTATCAAATTATACATATAGTAAATACGCAATTAATAAAGGTTATAATGACGATGTTAAATTGTTTTCTCCTTATTATTTTGAATTAATATCTAATCCAAGAGAACTAGAAACTGGGTATTGAGAATTTGAACATTGTAAAGTTAAATTAAATTCATCATATTTTAATTTTACTGGTGGATACACTCCGTCAATTCCAATAAATTATTGAGAAGATGTTTATTCAAATGATAAATTATTCAATAATGTTGATAATAAATATTATTATGTAGTATGGCGTGGTGATAAAAATGCTGGTTGAAAAATTGCTTTATTTAAATTTGAAAATACTAATGTCACAAATATTGATCAGTATGGTAAATACATTATTCAATATAGCGTTAAACAAGGATATAATTCTGGATTAATGTTGGTTGAAAAAAGAAATCCTGGAAATGTATTAATTAAAAGATGAGAAGATGATAATAAACAAGAATATTTTAAGTCTCTTTATCGTTGAAATAATGATAGTGAGCCAAATACACCATTTATCTCACCTAAAACAGGTCGAATTACAGAATTAAATTTAAAAGAAAAAAATAATATAAAAACAAAAGATGATGATATTAAATTAACTGTTAAAAACAAAGATATTTCAGAAAACCATATTTATCAATTAGACTCAAATTATTTTAATTGATTATCCATAACAAATGAATTAGAAACAAACAATATTCCTTCCCTTATTCCAGCAGAAATCAAATTATCTGATGGAGAATATGGTAAATATTTAACTAATTTAATTGTTTCTAACGAAAAAATAGAAGAATATTTAAACTATTTTTCACAATGATATAGATTACTTTATTCTAAAGCAGTTTGAATAAGTATGACTAAAGATTTAGTTGAGGATAGTATTAAAATAACTTTTTATAAACACGAAAAACTATTTGTTTTAAATAAAATTGAATTATCAGGCACATGGGGTTATGGAAATTATGATATTACAATTTTTACAGAAAAAGAACAAATTAATATTAATAATTTACAATTATTTAATAAAAATAATGAAAAATTATCATTGATTATATTAGAAATATAAAAAGTTATTTAGATTTATAAATCTAAATAACTTTTTAATTTATTTTTAACATCTATATTTGGCTCACTATCATTATTTCAACGATAAAGAGACTTAAAATATTCTTGTTTATTATCATCTTCTCATCTTTTAATTAATACATTTCCAGGATTTCTTTTTTCAACCAACATTAATCCAGAATTATATCCTTGTTTAACGCTATATTGAATAATGTATTTACCATACTGATCAATATTTGTGACATTAGTATTTTCAAATTTAAATAAAGCAATTTTTCAACCAGCATTTTTATCACCACGCCATACTACAAAATAATATTTATTATCAACTTGACTAAATGGTTTTTCTTGTGGTGCTATTCATTCTAAAACCCCATCTTTTGTTTTTATATTATTTTTTTCTTTTAAATCTGATAATTCTTTTTCTGTATATTGTGGTGTATTACAAGCAACTAAACTTGCTGTACTTGTTCCAATTAAAGTGATTGTTCCTAAAATAGTTATTATTTTTTTCATTTTATACTTTTTGTTTAATTATTTAAAAAATTACTATTAATTATATAAACATTACTATTATTTGTTACAATATATATATTTTTTTTATTATAATTAATGTAAATTGATTTAATTTCTTTTTTATTTATATTACCAATAATAGTTTTGTGAGAATATCCATCTTTATTCATTTCATAAATATTACCATCAGTTGTTCCAATATAAAAATAACTTACATGATTAAAAGTTTTTATAGCGGCTACAGAACTAACTTTTTCATTGTTAGGAACTTTAATTTCTCTTGCATCTCAACTATTTGCTGGAATATAATAAAGTTTTCCACTATATGTCATCGCATATGCACCACCCTCATGATCAATGTCAATAAATTTTATACTTTCATTTTTATTTATATAATTTTTTATTTTTCCTACATTACCATTGCTTTGATATTTAAAACAAATACCATTTTGAAATCCAGTTCATAAACTTCCTGCTTTAACATAAGAACTAAGAGTACTATCTTTTTCTAAAGTTAAAATAAAGGTTGCTTTTATAATATTTATATTACCATCTTGAGGAAAATTAAGTTGAGATGCATCACAACTATTTGCTGGAATATAATAAAGTTTTCCACTATATGTCATCGCATATGTACTACCTTGGTTATCAATACTAATATATTTTACACCTTCATTTAAATTATTAATTCTAGTTAATTCATAATCTTGTAAAGATCCTTCTTGATATTGAAAATAAACACCGTCAGTTGTTCCTATATATTTAGATCCTGCTTTTAACATAAGAACTAAGAGTACTATCTCTTTTTAAGATACCGATTGAAGTAATTTGTAAACAGTTTTGTATTTTTCTTGGTACTCTATTTCTGTCCCTTCTTCTTATACCACTTGTAGAAGGTTGACAATTATTAAGTTCTTGATTTGTCTGTGCTGTTGTACTAATAACATTAATATTATTAGCATTACGTGTATTTTGATTTCTTGAATTTTGATCTCAATTTATAACTATATTATTTATATCATTTGATCAAGAAACTGTTGGCCTTGGATTATTTTGTTGTCTTGTTCTTAAATTTTGAATCATATTACGTATACTTCCTGTACGGATAGCTTCTGTTGATGTTAATAAAATACTACGTAAGCTTATTCTCATAAAATTATCACCATTATTATATCTTATCCTGTGAGTATTATTATCAAGGATTATTTCTCTATTTGTTAACATATTATTAATTTGATTATATGAATTAACAATACTATCTCAGCTAATTTCTCCATTTCTACCAAGAGTACCATAATCTCCATCAAAATTTAAATCATAGGTATTATTAGTATCAATATCATCTAAGCGCGGAATTTGAGCATCACTAAAATGAAAATATCTTCTGTCACTTTCATTATTTCTATTTATTAAAATAAAACCTTGAAGATACAAATGTGTTGATAAAAAAACTAATTCACTTCTATAATTATCATTACTATCATTATTTATAGGCATGATAACAATTCTAGACAAATCATTTGCATAAGAAGTATTAAAACCTAGTAATCTATCTTCAAAAGTGGTTGTATTTGGAATAAGGTTAATTAAAATATTATTTTGAACCAAATTTTATATAATTTCGTTTATAGAAATTTCATAATCATTATTAGTTTCATAATCAATTTTTAAACTTGATGTAGTATAAAAATTTTGATTTAATTTACCTTTTTTACTTCTGTTTTTATAATTTTCAGTAATAATTCAGGCCTCTCCATTATTATCAACTTTTATATCTTGTATTGCTTAATTTAAGCCAGCAACTTGCCCAATTTCTTCTCTATTGTTTTTTCGATAGTAAACTCCATTTTCAGTTGCAATTCAAACATCAGCAGCGTTTGAACTTGATGCATTAGGCACTAAACTTATTGAAAGAATAGGAACTTGAATATAACTAAGGAAATACGCATTATTTGTTATAGTTTGTTTATTATTATCAACTCAATAAAGCTTACCACTTTCTGCAATTGTAGTTCTTTTTATTCTTTTTAAATTATTTGTTTGCAAATTAATATTTTTATTAATATTTTCTTGTTTTTTATAAGAACTAGCGGCAATTGTTGTTGGTATAGCACTTCCACTAATAGTTAATACACTTAATAAACTTAAAAGTTTTTTCATTTTGTATAATTTCCTTTCTTTAATCTTGAAACTTTTTATCAAGATCTATTGACATTATATATATATATATATATATATGCAAGTCAAGCATTTTTAAATCTATTTTAGAAGGAAGTTGAATTATATATGATTATTATTGTGATTATATTGTACTAATCTGGGCTCGTGGTGATTTTCATAAGTTTTGTGAAAAATGCCTTAAAGTTTAAAAAAACTTTTGCCGCGCTTTTCAAAATACTTGGGAAAAATTCTAAGCGTTAAGCGAAGAATTTTATAAAGGTTACCCAAATTTGTTTGAAAGAACCTCAAAATTTTTTTAACTTGTAAGTCATTTTATCACAAAAATTTAAGAAAATCAACCGCTCGCCCAAAACCCAAAAAAATATAAAATGTATTTTTATATGCCCATTTTAAAATGATACGGATAAGAACCATAAAACAAAGCATCATATGGGTCGTGGTACATATTTTACTGTCGGGTGTGTTTGTTTTGGTATCACTAAACCTTAATTCACTAATGCACCTATATAAAAATGGAAAATTATCTAACATGCCATATATTTTACTTTGAACAAACATTTTTCTTATTCATGTTACACGATTGATTATGCCTGCTTCTTTATTAAGAGATGTTTGGTGTTTTTTGGCTTTAAATATTTTAATTTTATAACCTAAATAAGGATAAATATATTCTTGTAGTTTTTGTATAAAGTCGTGGGCATTAATATCATAATGAAATGTAGCATATTCAAAACCATCAAATTTATCAAATGTATTAATTATTCATTGCCCGTAATGTTCAACTATTTCATTTAAATTCATGACATTTTTTGGGGTAACAACATTTTCTTCAATTAAATATTTATCATATTCATTATTTTCATTAATTTTATAACCACTAAATAAAAATACCGTATGGTCTTCACTACCATTGGCATAATCCACACCAAATGAATAACTATCAAATTGATACTGTTTTGTATTGGAATTATAAAAATATTGTAAATTATAATCTTTAATATATTTACGATATTTGGCGTCCTGTACGATGAACCGGCAAAAAACAATCTCACAAGAATTGTTTTTTGCCGGTTCATCGTACAGGACGCCTCTTACGAATTATTTAATTTATCACCAATATTTTTAAAACTAAGTTATAATATAAATAATGTTATGGTTAAGGAGGAAAACAATGGCAAAAATGAAATATGCAACAATTAAAATTGCTGTAACATTCCAAAAAGTAATGCTTTGAATTTCTGGGTTTTGATTATTTATCTTGGCAATTTTAAATTCTTTTCCAAGCGTTCATGTTAACACAAAACTTTTTGATCTTCATAATACTGGTGGCGATAATGGCGCAATTATTTTAATTACAGCTTTCTTATTTATTTTTATTACAACCTTTATTCGACATAAAATCGGTAAACTAGTTGCAGGAATTATTTTTATTACTATTGCAGTTGTTGGAGTGATTGGAGCAATTATTACTTCAACAAAAGAAGTTTCAACATGAGTAATTGTTGTTGGTGAATTAATCGCTATAATTGGTTCATTAATTTGATTATTAGAAGGAATTGGGGAAATTCGTGCCAATAAAACTAGTCCTTCTTCAACAAGTATAACACCTACAAACAAATAGTAAGTAATTACAAACTGTAAATTGTAAATACTAATCCTATTTTAGATAATTTTAATCGTGGAATATCAATTTTCATATCTACTTTTGGTTTACTACTAGCAACAAATATACCCTGAATTCCGTGCTGTATAATGTAAAACTAAATCATAAAAAGTTAATAAAATTATAACAAATTAAAAATAAAAAACAATAATCACAAAAAATATTAAATTAAAAATATTGTTTTTAATTTGTTATAATTTTATTAACTTTTTATGATTTAGTTTTACATTATACAGCACTTAAATATCCAGGGTGATATTTTTGCCCATGAATGATTTTAGTAATATTATAGAGTGCATTAATAGCTTCACCAAAACCAGTTACCATATTGTAATACTTCCCTTCATAATAGACACTATTTCCAGCGGCAAATATGTGGGGATGACTAGTTTGACCATTTGGTTGAATAATGATTTTTCGCATTGGGGTTGTTGCTAATGTAAATTGTTGTAACATTGTTGGCATAACTTTTGCCCCATATTGAACAATAAAATAATCAGCATTAATTGTTAATGTTTCCTTGATTGTTTTGTTGGCAATTCTTAAAGTAGTAATTTTATTATTATTTGTGTCAACCGCTTCAACATGATAAGGTTTTAATTCCTTCACTTTATTTTTTTGTAACTTTTGAACACTGCTTTCTTTTGCACGGTATAGTTCACGGCGATGAACAATTGTTACATCATTACTAATATTATCTTCAACAAGATGATTTGCCCAGTCCACAGAGCTATCACCACCTCCTAGAATAACAATCTTTTTGTTTGCCAACAGAGTTGGATTTTTAACAGCATATCATAAATTATCATATATTTGGACAGGATCAAGATTCTCTAAGCGAATTGGGGTGAACACACCATTACCACTTGTAATTAAAATTGTTTTAACAGTGAGGATTTGGTTTGTTGTTAGGGTAATGGTAAACCCATCTTTTGTTTCCGTAACACTTTGTAAATTAGTTTTGCCAACGTATGTTATTTGCCCGGTGTGTGTTTCAGATTGTTGCATTAAATTTTCAATAAAAGTTTTTGTTTTAATTTCTTTAAAACCAGGCATATCGTATAGTGGTTTTTCAGGATACAATTCTCAAGGTTGACCACCAGGGTTGTCATTTCCTTCAATGACATAACCACTTAATCCTAACATCCCGGAGCAACTTCACGCATACAAACCAACAGGGCCAGCCCCAATAATTAAAATATCTTTCATTTTTTATAACAACCTTTCTAATTTTTCTGCACTTTAATTATTACATATTTTTTTAAAAGTCTAGCACAATAATTAATTCCTATATATAATAATAAAAGAGAGTGAGTTATTGATGAAAATAATTGTTAAAGATGAGATAGCAACAAAAATTTTAGCTGAAAAAATTGCACCATTTTTACAGTGTAATTTATGTTTATTATTAGAAGGCCCGTTAGCTGTTGGGAAGACGACTTTTACTAAATATTTATTACAAGTTTTAGGAGTAACTGAATCAGTTACTTCACCAACCTTTTTGATTATGCAGCAATATACAACAAAGGACGATATTGGTGTTAATCATATGGATTGTTATCGCTTAGCCGGATTAGAACAGCAAGAAGAATGGAAAATCTATTTTGACTATTTTCCCGATCGGATTAATATTATTGAATGACCAGCATTAATTAGTAACCAAATAAGTTCAAAGTATGAGATAATTAAAATTACCATTAAGGTAGGAAACGACCAAGAACGTCTTTTTACCATTAAAACTAATAATCCGGATTTATCAGCAGCATTAGGAAAAGAAGGATAAGATGTTAAATCTATTTATTGATACTAGTACTGATTTCTTAATTTTAATTTTAGAACAAGACGAGAAAATTATTGGCCAAGTCCACCATAACAATGCTCGTCGTCATACTGAAACAACTTTACCAATCATTATGCAGTTATTAAGTGAACATCAATTAAAATTGCAAGATATTAATAATTTTTATTTAACGTCTGGGCCAGGTAGTTATACTGGTGTACGGATTCCAATGACAATTGTTAAAACTATTAAAGTAATTAATCCAGCGGTTAAAGTATATACGATTAATACTTTAATTTACCAAGCGGGGTTAGATAATGTTATTTCAATGCTTGATGCGCGGGGTGGAAAACATTATTTTGCGGTAGTTAGTAATGGAACAGAAGTAATTCCAAGTCAAGTGCTAGATTATGAAACGTGTCTTGAAATTACCAAACAATTTCCAGATTATGAATTTCGTTGTGATTTACAAGCTGTGGATTTAGGGCAAAATTATCTTGCTCTAAAAAAACATTTTCGTTTAGTTGACGATATGACAACCTTAGAACCACAATACTTGAAAAAGGACTGAAGTTAAATGGTTACTTTTAAACCAATAAATAATAGTGGAATGCCCCTATATAGTTAGACACAAAAATAAAAACATTTGTGTAAACTAGAAATGGCGTGCATTTTATTATGAAAAAAAATCATAGAAGTAAAGAATTAATTATTAAAATTGTTAATGAACATCTAAAAGAAGGATGTAGTTATAATTATTTAGTTTTACAGTATACAATCATAAAAAATCATTAAAATGGCATCATGTACGATGAAGCTCTAAAAAACAACTCTTGTTAAATAAAAAGAGTTGTTTTTTATTTATAAAACAAAAATTATTAATTGATTCAGAGAAAGGGCAGCATCTTAAATTTTAAAATAGAAACTTTTTATCACAATTTTTGTTACCGTATTTAATTTGTGTTAGACATTTATTAAAAATCTTAGAAATCTTTACAAAGTGTAACTTATAGACTGCACCCTGTTTAGTAAGTATTAATAAAAAGGTTTACAAACTTTCATTTATTATATATTTTTCTTTTTGGTTTGAATATCATTTATTTCATTTTTTAACATCATTAATATATTCATTATGAGATTTATAATTTTTATTATGGATTGTTCCTTTTTTAAGTAATGAATGAAAACTCTCAATAATAATGTTGTCTGCACAATGATAATTTTTACCCATTGAAATTATAATTTTGTTATCTAAACATTTACTATTATAATCTTTAGATATATATTGATATCCGTGATCTGAATGAATTGTTATTTTATTTAAATCTTTTTTTATTTTTTTAATTTTATTAATTGCATCATTTAAATTATCAATTACAAGTTTGTTATTATTAAATTTTGATCATTTTACATCAATAATTTCTTTAGTATATCCATCAAGTATTATTGATTGATAATGTTTTTTACCATTTCAAATTAAATAAGTTACATCAGTAAATAAAATTGAAAATCTTTCTTTAATATCATTAAAATTACGATTTACTAAATCAGGATATTTAATTATATTTTTATTTCTATTTTGTTTTATTAATATTTTTCTACGCATACGCTTTACATATTCAGCTTGAATATTATTTTCTTTCATAATTCGCAATACTTTCTTAGTATTATAAACAATGCCATAATCTTCTTTTAAATATTTGGTAATTCGACGATAACCAAATTGTTTTAAATTTTCTTCATAGACTTTTACAATATTTTTTAATGATTCGCTATCCTTACCATTATTTGAATAATTTTTATATTTATCTCAATAACTACGCTTTAAATCTGTTATATCAAGTAATAAATTTAGTGGATATTTATTAATGTTTTCTTTGATAAAAGATACAATTTTTCTTTTATTTAATTGTAAAAGTCATGAAGCTTTTTTAGTAATTCATACCTAACTTTGTAATAGTTTAAATCTCTTTTTTCAAATGATTCTTTTGGACCTTTATTGGTGTTTAAAATTCCTTTCTTAAAATTTTCATACCATGAAGCAACAGTTTTTTTATTAATTTGATATTTTTTTGCAATAAAACTTATACTATTATTTTTAACCTCTTGTACTATCATTTTTCGAAAATATGCTGTATATTTATTAAATTTTTGTCCTTTTATTGCCATATAAAAATGCACCTCCTTTAAAGTTTAGCAAAGACTTTTTTTCTTTACTTACTTTTTTGGGTGCAGTCTAGTCAAAGTTTAGCAAAGACTTTTTTTCTTTACTTACTTTTTTGGGTGCAGTCTAAATCACCCGCTACTGCTCCTAAAAAAGAGACAATCGCCACGCTATTCTTTACAAACCCGTTTAATTGTGATCCATAATTACGAATTAATAAATACATTAGCGTAAATTGAAAACATGTTCCAATTAACGAAGTAAAAGCCCCAATTAAAATACTAAAAATTCCTTTTCTTGTTGACAATTACTTTACCTCGTTTCTAATGTTTTTATTTTATAATATTTTCTGAGATTTTAATAACCTTTTCATTTAAATACGCTAAATGATCTGGTAAGTTATGGAAACTTAATGTTGTTGCATATAAGGCAATCATATAAGCTTTTGTTATTTGTTTCGCCCCATATTTAATATCATTAACAACCGGATGATGGAAATAACTTAACGATGCTCGAATCTGATGTTTCCGACCAGTTATTAATGTTCCTTCTAATCAAGTCGCATTTGCCAATCGCTCTTGAACGATAAAATGCGTGCTAACTGCCTTTGCTATTGGTTGGGAAATTTTAGTAAAACCCATTTTTTGATTAGGCTCATCTTTACACAAATAACCCGTTAAAATAAAGTCATCTTCGGAAATAATCCCTTCACATTTCGCTAAATAATTTTTCTCAATGTATTCTTTTTGATTAATTTTTGTTAATAATAAATCTAAAGTAATTTTATTTTTAGCATATAGAACTAAGCCACGCGTTAATTTATCTAAGCGATGGACATGTGAAATAACAAAAGATTGTTTATCCTGAGGATGATATTCTTGTTTTTGCATTAAATAATTACGAACCATTGCATCTAACGAAACATGAAAATTAGAATGCATTTCAACACCATGGGGTTTATCAACCACTAAAATGTTTTTATCTTCATAAACAACTTGTAATGGTAATAATTTTGCATCAAGAATAGTTGTTTGTTGTTGGCGCTCTGTGACAACTAAATTTTTATCGAAAATAAGAATTTGATCCCCTAACTGCAGTTTATAGTTTCGCTTTTTTACTACTTTGTTATTTACCTTAATTTTTTTATTGCGGAATAACTTGTAAATAACTGATAAAGGAGTTATTTGAAACATTTTTTTAATGAAATTAAAAATCGTTTGATTAACATCATTTGCTTTCACTGTTAACGTAATAACTGCTTTTTGTTCCATACTTCCCCCATTTTTCATAGTTAAATTATATAATGAAAATTAGTATTTATAAGAGGCGTCCTGTACGATGAACCGGCAAAAAACAATCTCACAAAAATTGTTTTTTGCCGGTTCATCGTACAGGACGCCTCTTACGAATTATTTAATTTATCACCAATATTTTTAAAACTAAGTTATAATATAAATAATGTTATAGTTAAGGAGGAAAACAATGGCAAAAATGAAATATGCAACAATTAAAATTGCTGTAACATTCCAAAAAGTAATGCTTTGAATTTCTGGGTTTTGATTATTTATCTTGGCAATTTTAAATTCTTTTCCAAGCGTTCATGTTAACACAAAACTTTTTGATCTTCATAATACTGGTGGCGATAATGGCGCAATTATTTTAATTACAGCTTTCTTATTTATTTTTATTACAACCTTTATTCGACATAAAATCGGTAAACTAGTTGCAGGAATTATTTTTATTACTATTGCAGTTGTTGGAGTGATTGGAGCAATTATTACTTCAACAAAAGAAGTTTCAACATGAGTAATTGTTGTTGGTGAATTAATCGCTATAATTGGTTCATTAATTTGATTATTAGAAGGAATTGGGGAAATTCGTGCCAATAAAACTAGTCCTTCTTCAACAAGTATAACACCTACAAACAAATAGTAAGTAATTACAAACTGTAAATTGTAAATACTAATCCTATTTTAGATAATTTTAATCGTGGAATATCAATCTTCATATCTACTTTTGGTTTACTACTAGCAACAAATATACCCTGAATTCCGTGCTGTATATTGTAAAACTAAATCATAAAAAGTTAATAAAATTATAACAAATTAAAAACAATATTTTTAATTTGTTATAATTTTATTAACTTTTTATGATTTAGTTTTACAATATACAGCACTTAAATATCCAGGGTGATATTTTTGCCCATGAATGATTTTAGTAATATTATAGAGTGCATTAATAGCTTCACCAAAACCAGTTACCATATTGTAATACTTCCCTTCATAATAGACACTATTTCCAGCGGCAAATATGTGGGGATGACTAGTTTGACCATTTGGTTGAATAATGATTTTTCGCATTGGGGTTGTTGCTAATGTAAATTGTTGTAACATTGTTGGCATAACTTTTGCCCCATATTGAACAATAAAATAATCAGCATTAATTGTTAATGTTTCCTTGATTGTTTTGTTGGAAATTCTTAAAGTAGTAATTTTATTATTATTTGTGTCAACCGCTTCAACATGATAAGGTTTTAATTCCTTCACTTTATTTTTTTGTAACTTTTGAACACTGCTTTCTTTTGCACGGTATAGTTCACGGCGATGAACAATTGTTACATCATTACTAATATTATCTTCAACAAGATGATTTGCCCAGTCCACAGAGCTATCACCACCTCCTAGAATAACAATCTTTTTGTTTGCCAACAGAGTTGGATTTTTAACAGCATATCATAAATTATCATATATTTGGACAGGATCAAGATTCTCTAAGCGAATTGGGGTGAACACACCATTACCACTTGTAATTAAAATTGTTTTAACAGTGAGGATTTGGTTTGTTGTTAGGGTAATGGTAAACCCATCTTTTGTTTCCGTAACACTTTGTAAATTAGTTTTGCCAACGTATGTTATTTGCCCGGTGTGTGTTTCAGCTTGTTGCATTAAATTTTCAATAAAAGTTTTTGTTTTAATTTCTTTAAAACCAGGCATATCGTATAGTGGTTTTTCAGGATACAATTCTCAAGGTTGACCACCAGGGTTGTCATTTCCTTCAATGACATAACCACTTAATCCTAACATCCCGGAGCAACTTCACGCATACAAACCAACAGGGCCAGCCCCAATAATTAAAATATCTTTCATTTTTTATAACAATCTTTCTAATTTTTCTGCACTTTAATTATTACATATTTTTTTAAAAGTCTAGCACAATAATTAATTCCTATATATAATAATAAAAGAGAGTGAGTTATTGATGAAAATAATTGTTAAAGATGAGATAGCAACAAAAATTTTAGCTGAAAAAATTGCACCATTTTTACAGCGTAATTTATGTTTATTATTAGAAGGCCCGTTAGCTGTTGGGAAGACGACTTTTACTAAATATTTATTACAAGTTTTAGGAGTAACTGAATCAGTTACTTCACCAACCTTTTTGATTATGCAGCAATATACAACAAAAGACGATATTGGTGTTAATCATATGGATTGTTATCGCTTAGCCGGATTAGAACAGCAAGAAGAATGGAAAATCTATTTTGACTATTTTCCCGATCGGATTAATATTATTGAATGACCAGCATTAATTAGTAACCAAATAAGTTCAAAGTATGAGATAATTAAAATTACCATTAAGGTAGGACACGACCAAGAACGTCTTTTTACCATTAAAACTAATAATCCGGATTTATCAGCAGCATTAGGAAAAGAAGGATAAGATGTTAAATCTATTTATTGATACTAGTACTGATTTCTTAATTTTAATTTTAGAACAAGACGAGAAAATTATTGGCCAAGTCCACCATAATAATGCTCGTCGTCATACTGAAACAACTTTACCAACCATTATGCAGTTATTAAGTGAACATCAATTAAAATTGCAAGATATTAATAATTTTTATTTAACGTCTGGGCCAGGTAGTTATACTGGTGTACGGATTCCAATGACAATTGTTAAAACTATTAAAGTAATTAATCCAGCGGTTAAAGTATATACGATTAATACTTTAATTTACCAAGCGGGGTTAGATAATGTTATTTCAATGCTTGATGCGCGGGGTGGAAAACATTATTTTGCGGTAGTTAGTAATGGAACAGAAGTAATTCCAAGTCAAGTGCTAGATTATGAAACGTGTCTTGAAATTACCAAACAATTTCCAGATTATGAATTTCGTTGTGATTTACAAGCTGTGGATTTAGGGCAAAATTATCTTGCTCTAAAAAAACATTTTCGTTTAGTTGACGATATGACAACCTTAGAACCACAATACTTGAAAAAGGACTGAAGTTAAATGGTTACTTTAAACCAGTAAATAATAGTGGAATGCCCCTATATAGTTAGACACAAAAATAAAAACATTTGTGTAAACTAGAAATGGCGTGCATTTTATTATGAAAAAAAATCATAGAAGTAAAGAATTAATTATTAAAATTGTTAATGAACATCTAAAAGAAGGATGTAGTTATAATTATTTAGTTTTACAGTATACAATCATAAAAAATCATTAAAATGGCATCATGTACGATAAAGCTCTAAAAAACAACTCTTGTTAAATAAAAAGAGTTGTTTTTTATTTATAAAACAAAAATTATTAATTGATTCAGAGAAAGGGCAGCATCTTAAATTTTAAAATAGAAACTTTTTATCACAATTTTTGTTACCGTATTTAATTTGTGTTAGACATTTATTAAAAATCTTAGAAATCTTTACAAAGTGTAACTTATAGACTGCACCCTGTTTAGTAAGTATTAATAAAAAGGTTTACAAACTTTCATTTATTATATATTTTTCTTTTTGGTTTGAATATCATTTATTTCATTTTTTAACATCATTAATATATTCATTATGAGATTTATAATTTTTATTATGGATTGTTCCTTTTTTAAGTAATGAATGAAAACTTTCAATAATAATGTTGTCTGCACAATGATAATTTTTACCCATTGAAATTATAATTTTGTTATCTAAACATTTACTATTGTAATCTTTAGATGTATATTGATATCCGTGATCTGAATGAATTATTATTTTATTTAAATCTTTTTTTATTTTTTTAATTTTATTAATTGCATCATTTAAATTATCAATTACAAGTTTGTTATTATTAAATTTTGATCATTTTACATCAATAATTTCTTTAGTATATCCATCAAGTATTGTTGATTGATAATGTTTTTTACCATTTCAAATTAAATAAGTTACATCAGTAAATAAAATTAAAAATCTTTCTTTATATTAGACTGCACCCAAAAAAGTAAGTAAAGAAAAAAAGTCTTTGCTAAACTTTAAAGGAGGTGCATTTTTATATGGCAAGAAA
Source organism: Spiroplasma endosymbiont of Polydrusus cervinus (assembly GCF_964019755.1). Classification (NCBI taxonomy): domain Bacteria; kingdom Bacillati; phylum Mycoplasmatota; class Mollicutes; order Entomoplasmatales; family Spiroplasmataceae; genus Spiroplasma; species Spiroplasma endosymbiont of Polydrusus cervinus. The sequence continues at coordinate 481,917 of NZ_OZ026469.1, forward strand.
AGGACAAAAATTTAATAAATATACAGCATATTTTCGAAAAATGATAGTACAAGAGGTTAAAAATAATAGTATAAGTTTTATTGCAAAAAAATATCAAATTAATAAAAAAACTGTTGCTTCATGGTATGAAAATTTTAAGAAAGGAATTTTAAACACCAATAAAGGTTAAAAAGAATCATTTGAAAAAAGAGATTTAAACTATTACAAAGTTAGGTATGAATTACTAAAAAAGCTTCATGACTTTTACAATTAAATAAAAGAAAAATTGTATCTTTTATCAAAGAAAACATTAATAAATATCCACTAAATTTATTACTTGATATAACAGATTTAAAGCGTAGTTATTGAGATAAATATAAAAATTATTCAAGTAATGGTAAGGATAGCGAATCATTAAAAAATATTGTAAAAGTCTATGAAGAAAATTTAAAACAATTTGGTTATCGTCGAATTACCAAATATTTAAAAGAAGATTATGGCATTGTTTATAATGCTAAGAAAGTATTGCGAATTATGAAAGAAAATAATATTCAAGCTGAATATGTAAAGCGTATGCGTAGAAAAATATTAATAAAACAAAATAGAAATAAAAATATAATTAAATATCCTGATTTAGTAAATCGTAATTTTAATGATATTAAAGAAAGATTTTCAATTTTATTTACTGATGTAACTTATTTAATTTGAAATGGTAAAAAACATTATCAATCAACAATACTTGATGGATATACTAAAGAAATTATTGATGTAAAATGATCAAAATTTAATAATAACAAACTTGTAATTGATAATTTAAATGATGCAATTAATAAAATTAAAAAAATAAAAAAAGATTTAAATAAAATAATAATTCATTCAGATCACGGATATCAATATACATCTAAAGATTACAATAGTAAGTGTTTAGATAACAAAATTATAATTTCAATGGGTAAAAATTATCATTGTGCAGACAACATTATTATTGAAAGTTTTCATTCATTACTTAAAAAAGGAACAATCCATAATAAAAATTATAAATCTCATAATGAATATATTAATGATGTTAAAAAATGAAATAAATGATATTCAAACCAAAAAGAAAAATATATAATAAATGAAAGTTTGTAAACCTTTTTATTAATACTTACTAAACAGGGTGCAGTCTATATAACATCTTCGCTTTTTTGCATACTTTCTCTAATTTGCTTTGCTTCATTATTAAACTGATTTAAGATATTATCTGCAATCTCTTCACTTAAACCTTGTTTTATTAATTGTTCTTTTGTAAGTGCCATTTTATATAACTCCTCTTTTTTTATTCTTGCTCGATTAACAAGTCAGCATAACTCTTTTTTTACGGAAAAAGATTAAACTTATGACTTAATTGTATGCTAACATTTTACTAATACAATACTTTTTATAAATATATAAATATATAAATATTATAACTAAACTTAATATCTTTGATTGCTAATTTAGCACTTAAAACATGTAATAAGAGTTATTTTAAAAGATAAATTTATTAAATAATTCATAATTTTGCTTGTATATATATATATATATATATATAATGCAGGTAGATCTTGATATAAAGTTTCAAGATTAAGAAAAGAGAAAAACAAGTATGAAAAAATTACTTAGTTTATTAAGTGTCTTAACAATTAGTGGAACTGCTGTACCAACAACAATTGCTGCCAGTCCTTATCAAAAACAAGAAAAAATATTAAAAAGGGTTAAAAGACCAACTTGATCGCCAATTTCTGGACCACAAGGACCAGAAGCTCATCACCACGCAGAATATTATCGTCAACATGGTGAATGATGGAAACAATATGCTATAGAATTGCAAGTTATAGTTGCAAAAAAAGATACTGAAATTAATAAAATTAAAACAGCATTAGAAAATTATAAAAATGAATTTAAAAAAATTTCTATGAAGTATGTTTCATTAGATCAGGATCAATTTTTAAAAAATATGGATAGAGCAATAAAAAATATTGAAAAAACACAAAATTTGTATGTATAAAAAATTAATATTGATATTATAAATAATTAATTTAATAGTAATAAGCAAATTAAAAAATTTATTAAACTATAAATAAATGAAAATAAACAAATTTTATTTTCATTTTTAATTAAATTAACAAACAAAATTATATATAAAACAGAAAGGATAAATATGAAAAAATTATTAAGTATTTTAGCAACAATCGCTTTAATAGAAACAAGCACAACAAGTTTAATTGCTTGTAATAGACCACAAGAATATACAAAAGAAGAATTAGCAAAATTAAAAGAAGAAAACAAAATAAATACAACAGATAAAACTATTAAAAACAACTTAGAATGAATAGCACCACAAGAAAAACCATTTAATACAGGTGATAATAAATGATATTGTGTTGTATGAAAAAGTAAAAATTGAAATATTACCAAGTTTAAAAATGATATTTTAGTGGATAGATTACATACAAATAGAGAGCTTGATGCTAAAAATGAAGATGAAGACTATAAACTAAATTTAGAATGATATCAACAAAATGATATAATTAACACACTTTTTATCCGTTCTAAAAGTGTTGTTTCGCCATGAATTAGTAATAGATATCGTTTTAAATCAGTTTATCGTTGAAATTTAACTGATAATGTGCCCGACTTAATTATTGATGATAAAGGTAAAGTAAAAGTTAACGGAGAATAAAAAAAGAAATAATTAAATCTCTTTTTTCTTTTTTTATCTTGGTTTAAATGTAATCTTAATAGGACTATCACTTTTATTTCTAATACCTAAAATAGAGTTATTAACATCTAAAATAATTGACTCTTTATTATCTCAAAACCATCTAGTACTATATATAATTGCTATTGATAAATTAATAAGATATGTTTTTGAAAATCTAATTTTAAATTTTATATCATTAGTATAATATGCTTGTAAATATGTTTCTCTAATTTTGTCATTGTCTTTATTTTTTAATTTTGTTATTTGTGTTGAAAAATATACTTTATACTTAATATCTGGTGCTTTATATTTATTAAAATAAATCTTATCATCTAATCCATCAGTATAAGCAGTAGTAAATGTTTTAACATCATTTATAGGTATTTCTTTCGTATCCTTTATTATAAAAGTATTTGGGAAATTAACTTTATCAGTTTGTGAATAACCACTTTCTTCTAATTATAAATCTAATAATGAAAATAATAAATTATTACAATTTTTAATCCCACCATATAAATAAATATTTCTATTAGGAATAAAATCTTCTATATCTGGTTGTCCACATTCTACTTGTAAATTATTAAGATTACTTATTTCTATTGTTTTATAAGAACTAATAAATTTATCATTTGTATACTGTAAATACCAAATCATAAAAAGTTAACTAAATTAATAGTTAACTTTTTATGATTTGGTATTTACAGTATACAAATTAAAACGTAAAGAATAAATTATCCCGCGTAATTTACAATATTCAATTACTTCCAATTGGTGCTTGTTGTGGTTTGGTTTCTGGTTTATTACCCCCCCGTTTTCACTATTATTTGGTTTTTCGCAACTAATTAATGATGTTGTACTTGTTGCTGTTAATCCGACTGCTCCTAAAATATTTAAAATGTTATAATTATTGTACATAAATTATAACATTTTAAATAAGGAGATAAAAATATGAAAAAGTTGCTAAGTATTTTAGGAGCAGTCGGATTAACAGCAACAAGTACAACATCATTAATTAGTTGCGAAAAACCTGTAAATTGTAAATTCCAAATCATAAAAAGTTAACTAAATTAATAGTTAACTTTTTATGATTTGGAATTTACAATTTACACTTACTTACCATGATGGCGCGACCTATTAACATCATTACCAACTGCTTATCAAAAATATTTTGCAAATTTAAAAATCCCTGTTGTTAATTTACAATTATCAGCAAATCCCCATTGTGAAGATCAAACTAAATATGATGGGATTCATTATACAGTACTGGAGACAATGGCTGTTGCTGATGCTATTTTTGATGTTATTGTTGCAGAAGATTTATTAAATTTAAATTAATTTTTTAACAAGCGGTATTTTGAAAGGAACTAAATATAATGATTATTGGTGTTTATGGTTATATTGGCGCTGGAAAAACAAGCGCATGTGAATATTTGCAAAATAAATATCATTTTACTTATTTAAATGCGGATAAAATTGCGAAAGAAATTGTGCAAGAACCAGCAGTTTTAACTTTTTTAGAAGAAACTTTTCCCGGGATAGTTCATAGTGGGATTATTGACCGTGACTTGTTACGAACAATTATTTTTACTGATGCAATTGCTAATAATAAATTAAATAATTATTTGTGGCCAAAGATTAATCAACAAATTACGACAATTATTAATAATCATCCAGACCAAAATTTTTTAGTTGAATCGATTGGGTTGAACACATTAGACCTTGTTTTTAAAGCAAAAATATTTATTACAACTAGCGAAGAAATAATTATTGATAGGATTAACGCTCGTGATCAGCAAACAGCGGCGCAAACAAAACAATTGTTAAAAATTCAAGAAACTTTTTTTAAACAGATGAAACTAGATTATAAAATAATAACTAACAAATCATTGGTAGAACTATATCAGAGATTAGATGAAATAATGAATGAAATATTAGGAGATGAACAATAATGCATCGTTTTGTAGCCAAGAATTTAGAAGATAATTATTTTAGTTTAGTTGAAGATGATATTAAACAAATTAAACAAGTTTTGCGTTTAAGAGATCAAGAACAAATTATTTGTATTTATAATGGTGAACATTATTTAACAACCTTAGAAGTACAACCACCCCAAAAGTATTTATTTAAATTAATTACAAAATTAAATCAGAATCATAAGAGCCCCATTAAAGTTCGTTTAATTGCTGGATTAATTCGAAATACAAAATGAGATTATTTGTTACAAAAAGCAACATAATTAGGGGTTAATGAAATAATTCCCTTTCAGTTTAGCCGTTGTGTGGTACAATTAAAAGGTGAAAATAATGTTAAGAAGATAGAACGTTGGACAAAAATTTGTAAAGAAGCGACAGAGCAATCTTATCGGAATCAAGTGCCATTGATTCATGATGTTGAAAGTGACTTAAAAGTTTTGAAAAAATATCAAAGTGATATTAATCTTGTTTGTTATGAAAAAATTGCCGAAACTGTTTCGGCAAAAGAATTTTTACAACAAGATTTTAAAACAATTACAATTGTAATTGGACCAGAAGGGGGGGCTTTACCCCAGCGGAAATTGCTGTTTTATCTTCATATCGTTATCATCCCGTTTCATTAGGAGAACGGATTCTGCGAGCAGAAACAGCACCAGTTGCTCTTTTGGCAATAATTATGTATGAAAAGGAATTATAGGAGAAGACAAAGATGACAAAAGTAGTATCGATTAAATCACTAGTTAGTGTTGCAAATATAATTTTATATACCGCACTAGTATTAATTTTTCTAATTTTAGGCTTACAAAAATGAGATATCCCAGCCGTGACAGGTTATAAAATTGGTTATATTTTAATCGGATTTGCTGTTATTATTTTTATTATTTATCATTTAGTTCGTATTCATGAGTTAAAAAAAACACCTTTTCAATTATTACGAAAACATATTATTTTTATACAATTTTTTTATATTGGCCAATACTTAATTTTTGCCATTAGTTTATTTTTTTTAATTTTAGCTAATACAAAAGTTTTAAATTCATCGCAAATTTGTATTTTCTGATATGTCTGATTTCCAACAGTCTTTATTGGGACAATTGCTTGCTCAGTATCAGAATCAATTGTTCGTGTTGAAGAACGGATTTTTATTGTTAAGAAAAATTGACAAGATTCAAAACAATGAGAAAAAGAGGAAGCAGCAGCGAAAAATGGTCTGGAAGAGGGAAATGAAGGCCAAGCAAAAAAAGGCGAAAATCCTTTCTTTGATGATGATAAAAATCCTAATTAGTGTAAATTGTAAATACCAAATCATAAAAAGTTAACTATTAATTTAGTTAACTTTTTTTAAGTTAATTTTTAAGTTAATTATATTATAGGAGGTTGAAATTATGCAAATAAAGCGGTCGCATAAAGAAAAGAAGGGTTTTTAAAAAACTTAGAAATTGAGTAGAATAATAAATCATTTACTAAAATGGTTTATTTATTTATAAAACCATAATTATAGATTAATTTAATTGAAACAGAGAAAAGACAGCATCTTATTTTTATATAATAAAAAACTTTATAACAACTTTTTGATGTCCTCTTTAAGTTGTTTGCACATTTATTAAATATCTTAGAAATCTTTACAAAAAATGTACCTGTTCTTATTCTAATTTAAGGTGTTGTCTCTTCTCTGTCTCGGTATATTAATCTCTATTGGCACACTTAATTACTTATTAAAAAATTAATATTTAATATACGATCTTTGAAAACTTAATAGTATTTTTCAGTGTGCCAATTTTTACTATTTTGGCACATTTTAAATGTGCCAAAATTTATTTTTACTATATATTTAATATATTTATTTAAAAGACAGAGATATAAAGAAATAAAAAAAAGAAAATATTAATATTTCTCTCACTCTCTCATAAATAATTAGTTAATAACAAAATTAACATATTTGTTAATAAATAAATTAGAGTAAAAGTAAGTAAAAAGTATTAATAATATATTTATTTCAATCTCTATCACAAACAAATAATATAAATATATTAAATTAAATATTTTTGATAAACATATCTTAAAATTATATAAAAAATAATGCTAAAAAAATATTTAATAATTTTAGATTAATAAAATAAAAAAATAGGATGATAATTTAATGAAATAATTTAAGACTAATTTGGGTAAGTTAACAAATACTAATGCTTTATCTTTTATCAAAACATTAGAAAATGATAGCGTTGATTTAATATTAACTGATCCACCTTATTTATATGATTTACCAACAAGAAAAAAAGAACTGTATACTGTAAAACTAAATCATAAAAAGTTAATAAAACTATAACAAATTAAAAATAAAAAATGGGGAACAAAATGATAATCGTGGAAAATTACTTAATATTAGAGATTATAAGCAATTTTTAAATGATTATGGAAATTATTTAAGTTTTAGTGGAATTTGAGAAATGGATACTCTTGATTGTGGTAATTTTTATTTGTTAGTTTTAGTAAATCGTAAATAAAAAATACTTTTTAGACTGCACCCTGTTTAGTAAGTATTAATAAAAAGGTTTACAAACTTTCATTTATTATATATTTTTCTTTTTGGTTTGAATATCATTTATTTCATTTTTTAACATCATTAATATATTCATTATGAGATTTATAATTTTTATTATGGATTGTTCCTTTTTTAAGTAATGAATGAAAACTTTCAATAATAATGTTGTCTGCACAATGATAATTTTTACCCATTGAAATTATAATTTTGTTATCTAAACATTTACTATTATAATCTTTAGATGTATATTGATATCCGTGATCTGAATGAATTATTATTTTATTTAAATCTTTTTTTTTATTTTTTTAATTTTATTAATTGCATCATTTAAATTATCAATTACAAGTTTGTTATTATTAAATTTTGATCATTTTACATCAATAATTTCTTTAGTATATCCATCAAGTATTGTTGATTGATAATGTTTTTTACCATTTCAAATTAAATAAGTTACATCAGTAAATAAAATTGAAAATCTTTCTTTAATATCATTAAAATTACGATTTACTAAATCAGGATATTTAATTATATTTTTATTTCTATTTTGTTTTATTAATATTTTTCTACGTATACGCTTTACATATTCAGCTTGAATATTATTTTCTTTCATAATTCGCAATACTTTTTTAGCATTATAAACAATGCCATAATCTTCTTTTAAATATTTGGTAATTCGACGATAACCAAATTGTTTTAAATTTTCTTCATAGACTTTTACAATATTTTTTAATGATTCGCTATCCTTACCATTACTTGAATAATTTTTATATTTATCTCAATAACTATGCTTTAAATCTGTTATATCAAGTAATAAATTTAGTGGATATTTATTAATGTTTTCTTTGATAAAAGATACAATTTTTCTTTTATTTAATTGTAAAAGTCATGAAGCTTTTTTAGTAATTCATACCTAACTTTGTAATAGTTTAAATCTCTTTTTTCAAATGATTCTTTTGGACCTTTATTGGTGTTTAAAATTCCTTTCTTAAAATTTTCATACCATGAAGCAACAGTTTTTTATTAATTTGATATTTTTTTGCAATAAAACTTATACTATTATTTTTAACCTCTTGTACTATCATTTTTCGAAAATATGCTGTATATTTATTAAATTTTTGTCCTTTTCTTGCCATATAAAAATGCACCTCCTTTAAAGTTTAGCAAAGACTTTTTTTCTTTACTTACTTTTTTGGGTGCAGTCTAGTTGATAATCTTCAATTATTACAATAACTTTATTTAAATAAGATCAAATTTTATTTTTAAATTGATTTAATATTAAATACATATTATTTATTGCTTCTTCTTCATTTTTGGAATTAAAAGTAATATTATTAATTATTTTCTTTTGCAAAACATTATAAATAATAATACCAGTTTGTCCAATTCCAGCAGGGTCAATTGCAATAATATATTTTAATTTATTTCTTTGATTTTTTGGTTAATTTGTAATATTTTTCATCCATCGGAAGCTAAATCTAAAATATCGTTAATTTTGTAATGTTGCATATAAGAAGCAATAACATCTCACTTATCTTTAAATAAATTTAAGTACATTTTGGCTCATTCTAAACATTGCAAATCATAATGCTTTTTATGATGTGAAATATGACAATTGATAGGTTGACAATTAACTCAATCAAAAGATGTTGTTATTTCATTTCAAGTTTTATTAATATACAAACTTTTATATTCTGGGATTTTATCTATACTCCTTAATTCTTTTTATTTGTTGCTCAAATTTCATCATTAATATCATTTACCGTTACTGGATAAGCTCGTATCATTAATTTTTGTAATTTATTTTTACTTTTTTTATTTCATTTTTTCATCAAATATTTTCCTTTCTGTAAAAAAACATAATATTCCTTTATTGGTTAATATTTTGATATTTAGTAAATAATTTATTTTAGTATTTAATTACTTCGCCGCCCGCTTCACTTTGAAGGTGAGCGGGCGGCAGATAGGATATTTTTATAGAGTTTACCCCCATACGGAAATAAACAAAAAAATAGTTTACCCAGTTATTAATTACGCTTCATCCATCCCTAGACAACTTTATATAAAGAAAATAACCTTTTGGAGTTCCAACCCTCTTGTTTTTTTAGTGTCCGATATTGTTTTTTTCGGTTTAACAACACTCTTTTTATGAAAACAAGCCAAAAAACACATGATCTGACATTTCGCAAGTGATTAATCTTGCCGAGAATTAAAGAAATAAATAGGAGTAGTAAATCCAATCGCTTTCATACTTTCTTTAAGGCTTCGTGCCATAGATGAGTTATCCATCTTTAAGCATCAAAATATTAAGTTTTAGATTGCATTATTCATCAGATAGTACCTTTATTAAAAATGATATTATTAGTAGTTGAACCGAAAAAATATAATAAATCACAGAAAGGAAATTATAAAAATTAACTAATTTGTAGGGAAAAAATAGGTTAATTTTTAATTTTAAAGATACTATCTGATTAATAATGCAAATAAAAAAATCGCTCTAATAAGCGATTACTTTAATTTATATTTAATTACTTTATTTATAATTTTTATAAAACCTCAACTTTTTTCTGACTACCAAAATATTTAAAATGTTATAATTATTGTACAATAATTATAACATTTTAAATATTTTAGGAGGTAAAGTATGAAAAAATATGAAAGATTAGATTTTAATGAAAGAGTAAATTTGGAAAAATTAAAAAATAATGAATTATTTAAAAAGGAAAATGGAACAATTAATATTCGAAAAATTGCTAAGCAAATGAATAGAAATTATAGAACTATTTGGCAAGAGTTAAATATGTTTGATAATATTAATGATTATAATGCTGCAAAAGCACAAAAAATACATGATAAAAATAAAAAACAATGTCGTAAATATTCAATGTTAAATTCACAAGAATTAAGTTATTTTTCTAATGAATATAATAATTTTGGTCGTTCGCCACAAAATATTATTACTTCGTATGAATTACAATATAATGTAAAATTTGGTGTATGTTTTAAAACAATGTATAAATATATTAAATTAGGTTATTTTAATTTAAAAAAAGAAATGTTATATATTAAAAATAAAAAAAGAAAAACAAAAAATGGGGAACAAAATGATAATCGTGGAAAATTACTTAATATTAGAGATTATAATAAATTTTAAAATGATTATGGAAATGATTTAAGTTTTAGTGGAATTTGAGAAATGGATACTCTTGATTGTGGTAATTTTTATTTGTTAGTTTTAGTAAATCGTAAATCAAAAATACTTTTTTATCATATTTTATTTAGTAAAAAGGCAAGTATTGTATTAACAATTTTAATGAAAATGATTAAATAAATTGGTATTAGTAAATTTAGTTGTATTTTAACCGATAGCGGAAAAGAATTTTATAGATGAAAAACAATAGAAAAACACTTTAAAATAAGAGTTTATTTTTGTGATCCTGGTAAACACCTTGCCAGAAAGCATTAGTAGAAAGAATAAATAGAGATATAAGGCGTTGATTGGGTCAAAATGAGCCATTAATTAATATTCGTAGTAGATTAAAATCTATTTTAGATATATTAAATACCATAATTAGACCTTGCTTGGAAAATTTTACATCAAGACAATAATTTAAAAAAATTTTTTTAAATTATTGTCTTGATGTAAAATTTATTTTTTGTTGTGTTTAATTTTATAATTTTAAAAATAAATATTAAAAAAAACTAGACTGCACCCAAAAGAGTAAGTAAAGAAAAAAAGTCTTTGCTAAACTTTAAAGGAGGTGCATTTTTATATGGCAAGAAAAGGACAAAAATTTAATAAATATACAGCATATTTTCGAAAAATAATAGTACAAGAGGTTAAAAATAATAGTATAAGTTTTATTGCAAAAAAATATCAAATTAATAAAAAAATTGTTGCTTCATGGTATGAAAATTTTAAGAAAGGAATTTTAAACACCAATAAAGGTCCAAAAGAATCATTTGAAAAAAGAGATTTAAACTATTACAAAGTTAGGTATGAATTACTAAAAAAGCTTCATGACTTTTACAATTAAATAAAAGAAAAATTGTATCTTTTATCAAAGAAAACATTAATAAATATCCACTAAATTTATTACTTGATATAACAGATTTAAAGCGTAGTTATTGAGATAAATATAAAAATTATTCAAGTAATGGTAAGGATAGCGAATCATTAAAAAATATTGTAAAAGTCTATGAAGAAAATTTAAAACAATTTGGTTATTGTCGAATTACCAAATATTTAAAAGAAGATTATGGCATTGTTTATAATGCTAAGAAAGTATTGCGAATTATGAAAGAAAATAATATTCAAGCTGAATATGTAAAGCGTATGCGTAGAAAAATATTAATAAAACAAAATAGAAATAAAAATATAATTAAATATCCTGATTTAGTAAATCGTAATTTTAATGATATTAAAGAAAGATTTTCAATTTTATTTACTGATATAACTTATTTAATTTGAAATGGTAAAAAACATTATCAATCAACAATACTTGATGGATATACTAAAGAAATTATTGATGTAAAATGATCAAAATTTAATAATAACAAACTTGTAATTGATAATTTAAATGATGCAATTAATAAAATTAAAAAAATAAAAAAAGATTTAAATAAAATAATAATTCATTCAGATCACGGATATCAATATACATCTAAAGATTACAATAGTAAATATTTAGATAACAAAATTATAATTTCAATGGGTAAAAATTATCATTGTGCAGACAACATTATTATTGAAAGTTTTCATTCATTACTTAAAAAAGGAACAATTCATAATAAAAATTATAAATCTCATAATGAATATATTAATGATGTTAAAAAATGAAATAAATGATATTCAAACCAAAAAGAAAAATATATAATAAATGAAAGTTTGTAAACCTTTTATTAATACTTACTAAACAGGGTGCAGTCTAATACAAGGTAACTTCTAAGCATTATTTGATTTAATTTATTAATTATGTATTTATTTAACTTTTTCTTTTTCATATATATCCCTTTGTTAAATTATTTTATTAATTTTTTTAATTCTCTTTTTTTAATTCGCTGGCACTCACTCTCGAGTGAAAGTGCCAAAGCGAGAATTAGTTATATAATTAAGGTATTTATCTATTTATTTACTTCGCCGTCCGCTTCACTTTGAGGGTAAGCGGTTGCGGTATATTATTCAATAATCGACAGTTGTTTTTTATTGTTTACACCAGATAATTCTCTCTCTTCATCCGCACCATTTCAGGTCAAAACGTTCAGTTTTTAAAATAAATTCACTAGCACCTTGAAGAGCCTAGTGCTGCCTTTGTGGTTTGTTTTAAACCGCTGCCACTTCTAAGAAGTAATATCTATCGCAAATTTATTTATAAAGTGATCATCTCAATATTTATTGTCGTTTGATGTTGACCATACACTTATCACGACTATCGCTTAGTTAAATATAACCAGCGCCGATTTACATATTTCCTCATACACTATTTCAGTACTTGCCTCGGCGGCTGGCTGTGGAAAATGAATTATTTAATCCATTTAGTACTTAATTATTAATAAATAACCGTTCCACACTACATTAAGTTGTTTTATAAAATTTAAGTTTAAAAGAACCAGTTTTATCATCAAAGATAATTTTTGAATTTTCTAAGCATTTATAAAACCGCTTTTGTTTTTTATCTTTTGTTCGATTTAATAAATCTTTATGTTTTTCACAAGTTCATAAAACTCTATTTGATACAAATTCTTCGGTAATGAACGATATTGTTTTATAGCAGTTATCAATATCGCAAATTTTTTGTTGCTTATTAATTGCCATTACTTACTCCTTCCTTTATTAAGTTTTTTATTTATTAGCAAATTAATTAACTAAAGCAGAGAAAGGACAACACCTTAAAATAGGAGAAAAACAGTTACACTTTGTAAAGATTTCTAAGATTTTTAATAAATGTCTAACACAAATTAAATACGGTAACAAAAATTATGATAAAAAGTTTCTATTTTAAAATTTAAGATGTTGTCCTTTCTCTGAATCAATTAATAATTTTTGTTTTATAAATAAAAAACAACTCTTTTTATTTAACAAGAGTTGTTTTTTAGAGCTTTATCGTACATGATGCCTTTTATTAACTTTTTATGATTTAGTTTTACAGTATACAAAAAAATTATTTAGAAAAACATATGTCAAAGAGGGATTTTCCATTTGTCTCATAAGTAATTTTATCATTTACTTTTGCTGTAACTTTAAATTTAACATCTGTAAAACTTAATTTAAAATCAACAGCATTTAAAATTTGGTTTAAATTAACGCTATCATTCTCACAAACAATAGCAGTAAAGTCTTCTCAGTTCCGTGCTTTATTTTTAAATTGTAAGGTAACTCGCCCACTGTTCATTGTAACATCGTTACTTTTTAACTCAGTATTGCTTACACCTAAATCACGTAAAATATTAGATCCGGCATAAGTCATTAATGATGGTCCTAAAAAAAAGTTAATTTTAGGAATAAATAAATTTAAGTATGATTTAATTCCTTTTCATGTTGCTGGTTGCAGAAGAATAGAGTTAAGACTATCAATTCCTTGCTTATCTTTCTTTGAAACAAAAATATCTAAAATACTTCCGACTAGTAAAGTTGGCTTTAACCCAAAAAATGATTTAACTATCCATTGGCCAATTTCTCCGAAAAATCCCAGCGATATTCGATATTTACTTTCAGTTTTTTCATATTCTGCTTTATAACCAACTAATAAGTGAAATACTAAACTATCTAAATTTGTCCCAGTATTCTGATAAAAGTAATCACCCTCGCCAAAAGCAGCATTAATGTTAGCTTTTAAGTCTGAATTAACTTGTGATAATAAATACTGAACTAATGGTAAAATTATATTATGTGTTTTTTCACATTCTGCTTTTCCATCTTTAACAAATCATTGTAATAACGCAATTAAATCAGGCGCAGCATTATGTAACAAATCTCTAACTGTTCCTTTCCCTTTAATTGTTTTATTAAAAGAAATATCTTTATCAAGATAACTGTTAATATTGACTCCGATATTTTTGACACTATTAGTAATAATTTCTAATACATTATCAAATTTTGAAATAAAATCAGATTCCGCAATTTTTATTAAATTAATTTTCATAATTTCTTCCTTTGGTAACGGAATAAGCCCGATAAAACTATATAAGTCAGCAAAAGTTAGATTTATTCCTGCTTTAATCTGTAGAAATGGTAAATCAATTTTTTGTTTTATATCACTTGTGCTACTAATCTTGTTAACAGCATTTTTTACATGTAATAATTCATTGACAACTCATTGAATTATTATATATAATTCTTCTTTATCTTTTCTTAAAATACTAACGCTAGCAGTCCCATTAACAATTTCCAAATCGCCTTTGGCTTCTTGTTGTTCTGCGATAGCTAATGTATTAGATTGCTCATTACCACCGACAATTTTTGGTTGAACAAATGTTTTATCATTTTTAATCACTAATTTATAATTTTCTAAAGTATGGCGATTCCCTAACTCTTCAGCTAATTGTTCGTTTGTTATCATTAATGATGAAGCTAAAAATGGTATTTCAGTATATTGTTCTAATTCCCGTTTAATAGTTTCAAGCGATGCATCGTTTTGTTTAGTATGGCATGTTGTCGTAGATATAGCGCTGACTGCAATTATTAAAACAGATCCTAAAAAAGCTAATAACTTTTTCATTTTCTTTCCTCCTCATTTTAATTTAGTTCTTGTATACTGTAAAACTAAATCATAAAAAGTTAATAAAATTATAACAAATTAAAAATAAAAAACAATAATTACAAAAAATATTAAATTAAAAATAATATTTTTAATATTTATTTTTAAAATTATAAAATTAAACACAACAAAAAATAAATTTTACTAATCTTAACAAACACTAATTTAATTTAAAAAATTTTTTTAAAATATTGTCTTGATGTAAAATTTTCCAAGCAAGGTCTAATTATGGTATTTAATATATCTAAAATAGATTTTAATCTACTACGAATATTAATTAATGGCTCATTTTGAGCCAATCAACGCCTTATATCTCTATTTATTCTTTCTACTAATCCTTTCTGGCGAGGTTTACCAGAATCACAAAAATAAACTCTTATTTTAAAGTGTTTTTCTATTGTTTTTCATCTATAAAATTCTTTTCCTCTATCGGTTAAAATACAACTAAATTTACTAATACCAATTTATTTAATCATTTTCATTAAAATTGTTAATACAACACTTGCCTTTTTACTAAATAAAGTATGATAAAAAAGTATTTTTGATTTACGATTTACTAAAACTAACAAATAAAAATTATCACAATCAAGAGTATCCATTTTTCAAATTCCACTAAAACTTAAATCATTTCCATAATCATTTAAAAATTGCTTATAATCTCTAATATTAAGTAATTTTCCACGATTATCATTTTGTTCCCCATTTTTTGTTTTTCTTTTTTTATTTTTAAAATATAACATTTCTTTTTTTAAATTAAAATAACCTAATTTAATATATTTATACATTGTTTTAAAACATACACCAAATTTTACATTATATTGTAATTCATACGAAGTAATAATATTTTGTGGCGAACGACCAAAATTATTATATTCATTAGAAAAATGACTTAATTCTTGTGAATTTAACATTGAATATTTACGACATTGTTTTTTATTTTTATCATGTATTTCTTTGTGCTTTTGCAGCATTATAATCATTAATATTATCAAACATATTTAACTCTTGCCAAATAGTTCTAGAATCTCTATTCATTTGCTTAGCAATTTTTCGAATATTAATTGTTCCATTTTTTTAAATAATTCATTATCTTTTAATTTTTCCAAATTTACTCTTTCATTAAAATCTAATCTTTCATATTTTTTCACACTTTACCTCCTAAAATATTTAAAATGTTATAATTATTGTACATAAATTATAACTGTAAATTGTAAAGAAAAAAACCGCATATGACGTTATTTGGTGTTTGGTATTTTAGCCTTGTTAATTATTATTATTGCAATTAAATTATAAAAATTAACCACAATTGTGGTTTTTATTTTTTTTTTCGTTAAAATGTAAGGAGAGCGAGGTAACAATGATGACAACTCCCTATTTAAATGTTAGAACAAGTTATAGTTTATTATCATCTTTAATTACATTTGATAAATATTTTAATCATGCTATGACAACAGGTTTAACATCGTTAGCAATTTGTGACAGTAATATGTTTGGGATTTATGAGTTTCATCAACTTTGTCAAAAAAATAAAATTAAACCAATCGTTGGCTTAAATGTTACTATTTTATTTAATGATGTTACTTATAATATGAATTTATTCGCGCGTAATCAACAGGGTTATTTTAATTTAGTTGAAATTTCATCCATCATGATGATTAATGCCGAACATAAAAAACTTTTAACATTAGATGAAATTAAACAATTTTTAACAGCTGATGTTAAGATTATTATTAATTATACAACGGATAATTATCAACGAGCCCTGTACCAAACGCTACAGAGTATTTTAAAACAAGAGACTGATTTATATGTAGGGATTAATAATGATAATTTATCGTTATTAACTTCTTTTCAAACATTACTAGCAGCGGAACAAATTATTTGAAATAATAAAGTGCAATATTTTACTAGTGAAGATTTTACTGCCTACAAAGTTGTTGATACGATTAAAACACAGACTTTATTTAAAGAGAGTAAATTGCAAGATTTCTATGGTTGAGTAGCGCCGTCAAACCTTTATCACCAATATTTTGATAATATTAATTCTTTTATTGCAACAATTGATTTTTTTCCATTGCATAAAGGTACTATTTTTGATAATTTATTACATTATCCAATCCCGGATAATCAATCAGCGCAACAATTTTTACGAGAAATCTGTGAGACAGCCTTGGCACAAAAAAAGATTACAAAATTAAAAGCAACATATCTTGAACGATTAAATTATGAATTAACAGTTATTAATAAGATGGGTTTTAATGATTATTTTTTAATTGTCTGAGATTATGTTCGGTATGCTAAAGAACAAAACATCTTTGTTGGTCCGGGACGAGGAAGTGCTGCGGGTAGTTTAGTTAGTTATTTATTAGATATTACAACAATTGATCCAATTACTTATAATTTACTTTTTGAGCGTTTTTTAAATCCTGAACGAAAAAGTTTACCTGATATTGATATTGATTTTGAAGACGATAAGCGGGAAATGGTGGTTGAATATTTATTTGAAAAATATGGTAGTGAGCATGTTGCTCATATTATAACTTTTCAAACAATTGGGGTGAAAATGGCCATTCGGGATATTTGTCGTATTTTTGATATTGCAATTGAAGAAGCGGACAAAATGAGTAAAGCAGTTCCATTAGAATTTAATTATCATTATGAGCAAGGAATTAGTGCTAATCCTCTTTTTGAAATTTATCAAAAAAAATACCCCCAAGTCTTTTTGCATTTAAAAAAAATTATTGGTTTACCACGGCAAACAGGAACCCATGCAGCAGGGGTTGTTTTAACCCAACAACGATTACAAACAATTATTCCGATTAAAGAGGGATATAATGGCATTTATCAAACCCAATATTCAATGAATTACTTAGAAGAATTGGGAATTTTAAAAATGGATTTATTAGGATTACGGAATTTAACTATTTTACATGATGTTGTTAATAATATTTATCAGGAAACAAAAGTAAAATTAGATGTTAATACCTTGCCGTTAAATGATCAAAAAACGTATCAATTGTTAGCGCAAGGCGATACAAAAGGGATTTTTCAGTTAGAATCACCTGGTATGACAAAGGTTTTAATTGATATGGTTCCGGACCAATTAGAAGATATTGTTGCAACTTCATCATTGTATCGTCCGGGACCGCAGGATAATATTCCTTTGTTTATTAAACGAAAAAAAAAATTAGCGAAAGTTACTTATATTGATGAACGTTTAGCAGAAATTTTAGCCCCAACATATGGGATTATTGTTTATCAAGAACAAGTTATGTTAATTGCCCAGAAAGTTGCTAATTTTTCCCTAACGAAAGCGGATGTTTTTCGTCGTGCGATGGGGAAAAAAGATGCCACAATTATGAGCCAAATAAAAACAGAATTTATTGAAGAGGCAGTGAAAAATCATTATGTTGAGAAAACCGCTCAAGAAATATGAGAATTAATTTATAAATTTGCGGCGTATGGTTTTAACCGTAGTCATGCGGTTGCTTATTCATTATTGGGTTATCAAATGGCGTATTTAAAAGCAAACTATCCTTCGCAATTTTTGGCTAGTTTGTTAACACATGTTATTGGTGATGAAAATAAGACTCATGATTATATTAATTTAGCAAAGAAAAATCATTTAACAATTGTCCCACCAAATATTAATGCCCCATATCGCCAATATTATACGGTTGATAATCAAATTTGTGTGCCATTATTAATTATTAAACAAATTGGTTTTGCCTTTTTTAATAAAATTGCACAAGAATATCAGACGAATGGTTTATTTACCGATTTATATGATTTGTTTATTCGCTTGTATAAAAAGGGGTTAAACCGTAAAACTTATGAAGCATTATGTTTTTCGGGGGCGTTAGACTTTTTTAAATTAAATCGAATTACAGTATTTAATAATTATCAACGGATTCTTACTTATATTGAACTAATTAAAACCCAAGAAGAAAATGAAAATTTAGTTGTTGACTTTTCATTAGCGGAAAAACCAGAATTAGTAATTGAACCAGATGATGAAGTTGTTTGTTTGGAAAAAGAGTATGAATTTTTAGGATTTTATTTATCGAACCATCCTTTGAAATATCTTCGTGAAAAAGAGGGATACCAAGATAAAATAACCTTAATTAGTAATTTACGATTAACATTGGGTTTAACAAATGTTTTAGTTTTAGTTAAACGGGTAAAAACAATTACGGATAAAAATAATAATAAAATGGCTTTCTTAGATTGTTACGATGAAAGTGGCGAAATTAGTATTACTGCTTTTGCCGGAATATATAAGGATTATGCAAATTTATTAAAAGTTAATAATGTTTTATTATTAAATATTCGTTTAGGGACATATAATAATAAGATTAATGGTATTATTAATCGCATTAAATTTATTAGTGGGAAGCAAGAGTAAATCTTTATTGAACTTATTACAACTGTAAATTGTAAATACCAAATCATAAAAAGTTAACTATTAATTTAGTTAACTTTTTAAGTTAATTTTTAAGTTAATTATAGGGGGTTGAAATTATGCAAATAAAGCAATATTTAATTTTGCGGTCGTTAGTAAAAAAGTATGATAAAGATATTGTTTTAATAGACTGCACCCAAAAAAGTAAGTAAAGAAAAAAAGTCTTTGCTAAACTTAAAGGAGGTGCATTTTTATATGGCAAGAAAAGGACAAAAATTTAATAAATATACAGCATATTTTCGAAAAATGATAGTACAAGAGATTAAAAATAATAGTATAAGTTTTATTGCAAAAAAATATCAAATTAATAAAAAAACTGTTGTTTCATGGTATGAAAATTTTAAGAAAGGAATTTTAAACACCAATAAAGGTCCAAAAGAATCATTTGAAAAAAGAGATTTAAACTATTACAAAGTTAGGTATGAATTACTAAAAAAGCTTCATGACTTTTACAATTAAATAAAAGAAAAATTGTATTTTTTATCAAAGAAAACATTAATAAATATCCACTAAATTTATTACTTGATATAACAGATTTAAAGCGTAGTTATTGAGATAAATATAAAAATTATTCAAGTAATGGTAAGGATAGCGAATCATTAAAAAATATTGTAAAAGTCTATGAAGAAAATTTAAAACAATTTGGTTATCGTCGAATTACCAAATATTTAAAAGAAGATTATGGCATTATTTATAATGCTAAGAAAGTATTGCGAATTATGAAAGAAAATAATATTCAAGCTGAATATGTAAAGCGTATGCGTAGAAAAATATTAATAAAACAAAATAGAAATAAAAATATAATTAAATATCCTGATTTAGTAAATCGTAATTTTAATTATATTAAAGAAAGATTTTCAATTTTATTTACTGATGTAACTTATTTAATTTGAAATGGTAAAAAACATTATCAATCAACAATACTTGATGGATGATATACTAAAGAAATTATTGATGTAAAATGATCAAAATTTAATAATAACAAACTTGTACTTGATAATTTAAATGATGCAATTAATAAAATTAAAAAAATAAAAAAAGATTTAAATAAAATAATAATTCATTCAGATCACGGATATCAATATACATCTAAAGATTACAATAGTAAATGTTTAGATAACAAAATTATAATTTCAATGGGTAAAAATTATCATTGTGCAGACAACATTATTATTGAAAGTTTTCATTCATTACTTAAAAAAGGAAGAATCCATAATAAAAATTATAAATCTCATAATGAATATATTAATGATGTTAAAAAATGAAATAAATGATATTCAAACCAAAAAGAAAAATATATAATAAATGAAAGTTTGTAAACCTTTTTATTAATACTTACTAAACAGGGTGCAGTCTAGACTTAATTCTTTTAATTTTCTTTGTGGTCTAATTTCATTATAAAATTTAATATATTGTGGAATCATTATATATATATATATATATATATATTCTTTGTTTCTAAAAATACGTTTTAATGTTTCAAAAAATTCAGTTTTAAAAGTTCCAAATCAAGATTCAGTATGACCATTATCTGGTGAAGATCCTCTTCGTGACATTGAAATTATTATTCCCAATTTTTTACACAAATTTGTAAATATAAAATTTGTATACTGTAAAACTAAATCATAAAAAGTTAATAAGATTATAACAAATTAAAAATAAAAAACAATAATTACAAAAAATATTAAATTAAAAACATTGTTTTTAATTTAATATTTTTTGTAATTATTGTTTTTTATTTTTAATTTGTTATAATCTTATTAACTTTTTATGATTTAGTTTTACAGTATACAAAAAAATTATTTACCACATTTACTATCACCTTCATTGATAGTAAACCATTCATCATCTATCTTTTGAATAACAAAACTACAATTTTCACACTTACTTAAATCTTCGCCTAAACTTATTAATTTATGCATAATATCTCTACTTTCTAATTTTTTATTATATTTTATTTTATTTAAAATAACAATAACAATTATTGAAGAGGAAAATAATAAAGAAAACAAACTTGAAATATATATTTGTATTTGATTTGTTAAGACACCATAAATAATTCAAATAATAGAATTTAAAAAAATAAAAAACAAGGTTATTTTTGATAGAGATTTTGTATTTTTTTGTATTAATACTTTAATTGTTTGCGGTAATAACGTTATTAAACTAGTAACAAAACCAATTCAAGCTATAATATCAATTAATATTTCTTTTATATTTTAAACTTCATTTATTTTATTTCTTTAATAAGTTCTTCGTATGCTTGTTTTTGTCGTCAATAATATTTACTGTCTCAATTACTTGCTAATTCGTTTTCGTTTGTTAAAAAAGTTTCAGAACTTTTTAATATTATTTTAAAACAATAATTTAAAAATCCCTTTTCATCTAATCACTCATTAATTAATATTAAATTTTTATCACTTTTTATAGTATTCAATATTATTTTATATTCTGGTATTTTTCTTTTTTCTCTTTTGCAAATATATTTTAAAGTATTAATTAAATCTAAAATTCCCTTAAATGCTCCCAAGCCTTCATTAATAGGAATTATAATCAAGTCAGAAATAATTAATCAATTTAAACTTAATTCATCTACTGTTGGTGGATAATCAATTAAAACATAATCATAACTATCAAGTGTTTCTTTATTAGTTAAATAAATATTTTCAGCAACAAAAAATTTATCATTATTCTCATAAAGTTTTTTTAATAAAAAATTTACTTTTTTTACTTTTTCTCTACCAACAATATAATCAATTTCTTTATATTTTGTATTTTGAATAACTTTTTTTAAAGAATTATTCTTGTTAAAAACAAAACAATCTGATATTGTTTTTTCTAAATTAACTTCTGTACCTTTTAATTCAAAAGTTATTGTTGCCTGTGGGTTTAAATCAATTATTAAAAATTTTTTATTTTCTAAAGCAAATTTATATGCGACATTTTTACAGAGCGTTTTTTTCCCAACAACCCCAACCTTTTTATTATAAAAACTAATCATTTTCATTGTTGTTGTTTTCCCTTCTATATCTTTTTCTTAAAATTCTATTCATAAGAGTTGTGTATTTTAACTCTTTTTTGCTGCTTCTTTTTTAAATTCTTTTACTAATTCTGAATCACATGTCATAGTTGACATTTTTTGATTTTAATATTTATCATTTTCTTTTTTAAATGCTATTGTATCTTCAATTTTTTCTAATTTTTTTCTGTTTTTTTCACTTGTAATTGGCATTAAAAAAATTTCCTTTCTAATTTAGATTATTAATAATCTAAATAATCTAAGTTAATAATACCTTTATTTTATTAACTTTTCAATAAAATAATCTAAAGATTATTTTATATATAATATTACATAATTAATTTTTGTTATGATTAAACTCATTAAACTAACTTTCAATGCGTTACAGACGATAATTTTATAAAAAACAATAAAAACCCTTATTTTATAAGGAATAATTAACTATGTTCGTTCATTTAAATATAAAAATGAAATTTTAGGTGAGCAGTTGATTTTCTGAAATTTTGTGATAAAATAATTTACAAGTTAAAAAGTTTTGAGGTTCTTTCAAATAAATTTGGATAACCTTTATAAAATTCTTCGCTTAACGATTATAATTTTTTCCAAGTATTTTAAAAAGGCTGTGTATACTGTAAAAATAAATCATAAAAAGTTAATAAAATTAAACACAACAAAAAATAAATTTTACTAATCTTAACAAACATTTATTTTTTGTTGTGTTTAATTTTATTAACTTTTTATGATTTATTTTTACAGTATACACAGCAGCTATTATTCCCTAATCAACTTTAATAACTTCTTTATCCTTATAATATCCACATTCACGACAAACTCTATGTGATTTAATTGATGCTCCACAATTTTTACATGATATCAAAGTTGCTCCAACTAATTTAAAATGTGTTCGGCGTTTTCTTTTTGCCTGTTTGGATGTTTTTCGAAATGGTACCGCCATTATTTTTCCTCCTCTGTTGTTTTAACTAATTTTTCCGTGTAATTGTTCTCATCGTGAATTCGCTTGAGCTGCTTGATACGCTGCAAATTCTTCTTCGGAAAAAACTTGCCAAGTTGAATCACCACTAGTTATTTTATCACTATTTTTCGATAAGCTAATAGGACTATTCATAATTATTTCATCTCACACATACTTTATTATATCAAAATTTTTCTCATTTAATTAATTAATATTGCTTTTTTTAAAAATTTAAAACTATATTTATCATTTCACTCTAAATTAACCGGAACAACAAAATGTTCCAATGTATGGGTATCTTCAACCACAATTTCGCCAATAATTGTTGCTGCAATATTAATTGCATTAAGATCACAGTGATAATTAATAACACCTTTCACCTGCCCTGTTTTAAGAGACTGTAAATTTTAATTCAATTAAAACTTTAATTCCTGGCCCCATTGTTGTTGTTATAGCAATATTTTTAATATATGCTCCTTTAACAGCAGCAGGTTTGACCTTACGAATTGTTTCATAAATTACATCGTAATTAGCTTTTAAATCTTCTGCTTTGAATGATGCTTTTCCAATAATTGAATGAATGTTTCCATTCTTATCAACACAGTATTCAACTTTCCCTTTTTTAACATCACCAATTGCTTTAGTAACATCTGGCGTAACTGTTCCAGTTTTAGGGTTTGGCATTAGCCCTTTTGGTCCTAATAACTTCCCAATTTTTCCTAGTTCAGCCATAATATCTGGTGTTGCAATAATAACATCAAAATCAAATCAATTTTCTTTTTTAATTTTTTCAATTAAATCTTTACCTCCAACAAAGTCAGCACCAGCTGCTTTTGCATCAGCTTTTTTACTATTTGTTAAAACTAAGATTCGTTGTGTTTTTCCAGTTCCTTTTGGTAACAGAACTGCCCCCCGAATTTGTTGGTCAGCATGACGAGGATCAACATTTAAGTTAAAAGCGACTTCAACTGTTGAATCAAATTTTGTTGTTGCAGTTTGTTTTGCTAATTCAATTGCTTCTACAATTGGGTATACCTTATTTTTATCAACTAACTCAGCAACTTTGTTATATTTTTTTCCAAATTTTGCCATCCTTAGTTTTTCTCCTTCTTACTTGGCATACCTTCAACAACAATTCCCATATTACGAGCAGTTCCTTCAATAATATGCATTGCTGCTTCAACATCATTTGCATTCAAATCAACAATTTTATATTCCGCAATTTTGCGAACTTCATCTGCTGAAATTGTTGCTACTTTTTCATCCTTTGCTTTTGCTGATCCTTTTTGGATTTTAGCTGCTTTTTTTAATAAAATGGCTGCTGGGGTTGTTTTTAATTCAAATTTAAATGTTTTGTCATCAAAAGCAGTAATAACAAAGGGAACAACATCACCCATACGGTCTTTTGTTGCATCGTTAAATTGTGTACAAAACTGCGGCATGTTAATTCCTAATGAAGCTAACTCTGGCCCTGGTTTTGCTTGTCCTGCGTTAAATTCTAATTTTGCAATTCTTGTAATTCTTGCCACGAGCAATTCCTCCTTTTATTCAAATTCTCGCTGTGGTCCAAACGTAATGTTACCATTACTACCACATTTAAGCATATTCTAAAACTTAGAATAAATGCCTAGTTAATTATAACAATAAACAACAAAAAAACAACTTTATTTTAAAATATTACGCTGGAGTTACCCAAAAAATGATATTAAATTAAATTCAATATCATTTTTATAATATTGTATACTGTAAAACTAAATCATAAAAAGTTAGTAAAATTATAACAAATTAAAAATAAAAAAACACTTTATGAAAAATAAAGTGTTGCATTTGGTTTACAATATACATATTAAAAAGTTTTAACAACTTTTTGAATTTCTTCATCATATTGGTCAATTAATTCATCTGGCGTTAGAGAGCTTGTTGGGGCCGCTTTTGTTCCTGCCACAAGGATTGGTTGATTAACGCTTGCGCCAACAAATTCTCATATTCCTTTTAAATATTCAGTGTGATTTCCTCAAGGGTATCATCCAAAAGGTGCCCCTTGGGTTGTTAAAATTTGAACTTTTAAATGGGGTAATAACCCAATTGCACCCGATTTTTTCGAATATTTATAAGAAAATGTTTTATCAGCAACTAACACATGATCTAAATAATTTTTCATTAAGCCTGAAACATTAAAATTATTCATTGGACATACAATAATAACTTTTTGGACTTCTTTTAATTGGTTAATATAAACATCAGTATCCTCTGTATTAAAAAAAGTTCCAAAGTTATCTCGTGTAAGTGTTTTAACAGCCATTGGGGGCTCATTTAGATCTAAATGAATAATTTCATCTTTTGGGTTGTCAACTTGATAATATTTAATAAAACGGGCTGCTAAAGCCTTTGAATATGATTTCTCATTTGGGCTAACGGTTCCATAAATTACTAATACTTTATTTACCATGATTATCTTTCCTTTCTGGTTTTATTTTATCATAATTTATAATCTAATCTGTTTGATAATAATACTGTAAACTGTAAATACCAAATCATAAAAAGTTAAGGCGTGTCCTGTACGATGAGCTGGCAAAAAACAATCTCACAAGAATTGTTTTTTGCCAGCTCATCGTACAGGACACCAATAATTTATAGATTAATTAGACTGCACCCAAAAAAGTAAGTAAAGAAAAAAGTCTTTGCTAAACTTTAGACTGCACCCAAAAAAGTAAGTAAAGAAAAAAAGTCTTTGCTAAACTTTAGAGGAGGTGCATTTTTATATGGCAAAAAAAGGACAAAAATTTAATAAATATACAGCATATTTTCGAAAAATAATAGTACAAGAGGTTAAAAATAATAGTATAAGTTTTATTGCAAAAAAATATCAAATTAATAAAAAAACTGTTGCTTCATGGTATGAAAATTTTAAGAAAGGAATTTTAAACACCAATAAAGGTCCAAAAGAATCATTTGAAAAAAGAGATTTAAACTATTACAAAGTTAGGTATGAATTACTAAAAAAGCTTCATGACTTTTACAATTAAATAAAAGAAAAATTGTATCTTTTATCAAAGAAAACATTAATAAATATCCACTAAATTTATTACTTGATATAACAGATTTAAAGCGTAGTTATTGAGATAAATATAAAAATTATTCAAGTAATGGTAAGGATAGCGAATCATTAAAAAATATTGTAAAAGTCTATGAAGAAAATTTAAAACAATTTGGTTATCGTCGAATTACCAAATATTTAAAAGAAGATTATGGCATTATTTATAATGCTAAGAAAGTATTGCGAATTATGAAAGAAAATAATATTCAAGCTGAATATGTAAAGCGTATGCGTAGAAAAATATTAATAAAACAAAATAGAAATAAAAATATAATTAAATATCCTGATTTAGTAAATCGTAATTTTAATTATATTAAAGAAAGATTTTCAATTTTATTTACTGATGTAACTTATTTAATTTGAAATGGTAAAAAACATTATCAATCAACAATACTTGATGGATATACTAAAGAAATTATTGATGTAAAATGATCAAAATTTAATAATAACAAACTTGTAATTGATAATTTAAATGATGCAATTAATAAAATTAAAAAAATAAAAAAAGATCTAAATAAAATAATAATTCATTCAGATCACGGATATCAATATACATCTAAAGATTACAATAGTAAATGTTTAGATAACAAAATTATAATTTCAATGGGTAAAAATTATCATTGTGCAGACAACATTATTATTGAAAGTTTTCATTCATTACTTAAAAAAGGAACAATCCATAATAAAAATTATAAATCTCATAATGAATATATTAATGATGTTAAAAAATGAAATAAATGATATTCAAACCAAAAAGAAAAATATATAATAAATGAAAGTTTGTAAACCTTTTTATTAATACTTACTAAACGGGGTGCAGTATAAATAACATAATTAAAACTTTTACTTGCTCAATTATAAATCTTCATAGAAATCATCGGTAATTTTAAACGAACTACTATTTTTTAATTTTTGTAAAATTGTTTTCTCTTCTGGGGACAATTTTGTTGGAATTGTGACAATCACATTAACAATTAAATCCCCCCGTTTTGTTGAAGTTGGTGATTTAAAAAAACCATGATTGGGAATATTAAAAATACTATTTGTTTTTGTATTTGGTGGTAATTTTAAATGAACATCACCATCAAAAGTTGGAACTTTAATTTCAGCTCCTAATAAGGCATCTAAATAAGAAACAGGTAAATTTAAATGTAAGTTGTCATTAACTCGTTTAAAGTATTTGTTCGGTTTAACTGAAATTTCAAGATACAAGTCACCTCGAGGACCATTATTTAAGCCATAGTTTCCTTTTTCACGAATTCGGACTTGTTGATTTTCATAAATTGATTTTGGTAATTCAATTTCAACGGCTTCTTTACCACGATAATGTCCTTGCCCTTTACATTTTGAACATTTATTGGTAATAACTTTCCCCCGTCCTTTACAATCTGGACATGGTTGTTGCGACTGAATAATACCAAAAATGCTCCGTTGTTCAAGATTAACATAGCCATAACCATCACAAGTTGTACAAGTATGAATGTCTTTTTTCAGATCTTTTGCTCCTGTTCCTTCACAACTTTCACATTTCTTATCAATATTTAAGTCTAATTTAACTGTTTTACCAAACATTTGTTCTTTTAAAGTTACTACAAAACGAGCGGCAATATTTTCCCCTTTAATCGATTGATTGCTAAAACCGCGTTGTTTCTTACCACCACCAAAAAAATTTTCAAAAATATCGCTAAAACCACCAGAGAAAATATCTTCAAAATCAGCAGTTCCACCAAAACCATTATGATCAGTTTTGCCATACGGGAACTGATCATAATTACGGCGTTTATTGGGGTCTGATAAAACTTCATAAGCTTCATTAACTTCTTTAAATTTTGCTTCGGCATCCTTTTCTTTTGAAACATCAGGATGATATTTTTTCGCTAATTGCCGAAAAGCACGTTTAATTTCATCATCAGTGGCATTACGATTAACACCTAATACTTCATAATAGTCTCGTTTTCCCATTTTACCATCTTTCTACTTTCTCTTTTAAAGAAAAGATAACTAAAATAATTTTAGTTATCATTATCGTCTTATTTATCTTTTTTCTCATCATCATCATTGTTAGTAACTTCTGGTTCTGGTTGGCCACCTTCTTGATCGCGCATAAATTTTGAAGCTTCAGCCATTGCTTGTTCTAACATTGTCATTTTGGCTTCTAATCCTGCATAGTCTTCTTTTTCTAACAATTCTTTAATTTCTTTAACCATTTCTTCTGAAGTTTTTAATTGCTCAGGATCCATTTTATCCTTATTACCCTCTAAAGCTTCTGTAATTGTTGAAATATATGACTCTGCTTTATT
Organism: Spiroplasma endosymbiont of Polydrusus cervinus; assembly: GCF_964019755.1. NCBI lineage: Bacteria > Bacillati > Mycoplasmatota > Mollicutes > Entomoplasmatales > Spiroplasmataceae > Spiroplasma > Spiroplasma endosymbiont of Polydrusus cervinus. The sequence goes on from NZ_OZ026469.1 coordinate 510,741, forward strand.
GCGTAGTTCAATGTTTTTTAATTTTTGTTCATCTTTATCTTTGTTTTGTTCTGCTTCATTAATCATTCGTTGAATTTCTTCTTCTGTTAAACCACCACCATTGGTAATTGTAACTGATTGTTCTTGATTTGTTTTTAAATCTTTTGCCGCAACCGATACGATTCCGTTAGCATCAATTGAAAACTTAACTTCAATTTGGGGAATTCCTTTTGGGGCAGGATCAATCCCTGATAATTGGAAACGACCCAAAGTTTTATTATCCTGTGCCATTTTACGTTCCCCTTGTAAAACATGAATATCAACGGCAGGTTGATTATCAGCGGCCGTTGAAAAAACTTGTGCCTTTGATGTTGGAATTGTTGTATTACGAGGAATTAAAACTGTTGAAACGCCTCCTAATGTTTCAATTCCTAATGATAATGGTGTAACATCTAATAATAAGACATCTTTAACATCACCAGCTAAAACTCCCCCTTGAATTGCGGCACCAATTGCCACCACTTCATCTGGATTAATTGTACGGTTTGGTTCTTTTTCTAACTCATGTTTAATAACTTCTTGGACAGACGGAATTCTCGTACTTCCTCCAACTAGTAAAACTTGATCTAAATCACTTGGTTTTAATTTTGCATCAGCTAAGGCTTTTCGAACTGGTTCAATTGTTCGTTGCACAAGTGATTTTGTCATTTCATCAAAATTTGCTCTTGTTAATGTTAAGTTTAAGTGTAATGGATTACCATCACGCGCAGTAATAAATGGAGCAGCGATTTCAGTTTGTAATTGTGAAGAAAGATTTTTTTTGGCTTTTTCTGCTTCTTCTTTTAACCGTTGCATTGCCATTTTGTCAGTTTTTAAATCAATTCCATTATCTTTTTTAAATTCATCAACCATTCATTGAATAATAACTTCATCAAAGTCATCTCCTCCTAAATGATTATCCCCCGCAGTTGACAAAACTTCAAATGTTCCATCTGCTAAATCTAAGATTGAAACGTCAAAAGTTCCTCCTCCTAAGTCAAAAACTAACACTTTTTGTTCTTTATCAACTTTATCAATTCCATATGCTAAGGCAGCAGCAGTTGGTTCATTAATAATTCTTTCAACATCTAACCCAGCAATTTTCCCAGCATCTTTTGTTGCTTGGCGTTGTGCATCGTTAAAATATGCTGGAACAGTAATAACTGCTTTTGAAATTTTTTGTCCTAATTTTTTTTCAGCATAATGTTTTAAATAACGTAAAACTTCCGCAGAAATTTGTTCAGGAGTATAATCCTTATTATTTACATGAATTTTTTCCACTGTTCCCATTTTTCTTTTAATTGAACTAATTGTATTTGGATTTGTCACTGCTTGTCGTTTAGCAGCATCTCCTACAATAATTTCTTCATTTTTAAATGAAACAACTGATGGTGTTGTTCGTTGTCCTTCTGGATTTTCTAAAACTTTAAATTCTTTCCCTTCCATCACCGCAACACACGAATTTGTTGTTCCTAAATCAATCCCAATAATTTTGGCCATAATATCATTCCTTCCTCTCTCTAATTTAGTTATTTTGCAACTTGAACTGATGCATGACGTAAAACACGATCATGCATCATATACCCTTTTTGTAAAATTTTAACAATACATCCTGATGGAACATCAGATGTTTCGATCGTTTCGATTGCCGCATGGAAACTAGAATTAAAGTGTTCGCCTACTTTTGTTTCCATTGCGGTAATTCCTTCTTCTTCAAAAACCGTTTTAAACATACGATAAATCATTTCAAACCCCGTTAAAAAGTTTATAACTTCTGTTGTTACATTGGTAACTTGTAAAGCACGTTCAAAGTTATCTAATATTGGCAATAATTTCTCTACCATCCCAGCTGCCCGATAACGTTTAATATCTGCAACTTCGTGATGAATTCTTTTCTTTAAATTTTCACCATCAGCTAAAGCTAATAATTTCTCTTCCCGCAATCGTAAATTATCTTTCAACAATGAATCAATTTCTTGTTCTAAATCCTCAATAATTGTTAAATTATTTGCTTCAGCTGTCGGTGACACTGTTTCTGGTGTTTCCGATGATGAATTAGTCGTTTGATTATTTGCTAATTCTTTCCGTAACTGTTGATTTTTTTCTTTTAATTGGTTTGGTGAAGATTTGTCTTTTTTTTCACTACTTTTTTCATTACTCATTAATCTCATCCTCTCTCTCCTCTTTTTAATATGCTTCTTTAATCCGATATGCTAATCATTCTAAAACTTCATAAAGCTTATCGTATTCTAAGCGCTTTGGTCCCACCAAAGCAATTCCTCCTTCTTGCACATCATCAACCTTATAAGTTGTTGTCAATAAAGCCATATCATCATTGTTAAACCCTGTCTCATTCCCAATTTGAATTGAAACAAGATCTTCATTTGGATTATTTTGTTGTTTTTTAAAATAATCAAACGGAGAAATTGTTTCAATAAAACGAATAACTTGTTTAATTCGTTCGGGATTATTATATTCTGGATTTTGCAGCATATATTGAATCCCATGGGTTGAATAACTCGGTTTAACAATGCTTGTTAAAGCATTAACAAATTGTTTTAAAATATATTCATAGTGTTTTACTTGTTGTTCTAAAATTGGCCGAATTACCTCGAATTTCGTTGGAATATCAGTTATTTTAGTATTTTCCAACCGACTATTAAATAATTCAACTGAAATTTGTAAATCATCCATTGAACTATTTTCATCAATTGTAAACATTTTATTTTCAACATGACCATTTGCTAACACAAAGACAACAACTACTTGTGTTGCAGAAATTGGTAATAACTCAATTTTCTTTAATAATTCCTCTTTAAAATTTGGCCCAACAACAACTGTTGTTAAATTTGTCATCTCACTTAAAATTTGGCCAGTTTGATCAAGAATATCATTAATTGACATATTACGATTAACAAATAAAGCTTCAATACGGTTTTTAATATCATCAATATTTTTTTCAACCATCAAATTATCGACATAATAACGATAACCTTTTGTTGATGGAATTCTTCCCGATGAAGTATGTTCTTTTTCTAAAAAACCTTCTTTTTCTAAAATTGCACATTCATTACGAATTGTTGCAGAAGAAGAATCTATTAAGGATGAAGCAATAATAGCTTTACTTCCTACAGGTTGTGCTGTTTTTGTGTACTCTTCTACAATTATTTTTAAAATGCTTTCTTGTCGTTGACTTAACATTATCAGCACCTTCCTTCTTCAATTCTAATAAATATTTGGCAATTAACACTAAATAGTGCTAACACTTAATATTATAAATTTATCATTTATAGAATGCAAGTGCTAATTTAATTTTGTGCTATTTTTAATAACCATTTCATTCTTAACAACGTCAATTGTATAATAATTTCCCTCTTGCACTTTTTCAGCAATAATAGCATGAGCAATTAAAGATTCAAGGTTTCGTTGAATATATCGTTTAATTGGTCGTGCCCCAAATTCGCGGTCATAGCCTTCATTTAAAATTTTCTCTAACACTTTTTCAGAATAACTAATGCAAATATTTTTCGCATCCTCAATCCGTTGTGTTAACTCAGATAATTCTTTTTCAATAATTTCTTTAATAACATCTTTTGATAAAGCATTAAAGGTGATAACATTATCAATTCGGTTTAAAAATTCTGGTTTGAATTTTTTCGCTAATTCTTTTTGAATCAATAACCCAGGGCCTTCATTATTTTCATTTAATAAATACTCTGATCCAATATTAGAAGTCATAATAATAATTGTATTTTTAAAATCAACCGCTTTCCCTAATGAGTCTGTTAAACGCCCATCTTCTAAGATTTGTAATAAAATATTTAGAATATCAGGATGGGCTTTTTCAATTTCATCAAATAAAACTATTGAATAAGGATTACGGCGAACAGCTTCAGTTAATTGTCCCCCTTGTTCATGGCCAACATAACCTGGCGGGGCCCCAATTAATTTACTTACTGAATGGCGCTCCATATATTCTGACATATCTAAGCGACCCATTTGTTTTTCTGAGTTAAAAAGAATATCTGCTAAACTACGGACAACTTCGGTTTTCCCAATCCCTGTTGGTCCTAAAAATAAGAAACTACCAATTGGTTTATTCGGATCTCTAATTCCACTGCGGCTACGAATAATAGCATCCGCAACAGCTTGAATTGCCTCACTTTGGCCCCAAACACGACGCCGTAAAATCTTATCTAGATTTAATAATTTTGTTTTTTCAGTTTCCACTAAGCGGTCAACTGGAATTCCCGTTCATTTTGCAACAATCGCCGCAATTTCACGTTCAGTAACATCTTCTTTTAATAGTTGCGAACCAGATACTTGTTTTTCTTGTTCATGTAATTGTTGTTCTAATTTTGGTAACAAGGCATATTGAATTTCACCAGCACGATTAAAGTCGCCACTTAATTGCGCTTGTTCTAATTCTTTTTTTAACTGTTCAACTTGAGACTTTAAGTCTTTTAATTTTTTAATACTTTCTTTTTCTGAATTTCATTGAATATCTAATTTTTGTTGTTTTGTTTTCAATGGTTTTAACTCATTCTCAATATCAACTAACCGTTCATTTGATGCCTTATCTGTTTCCTTCTGTAAAGCTGCTTTTTCAATTTCTAATTGAACAATTCGCCGATTTAAATTATCTAACTCCGTTGGCACAGAGGCAATTTCTGTTTTAATTGTTGCAGAAGCTTCATCAATTAAATCAATTGCTTTATCTGGTAAAAATCGATCAGTAATATAGCGTGACGATAAATTAATAGATGCAACTAAAGCACTGTCATGAATTTTAACCCCATGAAAGGTTTCAAAACATTCTTTTAAACCACGTAAAATTGAAATACTTTCATCAATTGTGTTTTCACTAACGACTACTTTTTGAAAACGGCGTTCTAAGGCAGCATCTTTTTCAATATATAAACGATATTCATCTAATGTTGTTGCTCCAATACAATGTAAATCACCACGAGCTAACATTGGTTTTAATAAGTTGCTAGCATCCATACTACCTTGGGTTTTTCCAGCCCCAACAATTAAATGTAATTCATCAATAAATAAAATGATATCTCCATTTGACTCTTTAACTTTGTTAAACACTGCTTTTAGGCGTTCTTCAAATTCACCCTGAAATTTAGCGCCAGCAATTAAAGCCCCCATATCTAATTCATAAATTGTTTTATTTTGTAAATTACTAGGAATATCACCTTTAACAATTCGTTGGGCTAATCCTTCTACAATGGCTGTTTTCCCAACCCCTGGTTCACCAATTAAAACCGGATTGTTTTTAGTTCTGCGCGATAAAATTCGAATTACCCGATTAATTTCATCTTCACGGCCAATAATTGGGTCTAATTTTCCGCCAATAGCTTCTTTATTAAGATTTTTGGCAAATTTTTCAAGCACCTTAGGATCTTTGCCTGGTTCATATTGTTGTGTTAAATCCATGATACCCTGCCTCCTTATTTTTAGCACTCTATGTGTTTATCTGCTAATTTTATATTTATATCTTATCATACTGCTTAGCAAAGTCAATTAAATAGTGCTAAATTTTTAAAAATAATTATAAAAATAAAAATATTAGATATAATAAGATATACAGGGATAAGAAACATAGCTTTTTAGAAAGGAGCCTCATGAAATTACAACACTTAAATAAAAAACGTTTAATTCTAATTGATTTAGATGGAACAACGTTAATGAATGATGGCAAAACAATCCATCCAAAAACACATGAAGCTATCAAAGAAGCTGTTCATGCCGGACACAAAGTATGTATTACAACTGGCCGTCCGCACCGGGCAAGCATTCGCTTTTATCGCGAATTAGGGTTAGACACCTTATTAACTAACTTTGATGGTGGCCATATTCACGATCCATTAAAACGAGAATTTAAACGATTAGTTTTCCCAATTTCTTATGATGTTATTATGAATATTATCAACCATCCTGATGTTAAAAATATTGTTGCAAATGTTTTAATTGAACATTATGATAAGGCAATTTGTTGAAAAAAAGATGAAGCAATTGAAAATTACTTTCATCTTGATGATGTTGCTGATGATGAATATTTTGTCGCTAATCCTTATAATGCTTGAAAAGGCCCCGCTAGTAATATGGCATTATACTTAAATAATGCTAATGAAAAAGATCAAATATTGCGAATATTTGAAAGTTTCAAAAACTCTGTACAGGTTAACATTGGCCACTATAGTAGTGGTCAAACCCAAACAATGATTAATATTACCAATAAACTTGTTTCAAAAGGATTTGCCGCTAATATTCTAGCACAATACTATAATGTTGACATTCGTGATGTTATCGCCTTTGGCGATGAAATGAATGATTTAGAACTATTACAAAATGTTGGCTATGGAATAGCAATGAAAAATGGAAATGATAATTTAAAAACCAATGCGCGCGGAATTACGCATTTAGCAAATGACAAAGGGGGAGTTGGCGATTATTTGAAAAAATTATTAAATGGAGAAAATGTCTAAATGTAAATTGTAAATACTAATCCCATTTTAGATATTTTTAATCTTGGTATATCAATCTTCATATCTACTTTTGGTTTACTATTAATTGGCATCATGTACGATGAAGCCATGCAAAGACAACTAATGATGATAAGTAATACTAATATTCTTTGATTTAATTTGTAAAGAATAACTTAATTCTTTCATAATTGCTTCATTAATTTCAGTGGTTAAATCATTTAAATCTTCTTTTTTGATTACTTTACCACTAATATAAATATGTAATAATGCATTATCAAACATTCGACATTCAACTTTATCAACAAAATATTGGTGTGTCATATCATGGATTGCATATAAAATAATTTTTTTAATTGTTAATAAACTGACAACAATTGTCCCCCGATGATTATTATCAACTGTTAATTCATTAAAATTATTATTCATTTTTAGTTACTCTCCTTTATTTGTTGATGAAGATTAGGCACGACCTGAATATTTCCCATCACTAGTTGAAACGATAATTACTTCCCCTTCTTTAATAAACAATGGTACTTGTAATTCTAAGCCAGTTTCTAACACTGCTTTTTTCATGGCTCCTGAACTCGTATCCCCTTTAACTGCTGCTTTGACTTCGGTAATTACTAAATCCACCTTATCTGGTAAAATAATTTCTAAAACTTCACCCTCATATTTTGTAACAGAAGCCATTACCCCTTCTTTTAAAAAGTTCTTTTCTCAAACTAGCTTAGTTGACGGAACTTCTAATTGGTCATAAGTTTGGATATCCATAAAGATAACATTGACCCTATCATCATATAAATATTGCATATCAACTTTATCAATAATTGCTTTCTCAACTTTATCGCCACCAGTGAAAGTAATATTTGTTGTCGCATTACTGCGCAAATTTCTAACTTTTGTTTTAACATGTGCTTGGCCACGCCCTGATTTTGAATGTTGTGCTTCAATTACAACATAAATGTTGTCCGCATATTGAAACGTTAATCCGGGGCGAAAATCGTTTACACTAATCATCTTCTTCTTCCTTTTCTATTTTTCTTGCTTTAATTATATCTTAATTTTAACCAGAAAATTATTAAAATTAAGAAAAAGGGCAAATTCTTTTTAACTAAAATTTTTCTCAAACTGAAATTGTAAATTGTAAATGTGTACTAATCATACCGAATTTCTCCTTTTAAACGTAAAAAAACACTTTTACGCGGTATTATGCTAAATTCTTAAATGCATATGGCACCTTACAAAAAGACCGTTTTTTAAACTAACCAATTAAAATATTTTCCTCAACATAACTATATTCTTTTTCACCGCTGCCACGAATTGAAACTGATAAAGTTGAAGAAACTCCTGCTTGTCCAATAAACATTAATAAAATCAAGATTAAAGTACTTAAAACACCAAGATTATATATATCTTTAAAACCTAATGTATTTAATCCCGTTGTCCCAAAGGCACTACAAATCGTAAAAAAGATATTTAAGACATCAAGATTAGGATTTTCCGAACTAATGCAAATAACAGCAATGGCAATTAAGGCTCCCGAAATAACGGTAACTCCTAGAGCTCGTTTTACTGTTTCATTTGGAATTTTCCGTTTAAAAACATTAACACTATTATTATTCCGAATAATGGACCAAATGGTAATGATAATAACAGCTAATGTTGTAGTTCGAATTCCCCCCGCTGTTGAAGATGCGGCTGATCCAATAAACATCATAATTGACATTACAATCCGAGCCCCTGGTAAAAATTGCCCCATATCAACTGTTGAATAACCAGCATTTCTGGTTGACATTGTATTAAAGAAAATATTCATAAAACCATTCCAATTTGAAGTTGAATTTCGTAAAATACTTTCAATATAACCACCTTGGATATTTAACGTATTAATATTAGTAAATTCAATCAATCAAACACTAAAAACCCCAACAATTAATAAACCAACATAGGTAATTAAATTAATTTTTGTAAATAAAGTGAATTTAGCATGTTCTTTACGTCGTCATGCCACGAATTTACGTTTTAAGTCATAAAAATTTGGAAATCCTAAACCTCCAATAATAAATTGAAATAAAAAGATAAATTGAATAAAATAATTGCTATTATAAGGCATTAATGATGAATTACCAATAATATCAAATCCAGCATTATTAATTGAAGAAATTGAGTGGAAAACCCCACTTCATAAACTTCGTCAAAAATTATGGTAAGTAACATTATCAATCATATATTTTCCTTCAATTGATAATTCAGAAAAATAAAAATTAAAAAATAACAAAATTGCTCCAAAACACTCTAAAATAATTAAGAAAATAAAACTATTTTTAATTAAATCAATTATATGACCAAAATTATTACTTCCCCGTTCACCTTGTACTAACATTTTATCTTTAATTGAAATTCGCCGTCCTAATCAAACAAAAATCATAATTTTAAAAGTAGCGATCCCAAAACCACCTGTTTGAATCAAAATTAAGATTATTAACTGCCCTCAAAAACTATAATCAGCCGCTGGGTTACTAATCGTAATCCCCGTATCGGAAAAAGCACTTGAAGCAGTTAATAAACCAACTAAATAATTCCAACAAAAATCATAATGCCCTAGAATATCCCCTTTACGATCAAAAACAGTTCGACCACCATTAACAACCCCAGGAATAGATAATAATAGTCCACAAAATAAAACAATTAAAATATAAACTAAAAATAATCTTCCCGATATTTTTGAGAAGGGTAACCAATAGCGGCGTCGTGTCAATGGCGCACTGGGGTCATTATTTCGTTGTTGTTGACTATCGCTTTTTCTTTTAAAAATATTTTTAAAATATAATTGAAAAAAAACCATGTGCTTCCCTCTTTCATTAATATTATTATATACTACAAGTTACTAATTATTGCTAATATTATTGCTAATGTATAATGTAAAACTAAATCATAAAAAGTTAATAAAATTATAACAAATTAAATATTTATCTATTTATTTACTACGCCACCGCTAACCTTCAAAGTGAAGTGGTGGCGATTTATATTTACAATTAACTACAAAGTACTATAATGTTCTACATTTTGTAGTTGTTTGTATATTTGCGACGCCATCTATATACACCTCTTCATCCGCACCATTTCAATTCAAAATGTTCAGTTTTTAAAATAAATTCACTAGCACCTTGAAGAGCCCCCCCAGTGCTGGCTTTGTGGTTTTTTAAACTGCTGCCACTTCTAAGAAGTAATATCTATCGCAAATTTATTTATAAAGTGACCATCTCAATATTTATTGTCGTTTGATGTTGACCTTGCACTTAGCACCACTATCGCTTAGTTATATAACCAACGCCGATTTACATATTTCCTCATACACTATTTCAGTACTCTCCTAGGACGGCTCTGGAAAATGAATTATTTAATCCATTTAGTACTTAATTATTAATAAATAACCGTTCCACACTACATTAAGTTGTTTTATAAAATTTAAGTTTTAAAGAACCAGTTTATCAATCAAAGATAATTTTTTCATTTTCTAAGCGTTGATAATATTTCTTTTGTTTTCAATTTTTAGTTTGATTTAATAAATCTTTGTATTTTTCACAAGTTCATAAAACTCTATTTGATATAAATTCTTCGGTAATAAAGGATATTGTTTTATAGTAATCATTAACATCGCAAATTTGTTGTTGCATATTAATTCCCATTGCTTGCTCCTTTCATTGATATTATTTTTAGAGTTAATTTTTAAATAAAAAAATTGACTCTTATTAAGGAGTCAATTTTATCCTACTTCATTGTACATTATACAATTTAATATTTTTTGTAATTATTGTTTTTTATTTTTAATTTGTTATAATTTTATTAATTTTTTATGATTTAGTTTTACAGTATACACTGTATAAAAAGGAAACAAATAGAATGAAAAAATCGATTGATACAATTAAAATGTTGGGAGTTGAAGCAATTAATAAAGCAAATTCAGGTCATCCAGGAATTGTTCTTGGGGCGGCACCAATGGCCTATACTTTATTTACAAGACATTTAGTTGTTAATCCACAAGTAGATAAATGAACAAATCGTGATTGATTTGTTTTGGCAGCTGGGCATGGGAGTGTTTTATTATATAGTTTATTGCATTTATCAGGTTTTGATCTTAATATTGATGATTTACGCAATTTTCGCCAAGTTGTCTCAATTACTCCTGGCCATCCTGAATCACATTTAACTCCCGGAGTTGATGTTACAACTGGTCCGCTTGGACAAGGAATTGCAACGGCAGTAGGATTAGCCTTGGCAGAAACTCAATTAGCAGCAAAATACAATACAAAAAAATATCCGATTTATAATCATTATACTTATGTTATATGTGGTGATGGTGATTTACAAGAAGGTGTTACACAAGAAGCAATTTCTTTAGCGGGACATTGAAAATTAAATAAATTAATTGTTTTATTTGATTCAAATGATGTGCAATTAGATAATATGGTTAATGTTGCGCAAAGTGAAAATATTGGAAATCGTTTTAAAGCAGCGAATTGAAATTATCTTTTTGTTAAAGATGGTAATGATGTTGAAGAAATTGACCAAGCAATTATTAAAGCGAAAAAAAGTGATAAACCAACTTTAATTGAAGTAAAAACTATTATTGGTTATGGTGCAACTAAACAAGGAACACCGGCAGTTCATGGTGCCCCATTAGGAGCTGATATTGATACAATTCGCAAAATGCTAAAATGAAACTACAAACCATTTGAAGTTCCTAATGAAGTATATGATGATTTTGATGTTAATGTTAAACAACGGGGAATTAATAAGCATGATAAATGATTAAAAATGTATCAGGGATTTTGCAAAGAAAATCCAGCCTTAGGGAAAGAACTTGATGATGCAGTTTATGGTAATTTTAATTTTAATCCGCAAGATTTGCGTGATTTAAAACCAATTAAAGCCCAAGCAACACGGATTAGTAGTGGAGCAATTCTTGATCGTCTTTCAAATATGATTCCAAGTTTAATTGGAGGTAGTGCTGATTTAAGTGGCAGTACTAAAGCAAAAGGTGCTGATGGCGTTTATAGTGTTGAAAATCGTAAAGGGCGTAATTTAGCATATGGGGTCCGTGAATTTGCAATGGCCGCCATTAATAATGGAATTTGTCTTCATCGCGGATTAACACCTTTTGCAAGTGGATTCTTTGTTTTTGCGGATTATATGAAACCAGCAATTCGGTTAAGTTCATTAATGGAAATCCCCGTTATTTATGTGTTATCCCATGATTCAATTGCTGTTGGTGGAGATGGACCAACTCATCAACCAATTGAACAATTGGCAATGTTGCGTAGTCAACCAAATTTAAATGTTTTTCGTCCCGCTGATTTTAATGAAACATTAGGGGCTTATCATACAGCTTTACAAACAAAGCATACGCCAAGTGTTATTTTAATTACTCGGCAAGATTTACCAGAATTAGAACATTCAAATGTTGAAATGGTTAAAAAAGGAGCTTATCAAGTCTATGGTGAAGATAATAACAATGATGTTGTATTATTAGCAACAGGTAGTGAAGTAAGCATGGCTATTGCTGTGGCGCAAAAATTGGAGCATGATAAAAAAATTAAAGTAAAGGTCGTATCAATGCCATGTTGAGAATTATTAGAACAACAAGATGCTGAGTATAAAACAAAATTATTAGAACCAAACGCTCTAATTGCTTCAATTGAATTAGGAACAACTTTTGGATGAGAACGTTATACTTCAAATAAGGGGTTAAATTTTGGAATTAATACATTTGGCCAATCAGGCCCATTCCAAGATGTTTTAGAATATTTTGGCTTTAATGTTGAAAATATTGTTAATGCTATTGTAAATTTTAAATACCAAATCATAAAAAGTTAACTATTAATTTAGTTAACTTTTTATGATTTGGTATTTAAAATTTACAAGTATGAAACTAAACCTTTTTTCCATTTAAATATGTTAGTTAAATCAATCACAAATGTTAACCCAACGACGGTTGCTTTTTCTTGCGTTATAAGTTCGTACATTGCACGAGCTGTTCCCCCCCTGATGCCTAAAACATCATCGACAATTAACACGCCGGCATTGGGTTGTAAACCACCCGCATGAATTTCTAATTAATTAGCCGCCGCATATTCATAACTATATTTCACATTAATAACTTGTCGTGGTAACTTCTCGGCCTTTCGAACAGGAATAAAACGCAAGTTAATAGCGTATAGCTAATAGCGCCGCCGGGACCAAAGAGAAAGCCACGCGCCTCAGGGGCCAATAATAACAGTTGCTTTTTTTGGGCCAACGCATAGGCTGCTAATTGATCAATCACTGTTTTAAAAGCAGCCGCATTATTTAACAACGGCGTAATATCACGAAAAATAATACCTGGTTCGGGATAATTAGGAATATCAACAATAAATTTTTTAGATCCATTTTTAAAAATTCCTTTCTTGATTAATTAATCATTAATGCCAATGACAATTTGTTCATCAATTTCAACACGTTGTGAATCTAAGTAATTTTTAACACGGATTTTATTTAAAGCACGATATTTTTCTAATGCTACTCAAATTGGAATTGCAACAAATAATGTTGCGAACATTCCCACAATTAAGCCAATTAAAACAACAAGATTAAAACCAAATCATATTCCTGAAAAAGCCGCTAAGGTAATTAATAAGACTGCAAACATAATTCCTAAAGTTAGACAATGTTGTAACATTTGTTTAAATGTAACATTGGTAACTTTTTGTAAAAAGTTATGTTTATAATTATAAATTCGAAACTCTTTGCGAATTTCTCGAATTATTTTATGATTTTTACTTTTAATATCTTTTGCGACCATTTGAATACGGTGCAATTGATCATGATATTTTTTTTTCAATTCTTTTAATTTTAAATCAGGATGTTTTAATGCTAATTTTTTTAATTCCTCTTGATAATAAACTTTATGCGCACGATGTAAGCGCTTCATTTGGACACGATGCTCTGACATATAGGCAAAAAATGTTTCATACTCTTGAATATTAATTGCTTTTTTATTTTGTTTCGCGCGGACCATCACCATTGTCCCAAAGGTAATGGTAAAACCAAAGATTGTTAAGAAAGCAATTGACATTTCAAAGGTAATTAAAATATGCGTAATAATGGCAATAGAAATTGTAACAATTAAGGTAAAAACAGCAGCTAATACCATCCCAACAAATTGAGCTCAATCTAAACGGAATAAAGTATAAACAAAAATACATGCTAAGCCAATTCCCAAACTAATGGCCGCCACTTTTAAAATATAACCCTCCATAACTGGATTCGTTTGTTGTAAGGACACTGTCGGGTCCTCCGAGCTTGCGCTATAGAATGTTGCAATAATTGCTTTTAATTCTCGTTCATAAGTTCCTTTGGTAATATTTGTACTAACAACTAAAATACGACTACTTGCGCCACTTTCTTGTTTCTTAATAATATAAATATTAAAACTAAAACTATAATTTTTGGTTTGACGGAAATTATCTATATGAGTTTTTAACTTTTCAATAGCTACTTCATCAGGAACTCGCTCAGATCCACTAGTTCCTCATAATTCCTCACTAATCGTAATATTAATTCCTGGTTTAATTGAATTAGCAATATTAGCTTTTCCTGCAAAACCAATTGCCAAGGCAATGATTAATAAAATAATTCCAATAATTAGGGTTCATTTTGTAATATTATAAAATGTTGATTTACCATGCTTTACCTTTTTATTTTTTTTACCTTCTATTGTTAAGATTGGTTCTATTGTTTCAACAGTTAGTGTCGGCTCTCTTTCTGAACTAGGAGCCATTGTTGCATTTAAAGCCGTTGTTTTGGATGGCAAGGCGGCTGGGGGGGGGGTTACACGTTTTTTCAATAGGAATGTTCATAATGAAAAGCGTGAAACATCTAATCAACGATATTTCTCTTGTCAATGTAACTTAATTACAATTCAGTACATTAAACGGGCAACAGTAAAGACCATAATAATAGCAATAATTAAGCCCACTAATAAAATTATGGCAAAAGATTTAATATTATTAGTTCCTGCTCAAAATAGAGATAATCCTAAAATCATTAAAACAACTAAAGCATCAACAAACACTGCGATTGTTTGTTTATTGGCAATTTTCATCGCCGGTTCAAACGGAATATTATTTTCATAGCGTTCCCGTTTATAACGAGAGAAGAAGAGTAAGTTTCCTTCTAATGATAAACCAAAGGCAATAATTAAGGCTGCAATACTTTCTGGGGAAATTTCAACCTTTAATAACGATGAGAAATAAAAGGTTGCAATAATTGTAAATAATAACGTTAAAACAGCAATTAAACCAAATAAACGATAATAAATTAATAAAACAACAAAGATAGCTAAGACTAATATGCCTAAAATAATCATTGAAATTTTAAAGATATTACCTGAGACAACAGGTGGAACAAAACGGTATCCATGAATAATAAATTCTAAACCACTTAATCCACCATTAATTAAATTACTAATTTGGCGGACTTCTGTTTCACTTGATGTTAAAATTTGGTTTGAATTTTTAGCTGCCCCTGTGCCACTTTTAATTGAACTTCAATTAATAATGTGTTGTTTATATATTTCAGTTAAAGTCTTATCATACTCAATAATTTTTTGTAATTGTGGGCGTAACGGGTCAATGTACTCATTTGTTATTGCCACTTTATCATTTGGGTCAATTATTAATTGACTTTGGGGTACTGTGGTAAAACGAAAACGAACATCTTCCATTCATTCTCTAATTTGTAAAATTGGTACACCAAAATTATCTAATAAGTTTCCTGATTGCATTTGAGCAGAACTTTGATCATAATATTCCATATCAAAAATTTTATTAATTTTTGTTCAATCACTTGAAGAAACACTCCTTTTAATCTCACTATTAAATAAGGTTTGAATTGATGACATATTGTCAATATCATGGCGTAAATCATCAATCATTTGGTCAATATCAGTTCAAATATATAATGGCTGTGCTTGACCGCCTCGTTCTGACGGTTTTAAACCATTAATGATACTATCTCATTTTTGTTGATCTTTAATTTGTAAAGTAATAATTGGTCGACGGGTTTGGTCAACCCCTGTTATTGAACTAGAAATAACATCACTTAATGGTGTTCGTTCTTTTGTACCATTATTATCACTAACTAATAAATCATTTCCTTTACTATCAGTTAAATAAATTGCTCCTAAGCGTTGAATTGCTTTCCTCAAGTCACTGTAAGATTTAAACATATCTTTTCCAACAACAACTTCGACTGAATTACGGCCTAATGTTTGCAAATACAAGTTTTGGTTTGATAATGGATCTAATTTATTCCGTAATAATTCTAATCCCTTTTTACTGTCACCATTGGGCATATCAGAATCATGAACATAATTAGAAGCTCTTTTATCAAAAACATTAACTTGAACTTGATAACCTCCTGAATAAGCAATCCCTGCTCGATATGAATAACGAAAACCATCCGCTGAAAAAAAACCCCCAACAATCATTGCCACGACTAAAACAATTAATGTTCCAATCCGAATAATTAATCGAGAAATTGCTTTTCTATCTTTTGGTTTTCTAATTTTTTTAACTTGTTCTTTTTTTCCCACTTTTGACACCACTATTCTACTTTTCAATGTTCCTTTATATATTGTACACTATTTATTATAAAATTAAAATCTGTATTGGATGCAGTCTAATCCATAATAAAAATTATAAATCTCATAATGAATATATTAATGATGTTAAAAAATGAAATAAATGATATTCAAACCAAAAAGAAAAATATATAATAAATGAAAGTTTGTAAACCTTTTTATTAATACTTACTAAACAGGGTGCAGTCTATATTCCATTTTCCTTTTTAAATAATTCATTATCTTTTAATTTTTCCAAATTTACTCTTTCATTAAAATCTAATCTTTCATATTTTTTCATACTTTACCTCCTAAAATATTTAAAATGCTATAATTATTGCACATAAATTATAGCATTTTAAATATTTTAGGAGCAATCGGATTAAAAGCAACAAGTAGAACATCATTAATTAGTTGCGAAAAACCAAATAATAGTGAAAACGGCAAGTAATAAACCAGAACCCAAACAACAGCAATCACCAGTTGGAAGTAATTGAAAGTTAATTGAAAATTGTAAATTACACGGGATAATTTATTCTTTACTTTTTAATTTCAATATCATTTGCAATCTTATTGACAGTATTAATAACAATATCTTTACCATACTTTTTCACTAACGACCGCAAAATTAAATATTTCTTTATTTGCATAATTTCAACCTCCTATAATTAACTTAAAAAAAGTTAACTAAATTAATAGTTAACTTTTTATGATTTAGTTTTACAGTATACAGAATATTTTACGCGCTCAAAAAAAATTTCATTTGAGATGTTTTTTATACTAAACGATTGTATCATTCAACAATTAAAGCTTCATTAATATTACTATTTAGTTCTTCACGAAGAGGAAAACGAACATATGTTCCAGTCATTTTAGTTTTATTAAACTTAACAAATTCTAATGTGCTAACTTGACTATCTAAACTTTCTAAAATTTTAACATTTTTTTGTGAACTTTCTTTAACACTAATAACATCACCTGGTTTACAATTGTATGATGGAATATCAACTTTTTTACCATTAACAAGAATGTGAGCATGGTTCACTAATTGACGAGCTCCAGCTCTTGATTGTGATAGACCCATACGATGAACAATGTTATCTAAGCGTGATTCTAACATAATTAAGAAGTTTGTTCCGGTAATTCCTTTCATTTTTTTTGATTTACTGTAAGTATTACGGAATTGACGTTCTGTTAATCCATACATATAACAAACTTTTTGTTTTTCATGTAATTGTAACCCATAGTTTGATAATTTTGTACGACGTTGTCCATGTTGACCAGGAGCCGTTGTTCTTTTCTTCCCTTTTGAAAACTCTTTGTCGTTTTCTAAGATACTAAAACCATATCTTCTTGCTTTTTTAAATATACTTCCACGATAACGTGCCATTAAAAAACCTCCTATATATCATTATGACATACAAAAAGATTCATTGAATTGCTCTAATAAAGGAAGTTTTTTGATTCACCCTAACAGCTAGGGTTACTTTAACATTAAATAGTACTTAATAAAAAACTAAGAACATTACTATGCAATTCTGCTGCTTCTCTGTGTTGTCTACAAATTATTGTATAATAAAATCCAAGATAATTCAATATTTTTTGGTAATTTTTAATGTAATATCTTTTGCAAGTGCTATAATTCAATTGATATATAGTAGTGATTAGGGGGCAAAGTAAAATGGGTAATATTATTAATAATCCAGTTAAATTAACATTATTTATTCTGTTTTTTATCTGCCTTTTATTATTAATTATAACGCTAGTCTTGTGAGGGAAAAAGCGTCATTTAAAAACAATTAAAATTAAAGTTTTACAAAAGTTTGATATTTTAAAGCGGTTACCGTTAAAACATAAGCTTTTTCGGATTTCAGAAATTGCCCGTTATAATAATCGTTATGCAAAGAATCTTATTATATGACGAACAAAGTATGAAATTATTTATGAGAAAAAGTTAATAAGTTGTTTAGAAGTATTTCGAAAGTTAGATCAAACTAATAAAGCAGCAACAAAGAAATTGCCAAAGGTAACGACACAAAAAATTATTCCGTTATTGAGAGAATTAACGTTATTAGAAGCAGAAGCTCGTCGCTTATTAGATGAAATTAATAGTCAATTACAAATTGAATTATTACAACGAGATTATATTTTAGCGCATAAGAAAATGTTTAATTCATTATTAGAAGATGTGGTTAAATTGCAAATGAATGTTTCATTAGATACAAAAAAGATTAATGATTTTGAACAAAATATTGAAAGAATGTTTGATGAATTTGAGGATTATTTAACAGCGGGAGATTTTGCTAAAACAGAACAAATTTTATCAAATATTATTACTTCATTAACTATTTTTATTGAGATTTTAGATAACATTCCGCAAATTAAAACATTATTAACAAAAGTGGTTCCGAATAAACTTTCGTTATTAAAAGATAAATATGTTCTTTTTAATAAAGATGAAAGTAGTCGGGATTTGTTAAAGTATGGTTTTGATGAATTAGCACAGAATATCGATGTAACTAAAATTTTAATTTCAAAGTATATTGATAACTTGCAATATAAAAAAGCAACAAAAAAGACCATTGAGATTATTAATCAAATTAGTGATTTTGATCAAAATATTGAACAACAAAAAGCAATTATTTCGTGTTTTAAAACATACTACCAAGTTGTAATGGATTATATAAATAAAATTGAACGAAGTTTTAATGCAATTTCGCGTCAAATTGAAGCATTACGAAGTTCATCAACATTAACGGCACAAGAAGAAAGTATTTATCGTGAAGCAATGGGGAAAACAAAAGATTTAACCCATGATACTAACCGGTTAGTCTTAGAAATTAACCGAAATGGGCAGGATTATGTTACCTTTAACCAAGAATTAGTTCGCTTATTAGAAAATGCGGTTGTGACACAAGAAGCATTAGAAAATGTTGTTAAAATTATTGAAAAACGGAATTTTGCTGAAACAGAAATTCGTCGGACAATTCATTTACTAGAAGTAGTTTTATTACAAGCGGAAGTGCGGTTAAATCAATTACAATATAAAAAATTATTAGCAAAATATGAAAAACGAATTGCGGATTATCGAGAATCCCTGGAAAAAATTAAACGAATATCATTTGATGTTAATAATCCTAGTGAAGTGGATGAAGTAATGGGGAAACTAAGCCGTTTAAAAACCGAAGTTTTAAAATTATTTGAAAAAATCAAAAACAATATTTTATTAGATTTATTATCACAAGAAACATTAGTTTATACGCAGAAATTTATTTTAACAAATGAAGATGTTGATGATCATTTACGGAATGCGCAAATTGCTTATCGTGATGGTGATTATGATGGTTCATTATTTTTAGCATTAAAAATTATTAATGGTGAGCAAGCAAAAAAATAGGAAATGGAGTATAAAATGAATTTTGATGTAATATTAGTCCGTTACGGAGAGTTAACAACAAAAGGAAAAAAACGGAATGATTTTACTAAGGTTTTAGTTAATAATATTAAAACAAAATTAATTGGATATGAGAAACAATACCAAATTAAAAAAGAATTTGATCGCTTATTTATTGAGTTATTAGATCCAAATATTAGCGTGGAGATTGTTGAAATTGTGAAAAATATTTTTGGTTCATCGTCATTATCATTAGCCAAAAAAGTAAGTTGTGATTTACCAACAATTGCTAATTGTGCGATTGAATTAGTAAAGTATTATCAACCGACTACTTTTAAATTAGAAGTACGTCGAAATGATAAAACTTTCCCTCTTACTTCAACGGAAATTAAACAGCAATTAGCCCCAAAAATTTTGCAACAAACAAATGTTAAAGTTGATGTACATCAGCCAATGTTGCAAATTGATGTTGAAGTTCGCCGCCAATTTACTTATGTTTTTGTCAACAAAATTAAAACAATTGGGGGTTTACCAGTTGGAATATCTAGTCGTGGGGTTGTAATGTTATCAGGTGGAATTGATTCGCCAGTTGCGGCATTCTTAACAATGAAACGAGGAATGAATGTTGAATATTTACATTTTGCAACGCCACCTCATACGAGTGAACAAGCATTACAAAAAGTTAAAACTCTCGTGCAAAAGTTAAACTATTATGCTGGTCAACAGCAACAACGCTTGCATGTTGTTAATTTTTCAATGTTGCAACATGAACTAATGCATATTCCTGATGCTAGTTATCGAATTACAATTATGCGACGAATGTTCTATCGTATTGCTAATTTATTAGCAAAGGAATGAAAATGCCAAGCAATTATTACTGGTGAATCATTAGGACAAGTAGCTTCGCAAACAATTGAAAGTATTAATGTTATTAATAATGTTTCTACTTTACCAATTTTACGCCCAGTATTATGTTTTGATAAAAATGAAATTATTGATTTGGCAAAACAAATTGATACTTATCAAACATCAATTTTACCATTTGAAGACTGCTGTAGTTTATTTGTTCCGAAGAATCCGGCTACAAAACCAAAAATAAGTCAAGCAGAATTTCAGGAAAAAAATCTAATGTGAGCAGAAATAATTGATGTTATAATTAAGAAAAATATCAAGACATATTTGATTGGTAAGGACGAGATTTATGAAGAAAACTAGTTTTTTTCAAAAAAAGGAAGCAACAAAACAATTAGTTAATGAATGTGAATTGCAAAAAGCTGAACAATCAAGGACACATTTATTAGACGAAGAAATTTTAATTGATGAATTATTTTTGTATACTGTAAAACTAAATCATAAAAAGTTAATAAAATTATAACAAATTAAAAATATTGCTTTTTATTTTTAATTTGTTATAATTTTATTAACTTTTTATGATTTAGTTTTACAGTATACAAAAATAATTATAAGAAAAAGGGGTTGTTTCTAATGGATCAAAATATTAAATACGACGAAGTATTAGCCCAAATTAAGCTATACATTAAAGACGAGACAACGTTAAAGGAAATTCAGAAAGCATATGAATATGCCGAAGAAAAACACCATGGTCAAGTTCGTAATAGCGGGGCAGCGTATATTATTCATCCCTTATGAACAACCTTTTTTTTGGCACAATGACGAATGGGGCCAAAAACCTTAATTGCGGGTCTTCTGCATGATGTTTTAGAAGATACCCCAGCCACATTTGAAGAATTACAAAATTTGTTTGGGATTGAAATTGCTAATTTAGTTGAAGGAGTAACAAAAGTTAGTTATTTCGCGAAAGAAAATCGTACCCAAATTAAAGCTCAATATTTACGAAAATTATACTTATCAATGGCGAAAGATATTCGTGTTATTATTGTTAAGTTAGCCGATCGCTTACATAATTTAAAAACAATTGGTTATTTAAAACCAGAACGGCAACAAATTATTGCTCGTGAAAGTTTAGAAATTTATTCTGCCATTGCCCACCGGTTAGGGATGAAAGCGGTTAAACAAGAAATTGAAGATATTAGTTTTAAAATTATTAATCCAGTGCAATATAATAAGATTGTTTCATCATTAGAATCAAGTAATAAAGAGCTAGAAAATACTATTAATCAAAAGATTGAAGAGTTAAAACAAATTTTGATTACTGAAAAAAAGATGTCGGTCAAAGTTTATGGACGTAGTAAGTCAATTTATTCGATTTATCGGAAAATGAATCAATTTGGGAAAAACTTTGATGATATTCATGATATTTTAGCAGTCCGCATTATTACGAATAGTATTGATGATTGTTATAAGGTGTTAGGATTTGTGCATCAGCATTATACCCCCTTAAATAATCGTTTTAAGGATTATATTGCGACACCAAAACATAATTTATATCAATCATTACACACTACAATTGCGGCTGAAGATGGCCTTATTTTTGAAATTCAAATTCGAACTGAAGAAATGGATGAATTAGCAAAGCAAGGGGTTGCTGCCCACTGACGTTATAAAGAGGGCGAAAATTATGATATTGCGAAGAAACAAAAAGATATTGATGATCGCTTAGATATTTTTAAACGTATTTTAGATTTAGAAAATATCTCGGTCCAAGAACGCGATGAAATTCAACAAGAAGTTTATAAACCAGATCATTTAATGGAGCAAATAATTCAAAATGATATTTTTTCATCATTAATTTATGTGTTAACACCAAATGGGAAAGTTGTGACATTACCGTTTGGCTCAACTGTTCTTGATTTTTCTTATAAAATCCATTCCGAAATTGGCGAAAAAACAATTGGAGCGAAAATTAATGGGTTATTTTTACCAATTTCAACGGTCTTAAAATCGGGGGATGTTGTTGATATTAAAACAGCAGCGACCCAGAAACCAAATCATTCTTGATTAGTAGTTGCTAAAACATCATCAGCATTACAAAAAATTAAAAAATATTTGAAAAAAGAACTAGCGGAAGCAAGCAGCGATAGTAAGTCAATTAACTTAGAAAAAATTAAACAAACGAAAGTGAAAATTGAAGAGTATATTGCCAAAAAAGATTTAAAATGAAAACTAGTTGATACAAAAACCCAATTGGAACGGTTACATGCTATTAATTTTAATAATATTGAAGATTTCTTATTAGATGTTGCTAATGATGAATATACTTTAGAGGAAGCAATTAATTTAGTTTATCTTGATCATGAAACAAGTCAAAATG
This sequence comes from Spiroplasma endosymbiont of Polydrusus cervinus, assembly GCF_964019755.1. Classification (NCBI taxonomy): domain Bacteria; kingdom Bacillati; phylum Mycoplasmatota; class Mollicutes; order Entomoplasmatales; family Spiroplasmataceae; genus Spiroplasma; species Spiroplasma endosymbiont of Polydrusus cervinus. Next base: position 533,543 of record NZ_OZ026469.1, read on the forward strand.
AAAAAATTCTTAAAAAATTACAGGATAAACAATATAAAAAAGCCCAATTAAAAGATGACATTATTGTGCAAGGACTTTCGAGCATTAAGGTTATTATTTCCCAATGCTGTTTACCAATCCCCTATGAAGATATTATAGGTTATGTTTCAAAAGCAGAAGGAATTAAGGTTCATTTAAAAACATGTCGTAATCTTCAAACCGGCGATAAACAAGATCGACAAGTTGAAGTTAGTTGAAATGAAGTTGTTTGTAAAAATAAACAATATGATTGTGCCATTCGAATTGAAGCGATTGAGCGATCAGCCTTATTAGTTAATGTGACAAAAGTGTTAAGTCATTTAAATGCTTCTGTGCAAATGATGACGGCTAATATTTCGACTGATTTAATGAATTTAATAATTAAAACAATTATTAAAATTAGTAATGCTGAGCGTTTACAACAAATTCGCTCATCATTATTAGCGATTCCTGATATTAAAGTTGTTAAACGCATTATGATGGAAAATATCCCAGAAAGAAAATAAAGTGCCATCTTCCTTATTTTCTTGGTATAATATATTTATGCTTTGGCATTTACAATTTACAAAAATGATTAAACAAATTGGTATTAGTAAATTTAGTTGTATTTTAACCGATAGAGGAAAATAATTTTATAGATGAAAAACAATAGAAAAACATTTTAAAATAAGAGTTTATTTTTGTGATCCTGGTAAAACCTCGCAAGAAAGCATTAGTAGAAAGAATAAATAGAGATATAAGGCGTTGATTGGGTCAAAATGAGCCATTAATTAATATTCGTAGTAGATTAAAATCTATTTTAGATATATTAAATACCAGAATTAGACCTTGCTTGAAAAACTTTACATCAAGACAATATTTTAAAAAAATTTTTTTAAGTTAAATTAGTGTTTGTTAAGATTAGTAAAATTTATTTTTTTGTGTTTAATTTTATAATTTTAAAAATAAATATTAAAAACAATATTTTTAATTTAATTTTTTTTGTGATTATTGTTTTTTATTTTTAATTTGTTATAATTTTATTAACTTTTTATGATTTAGTTTTACAGTATACAATTATTAGAAAAATGGAGGAAACTATGGCATTAAAATCTTGACTAAAATTTAGTATTATTTGATTTTTAGCAGGAATTGTAATTATTATTGTCGGGGCCGTTGTACCAACCTTAAATCAACAAGTACCGGCGCTAAAACAAGAAATTGTTAATTCATTAAGTGTTAAAGATTTTATTCCCAATCCGTTAGAATCTTTGAAGGGCGATAGTGCTTATAATATTTTAAATTTTTTATTATTATATGGATCGTTTAAAGCAATTTTTAGTTTAAATGGTTTTGCTCTTTTTAAATTTTGAGTAATTGATTTATATATTTTGGTCCCAATTTTTACCTTATTTGCTGTTGGAACAGCAGTTTTTGTTGCTGTGTTATTAACAAATGCGACAACTGCCCATTGAAAACGAAATATTCGTTTATTAGTTGGAAAATGAATGACAACAATTAGCAGTTTTATTTTATATATTTCTTTATTTTTAGGATTATTTTTAATTGCAATTGCAGATGGCTTTTCTTTTGTCCAAGAGCAAGAAAGTCGTTGATATAATTTACCAGAGGGAGAGGGGCAAGGGTTAGTAACATGAATGAACAATGTCCAATTTCAACCGAATGTTTTTTCTGTTTTAGGTTTAATGATTAATCAAGAAGGGTTAGGACAATTTTTTGCCCAAGCACCAGGCGTAATGCAAGCCGGGGCTGGATTAGTTATTTTTGTGATGCCACTTGCTGTTGCTAGTGTTGTGATTGGTTTATCAATTCGCATTGCAATTGAATTGTTATTACCATCATCATCTGGTCATCGCGGTGGCTTTGGTGCTAACTTTATCCAATGATTAGGCTATATTAATATTTCTTCGCGTCGTGAGTTACGCCAACGATTAGGAAGTAACATTGGCATGATTGTCTTAATGATTGGTTTTGTTATGATTATGATTTTTCCCGCTTTTACATCAACAACAAGATATGTAGCAGCAAATTGAATTATTTTAAGTGTTGCAATTGTGTTAATGGTCGTTAGTTTTATTCCGTTGTATTTTATGTTATTTTGTTTAGCACGTCTGCAAGAATTTTCATATAATTTATTAATTTTTGTTCAAATGCTAACATGATTAGTAATTGGTTTACTTTGACAAATTTTAATGTGAACAGTATTTAAACAATACTTTCAATATCCAGCGGTAGTCCCAGTCATTACCACGTTCTTTTTTGTTAATATTTTATTAGGTTCGTTTTATTTATTGGTGCGTGGATATCGAAAATAAGCTTTGAATAAGAACTTCTTTGAACTGTATACTGTAAAACTAAATCATAAAAAGTTAATAAAATTATAACAAATTAAAAATAAAAAGGAGAATTAAAATGGAGAAACGTAATTTTACAGAACAAGAGCAAATTAGACGTGATAAATTAGAAAAGCTAGTTAAGGATGGGCATAATCCCTTTATAATTGCAAAGTTTGAACGAACACACACTAGTAACGACCTTAATAAACAATTTAGTCATTTATCAAAAGAGGAATTATCTACAAATAACGGGAAGACAACAATTAAAATTGCTGGGCGCATTAAAACATTTCGTGAAGCAGGAAAAGCTAGTTTTGCAACATTACAAGATCAAAGTGGAATTTTTCAAATTTATGTGCGAAATGATGAAGTCGGTAATAAAAAATATCAAGAATTTATTAATTTTGATTTAGGAGACATTATCGGAGTTACTGGGATAATGATGAAAACAAATATGGCAGAATTAACAGTTCGAGTTAAAGAATTTGTTTTATTAGCAAAAGCATTACGACCATTACCAGATAAATATCATGGGATGACTGATATTGAAGAAAAATATCGACGTCGTTATGTTGATTTAATTACATCAACAGAAACAAAGAATATTTTTATTAAACGTAGTAAGATAATTGCTTTAATGAGATTTTTTTTTAATCAAAAAGGATATTTAGAAGTTGAAACACCAGTTTTACAACCAATTCATGGGGGAGCAGCAGCGAAACCATTTGTGGCTCATCATAATACTTTAGATATGAATTTTTATTTGCGTGTCGCAACAGAGTTACCACTAAAACGATTAATTGTTGGTGGATTTGAAGGGGTTTATGAAATAGGGCGTCTATTTAGAAACGAAGGAATGGATGCTCGTCATAATCCAGAATTTACAACTGTTGAAATTTATGTTGCGTATCAAGATATGAATTTTATGATGCAATTAACAGAAGATACTATTTGTCATATTGCAAAAAATATCTTAAATAAAGATGAAACAAAATACGATGGCGTAAAGATTTCATTTAAGCAACCATGAAAGCGTTGACATATGGTTGATGCAATTAAAGAATATACAGGAGTTGATTTTTGAAAACCAATGACTTTTGCAGAGGCAAAAAAAAATGCCAAAGATAAGAAAGTTCCAATTGAAAAATTTCATAATACTGTTGGTCATATTATTAATTTATTTTTTGAAGAATTTGTGGAAGATAAATTAATTCAACCAACCTTTATTTATGGTCATCCCGTTGAAGTTTCACCCTTAGCAAAAACAAATGCTGAAGATACAAGATTTACTGATCGATTTGAATTATTTATTAAGGGACGAGAATATGCAAATGCTTATTCCGAATTAAATAATCCTGTTGAGCAATATGATCGTTTTCTTAGTCAATTAGCAGAACGTGATAATGGTAATGATGAAGCACAAGAATTAGATATTGATTTTGTTGAAGCATTAGAATATGGAATGCCACCAACTGGGGGGTTAGGAATTGGAATTGATCGGTTAGTTATGTTATTAACAGGACAAGATTCTATTAAAGGTGTATTATTATTCTCTCATATGCGGCCAAGAGAAAAATAGATGATTCTATGGTATTAGGTATTGAAATTGGTTATAGCTCAAGTTCTTCTAATGTTACGAGAAACAGTCGAAGCGATTAGTTTAATTAAATGCGAATTAGTTCGTCGTTTTATTATTCAATTTAATTTATTAAAAGTTGATGCATCTTTAATTACTCGTGAAGAAAAAGGTTTGAATGATGATTTTCGGATGACAGAATGACCAATTGATTGTAATATTTCACCGATTAATTTAGTGGGCAAAATATTACAATCACATAATAAATAACGCCGAAATGCAATTAAACAATATGAATTGTTAGAAAACAAAGGAATTCTAACAACAGCAATGGTTTTACGCCGTGATATCAAACAATCAAATAACTTTTTATGATTTAGTTTTACAGTATACAGAAGAGGATGATTATGATGATATTAGGAAATAGTGAAATTGCCTTTATTTTAATTGAATTTTTTATTGCGATTAATATTATCATATTGATTTTTTTAGTTATGTCTTATCGAAATATTTTAGTGCCAATTCCAAATTTAAATAATACTCCTAGTGAAAGAATGATATCATTAGAAGTTATTGATCGCTATTTGACGAAAAAGAAAATTACTGGCTTAAAAGTTGTCCGTAAACCAGGACCAGTTTTAGTTACCCAGTCTTATAAAAAGAAAACATTTTATATTAATGATTTACAATTATTTAATCAGCCTTATTTTTTATCGGGAATAGGGTTAGATTATATTTTAGGACGAACATTTTTTGCAACGCAATTACATTTAAAAAATAAACATGTCCGAACAATGCATTTCTTATTATATCTTGCCCCACCATTATTACTACTTTTATTTCTGATTGTCACTTTATTTACAATTATTTTTGTTGCATTAGTCAAAACTAATCCTAGTTTATTAGATCTTAAATTCTTTGCTTTTATTGATCGCTATGGAATAATCAATTTATTATTAATTTTTATTATTGCTTCATATTTAATTTTATTAGGTTTTAATGGTTATTTTAAACAAAATTTAGAAAATTTATATGAAACAGAAATGCGACCATTTGTTAAAAAACAATTTCCGGAATTATATGATGATTGAATTATTGCTCATAGTTATTCTCGTAGTATTCAGTTTACATATTTATTTGGTTATAATTTTATTTTTAAAAAGATTTATAAATACACCGGACCATTTGGGCTGTAACAGAGTAGGGGAGTTAGAATGAAAGTTATTTTTCATATTGATATGAATAGTTTTTTTTGCTAGTTGTCATCAAGTTGCTAATCCACAGTTACAAGGTAAGCCACTGGTTGTTGCTAATTCATCACGTCGTGCAATTGTCACCACGGCCAATTAGGAATTAACAGTCCAATGCCACTATATCAAGCGAAAGAAATTTTCCATGACTTAGAGAAATTATTAAACAGGATTTTGGGTTATATGTTGACTTTGCCCAAAAGCTTTTTGACTTTATTAGTGTGCATTATACTGATCAAATTGAAGTTTCATCAATCGATGAATGTTATATTGATGTTACTGATATTTATTTAAAATATGGTTCAGCGCAACAATTAGCACTTGACTTATAATAAATCGTTAGCTAGAATTGCTAGTGATATGCAAAAACCACTGGGTATTATACTTTAATCCGTCCGGAAGATGTTCCTGATCTAGTACAACCATTACCAGTTAATAAATTATTTGGAATTGGCAAACAATAAACCCAATGCTTAAATGCGATTGGGATTCATACTATTAAGGGCTTAGCTGTGTTTGAAGATATCACCTTATTAGAAACAATTTTAGGGAAACCCGCTCAAGCTTTTGTGGAACGAGCTAATGTTGGTGGTAATAATCAATTAAAACAAATTGGAAATGAAACAACCTTTGAATATGATTTAATTGATTATGAAGATATTAAAAATAAAATTTATTTATTAGAGAAGCATGTTAGTCAACGAGCTCATAAATGAACAATGCTCGGCAATGTCGTTTATGTTACCCTAAAAAATAATAATTGTCAACGCTTTATAAAACAACAAACAATCCAAAAGTATACAAACCTAGTTGATGATATTTATTCAATCACCATTATGTTATTTGATCAATTTTGAACGGGTTATCCAATCCGGTTAATTGGCTTTGGCTTACGAGGAATCATTAATAAATATGATTTAAAAGAACAAGTCTCCTTTGATTCGTTAGGAACTTTCCCAATTGAAACAGCAGCAAGTAAACTAATTAAAGAAATTAATAAACAATATCGTCAGGATGTTTTACATTATACAGGTAAAAAAGGAGTTTTATAAAATGTTTGAAGATACAATAATTGCCCCAGCAACTGCAATGGTTAAACAAGCAATTGCCATTATTCGTATGTCGGGAAGTGATAGTTATAAAATTATTAATAAAATTTTTTCAAAAAAGGTTACTCCCCATGGTAATCAAGTTTGTTATGGTTATTTAAAAGATGGTAACGAAATTATTGACCAGGTTATTTTAGTTTGTTTTGAAAAGCCTAATTCTTTTACTGGGGAAGATATTATTGAAATAAACTGTCATGGGGGTGTATTAGTTACAAACAATATTATTAAGTTATTGTTAAAAAATGGTGCGCGCTTAGCAAACAGAGGTGAATTTTCTCAACGAGTATTTTTGAATGGTAAGCTTAATTTAATTCAAACGGATGCTATTAATAATTTAATCAATGCAACAAATGATGCTAGTGCAAAAATTGCTTTAAACAATTTACAAAATAAAAATACGCACTTAATCAGTACTTATCGTGATGAGTTATTAGATATTATTGCTAATATTGAAGTAAATATTGATTATCCTGAATATGATGGCATTGGTGATTTGACAACGCAAGAATTAAACCAACAGTTATTAGGGTTAAAACAAAAGATTAATGATTTAGTTAATATTAGTAAAGTTGGGAAAATGATTAATGATGGAATTAATGTTTTAATTTTAGGGAAACCAAATGTTGGAAAGTCATCATTATTAAATGCCTTAATGAACGAGGATAAAGCGATTGTTTCGGATTTACCAGGAACAACAAGAGATATTGTTGAGGGAAAAATTAATTTGGGGGCCTTAACATTAAATATTATTGATACTGCTGGGTTACGTGAAACAGTTGATAAAATTGAACAAATTGGAATTGATAAAGCCCGCCAACAAGCTATTAATGCGGATTTAATTTTAATTGTTGCGGATAATTATGCGGATTTAATTAATTTAAATCCAGATCTTAAAGAATTAATTAAAGATAAGGAGTACTTGTTAGTTTTAAATAAAAGTGATTTACTTGTTCCACAAGCTCAAACTGAGAAGTTAGAGCAAAATATTCTTCTTATTTCAGCGTTAAAGCGGGATATTAAAGCATTAATTGACAAAGTTTTAAATTTATATAATACAGCTCAGATTACAAAAGATGATCAACTAGTTTTATCAAATATAAAACAAATTTCTTTATTAGAGAAGGTAGCAAATTCAATAAAAAATGCATATAATAATAATACGAGTGGATTTCCGGTTGATATTATTAATGTCGACTTACATGAGGCTTGAGAAATATTGGGTGATATTCTAGGTGAAAACTATGAAGATGACTTATTAACAACAATTTTTAATAAGTATTGCCTAGGAAAATAGGAGGAAAATATGCAAGGAATCTTTGATACACATTGTCATTTAATGTCCCATGAATATGAAAATGAAGAAACATCAGCAATAATTGCTGACGCTAAAATTAGTGGCGTATATTGACTTAATAACGTTGGATATGATTTAGATTCTAGTCAAGCAGCAGTACGTCATGCCCTGCAGTATGACAATGTTTTTACAACAATTGGTTTTCATCCAACTGATGTTGCTAAATATGGTGTTTCAGATTTAGAAAAATTAGATCAGTTATTAAATAGTGATAAAGTAATTGCGGTTGGCGAAGTTGGTTTAGATTATTTTCATAAAACTGTTTCTTCAGATTTGCAAAAGCATTGATTTATTAAACAAATTGAATTAGCGAAAGAACATAAGCTTCCGCTTGCAATTCATTGCCGTGATGCATACGATGATTGTTATGAAATATTAAAAGAACAAAAAATAACACAAGGTTTAATGCATTGTTATAGTGGATCAATGGAAATGGCACAAAAATTTTTAGATTTAGGATTTTATCTTTCATTTGCTGGTAATATTACTTTTAAAAATGCCGAGCAATTACGGGAAGTTGTAAAAATGGTTCCATTAAATAAAATTTTAGTGGAAACTGATGCACCATATTTAACCCCCGATCCATACCGCGGGAAAAAGAATTATCCTAAATTTATTATGTATACAGTTAAAAAGTTGGCAGAATTAAAGAATATTCCAGTTGAGGAAATGATCCGTATTACTAATAAAAATGCTCGAAAACTATTTAAACTTGATTAATTTTTCAATTCAAAATATTAAAAATTGAAACAAAAAAATATTAGGTTAACCTAATATTTTTTTGTTTCAATTTATTTTCTTTTTACCTAATGATGATAATAATCCTTTTTCTTGGAAATTATATAAACCATTTTCGATGTTTTTCTTAATTGTTTTTTCGAAGATTTTTGTTCCTTCAATAACACAATTTAATGGATCTGAAGCTGTTTTAGTTGGTAATTGGAAGATATCAAAGAAATATTTATCAATATTTCTAATTAAAGCTCCTCCGCCACAAACTGTAATTCCATTTCTCATAATATCCCCAGCTAATTCTGGTGGTGTATTTTCTAATAATTCAATTAATAAGTCTGTAATTTTAGAAAATGCATTTAATAAAACATTTCTTATTTCTTCTGAAGAGATTTTTGCTTCTTTTGGTAATCCTGAAATAATATCACGTCCGTAGATTTGCATTGATCTTTCGTTATGGTATTTAACTAATGAACCAATTAATTTTTTAACATCTTCAGCTGTTTTTTGCCCAATAGCAATATTATATTCTGAGCGAATGTATTTACGAATATCATCATCAAAATAGTTTCCGGCAACTTTAATTGATTTTGAAACTACAATATCACCTGATGAAATAATAGCTAAATCACTTGTTCCTCCCCCAATATCAATGATTAAATGTCCTTGAGGTAATTCAATATTAATTCCTGCTCCTAAAGCGGCCATTTTAGCTTCTTCTTCGATGATAACTAATTCAGCTCCCATTTCTTTAGCAACATTTTTTAATGCTTCTCTTTCAAGTTCAGTAACTCCACTTGGACATGCTAATAATACAATAGCATTTTTTCAAATATTAATCATTTTCATTCTTGAAAAGATATGTTTTAATAAATCTTGTGCAGCTTCCATGTCTGCGATAACTCCATCTATTAATGGTGTTACCATTCTGATATCTCCGTGTGTTTTTCCTACCATATCATAGGCAGCTTTTCCTAAAGCAATTAAACTATTAGTTTTATTGTTATAAGCCATTAATGATGGTTCACTGTAGACTACACCTTGTCCTGAAACATATGCTAAGACATTAGCAGTTCCTAAGTCAAGAGAAATAAATGGTCTAGTTTCTGGTCTCACGTTTTTTCCTCCTTAACAAGTTAATAACTATATATAATCAAATGAATGATTCTTCTAGTAATTTAATTCTTTAACATGCATTGATTCTAATCTTAAGATATCAAAGATGTCTGATTCGAATTTTTTAGTTCCATTAATAACAGCTAATAATGGCTGTTCTCCAATTTTTGATGGTAATTGTAATGTATCTGTAAAGTAACGGTCAATTCCTTTAATTAAGGCTCCCCCACCACAGAATATAATTCCATTTCTGAAGATGTCACCAGCTAATTCTGGTGGTGTTTCTTCTAACACTTGAACTGTCAAGTCAATAATTCTTGACACTGGTACTTTTAATACTTCTCTAATTTCTTCAGGTGTTACTTCAATTTCTCTTGGTAATCCTGACACAACATCACGTCCGTAAACTTTCATTCTTCTTTCGTCAGGGTATTTTGATAATGACCCAATTTCGATTTTAATTTGTTCTGAAGTTTTTGATCCAATTTCTAGACCATATTGTGAACGAATGAATTTTTGTGCTTCATCATTTAAGTAGTTTCCAGCAACTTTAACTGATTTTGATAATACGATATCTCCTGAGGCCATAACAGCAATATCTGTTGTTCCTCCCCCCATATCGATAACTAGGTTTCCAGCAGGTTTGTAAATATCAATCCCACCACCTAAAGCAGCCATTTTAACTTCTTCTTCAACGAAAACTTTAGATGCTCCTAAGTTCATTGCAATTTTTTTCAAAGCAGCTTTTTCTAATTCAGTAATTACTGATGGACAAGCCAATAACATAATTGAATGTTTTAATTGTTTTGTAATACGTAGTTTTGTAAAGATATATCTTAATTGCGCTTCAGTAGCACGAATATCTGTAATAACTCCATCGACCATTGGTCTAACAATACGAATTGACTTATTTCCTTTTCCGATCATTTTGTAAGCTTCGGCTCCTACAGCAATAATTCTGTTTTCTTTAATTCTGTAAGCGACAATTGAGGGTTCATTGTAAACGATTCCTGAACCTGAAACATATACTAATGTATTAGCAGTTCCTAAATCCATTGAAACGAAAGCCGGTTTTTTTGCACTATTAAATAAAACCATGTAATTTTGTCCTCCTGTTTCTTGTTAAATTAATTAATTAGATTAATATAATTGATTAATCAGTAAAATGAATTGCAAGTCTCTATTTTAATTTCAGACAGAGAATACAATACCTATTAATTATAACATAAATCCTACATTTTCTGAAAAATTATTTCGTATCTTAGGTTAATACCTGTTTGTATTGATACTTAGCGGAATTACGAAAGTAGGTAACATAATTGTTAAAATTCTAATTAAACTATTAACTAATTTTTAAATTCGTTGCTTTGCTTCATCTGTATACTGTAAAACTAAATCATTTCCATAATCATTTAAAAATTGGTTATAATCTCTAATATTAAGTAATTTTCCATGATTATCATTTTGTTCCCCATTTTATGATTTGGTATTTACAATTTACATACTGGATTCTAACTTTAAAATAAAAATTGCATTATTCTTGTGAACAATGCAATACATAAGTGTTGAAAAATAAATCTTGTGCTTCAAAACCTATTTTTTGATATCAAGCAACTTGTTCTTGAGGGACAACAATCCCAACATTTTCATAATTCGCTTTTTGTGCTTCATTTAATAAATGAATTAAAATTTTTTCTTTTGCTTCAGAATTATCTTCACTGTCAACGACCCTAATTACACCAATTGTTGCTTCAAAAAAGAGAATCCCAGTTGCAATTGTTGCTTCATCTTTAGTTAATGTTACCGCGTAACAAAGATTGTTAACTTGATCTAATGTGGAATTAGGTTGCGAAGTAGGTAAATCCTTTAATGGTAATTCAGCATCAGTGATAATTTTAAGATTTAGTGTCGTTGTTAGTTTTTCATTTTTTTGTTGCAAAACACTGAAAGATCAGTTATTTCATTAAATTTTTCATTTGCTAATTGTTTATTTTTGGTAGTAAAAGTTTTCAAATTCATCATCATGGCAGTTCCTGTTTGCAAATGATTTAACCCATTTTTTTCAAAAAATGTTCGTTCCGCTTGATTATTGTCAATCGTAATTGTACATCAAATAAATGGTGTTTTTTCTGTATAATATTCATCAATAATTTCTCCAGCTCTAGAAAATTGTTCTGATGTTGCTAGATGCGAACTAATAACAGCATTAATACTATTTTTTAATTGACGAGTATCAATTTGATAAAATAAAATGCTACTGTCAAGTTTATTTTTTTGTTGCTCATCATCGTGTTTTAGGTCAACGGTATAGTTAATATAATTTACAACCAACTGGTTTAATTTTTCATTGTTAAAATTAAACATTTTGAATCCTCCTCTTATTAGTTATAATTTTATTAACTTTTTATGATTTAGTTTTACAGCATACAGTTCACTAATTATTCTGCTTTTTGATTATCAGATTTTGGTTTCACTGTTTTTTTGTTAAGTTCTTTTTGTACTCTTGATGCTTTTTCTGTTTGTTTTACTAACTCTTCTTTTTTATTAAATTTAGATTTAAATCTTTCAACACGGCCAGCTGCATTAGCAAACTGTTTACTACCGGTATAGAAGGGATGGCATGAAGAACACGTATCAACTTTTAATTCTTCTCCTTTAGTAGAACCACTTGTGTAATCTGTTCCACAAGTTGTACACATGATTTTAGTATCAAAATATTTTGTATGGATTCCTTCTCTTGCCATATAACTCACCTCACTTTTAATAATATGACTGCATATTATTTGCACATAAACAATGATAACACATATTTAAGTAAAAACAAAGATTATTAAATAATCTTTGCAAATTTGTATACTGTAAAACTAAATCATAAAAAGTTAACTAAATTAATAGTTAACTTTTTATGATTTAGTTTTACAGTATACAAAAAGTAATATTTAATTTGTAATTTGGAACGTATGTCATTTCAGATGCTAAAGCATCAGAGACAGCCAAAATTTTTGAACCTGGTTTAGCACTAACAATTGCTCCTGCTCCATTATTTGTAAAAGTTACTAAAATTTCATCATATCAAATTGCGTTATATTGATCAGCAAATTCTTTTCCTAATAATTTAGTAACAAGTTCATAACGAAGTTCATCTTCATTTTCTTTTGTATAAGTCTTATCTAATTTAACGACATTTTCTTTCGTTCCTGTTGGATCTGCATTATCTTGATTTAAAAACTTACGCGGTGTTGTATAAATTTTAAAATTAGCTGATAATGTCGATAAATTAATAATACCTTCAACTTCAGTCTTGATTTGTAATATTCCTTCTCCGTTTTCATTAATTTCTAACTTAATTCCGCCTTTCACAATTGCATTAAACATTGCATTAAACATTGCTGTTTTATATAAATTAGCAAAACGATTTCGATCCCCAACAAATTCCATAATAGCTGCTGTCATGGACGCTTTTCCATCTGTTGGTTTATTTTGATATTCTGCCCAAAGTTTCTCAGTAATATAAATATCCCCTACGTTACTCAAAGGGAATGCCTCTGGAAATGTAACTGGCTCATCAACAATTTCAACTGCTGATCCAGTAAAGTTACCATCAACTTTTGGGGTAATTATTCATTGTTGAGTATTATCTTGATCAAATTTTACATCAACATCGTCAAAAGTAAAATTTATTCCATTTAAATTATTAACAACCATTAATACTTCTGCTGCTTCTAATTTTACCTTAACGTTATTTTTTTGTTCACCATTCTCATATGGTAGTGAAGTAAAAGTAATAATTTTACTAATATCATTTGTGGATCATTTTAAATTGATTTCTTTTGTTAAAAAAGGACGGTTTGGTGCATCCGGCATAAAACGAATTGTTGCTTTTTTCATACCTGGTGCTAAGTCAACATCCAAGTTATCAACATTATAACCTTGTTTCTTTAAATTTGCTTTAATAGCTGCAATAGTTGGAACCCCAGTACCTTCATCTCCTTTATCAATGTTATGACACACTGTAATTGTGCTAGCAATTGGGGCTGTTAGTGCAAAAGATGTTAAAATTATCATTAATTTTTTCATTATTTTATTCTCCTTTAATTTTATTTTAATAAATTTTTGCTAAATAAGCAGTAGCAAAATTGGTAATTTAGTTTTACAGTATACATAGCAATAGTTTTAATAATTTTTCTAATCCCTTCCATTTTATATTATTCATTAAAATTTAATAATTTTGTAAATAATGTTCAACATTCATTGCGGGAAATTTTATTCCGACTTGATGTTTTAATAAAATAATCACTATCAGCAAAATTTAATTTCGCTTTAATAATTTTTTCTTGTTTTTGAATATCATTCTTTTTTACCTTATCAAGTTTTGTTCCAATTAAAACTGTTAAAATATTAAAATGTTTTAAATACTGATACATTTCATAATCATCTTGTGTTGGTGGGTGCCGTAAGTCAACTAATAGACAAACAAATTTTAAATTATTACGTTGTGTTAAATATTCCTCCATCATTTTGGCAAAACTAGTCTTATGTTGATCATTCACTCTTGCAAAACCATAGCCCGGAGCATCAACAATGCGAAATTGATTATTATTAATTGCAAAAAAATTTAACATTCTTGTCTTTCCAGGCGTTTGCGAAACTTTTGCTAATTGACGGTGATTTATTAACATATTTAAAAAACTTGATTTACCAACATTACTTTTCCCTAAAAAAGCAATTTCCAATAAATCATCATTAATTCAACCCGCCTTATTAACCGCTGAGGTAATATAATTTGCATTCTTAAACTTAAACATTATTTCTCCTCCATCTGACGATTAATTTCATACATTAAAATTGTTCCTGCTTGGGCAACATTTAATGATTCAAACTGAGGATTAATTTTAATTTGGACATTATAATCACTAATCGCTTGCAAAGTGGTTAAAAGACCATGCCCTTCATTTCCTAAGGCTAATATATAGTGTTCATTTGGATTAAACTGACAATCTTGCAACAAAATTCTTTCTTGTTTTAACCCCGTTGTAATTATTTTATACTGTTTTAATTGTAATGTTTTAATTTCATTTAAATTGACTTCTTTAATAGCCGTTTTAAAAATAGCGCCTTGACTAGCCCGTAAGACTTTGTCATTAAAAAGGTCAACAGAATGATTATATAAAATAATATTAGTAAAACCAAAACCAAGGCCAGTTCGGATTAATGTCCCTAAATTACCAGGATCTTGAATGTTTTCTAATAAAAGAATATTTTGACTAAAGTCAAAATTATTTTGTTGACTAAGTTTCTGTAAATCAATTACGCCAATAATATTTTGGCTGTTTTTACTTTGACTTAATTTCGCTAAAATCGGCTCGGAAGATATTGTTAATAAAACACCCTTCAGATTTTTTAATTTTAGGTGCTTTGTTTTTGTTGTTAAAATTTCAACCAAAAGACCACGCTGTAATGCTTCATCAATAATGTTTCAACCTTCAATTAAGGCTAAATTAAACTCTTTCCGATATTTTTTTTCTTTTAATTTCGCTAATAATTTAATATGTTCATTTTGGGTCGAATTAATTTCGCGATAATCCATAGGTCCTGTTCTTTCTCTTTTAATTAACATACATAAAACCAACTAAATATTTTTTCGTTTTGGGATCATCCCATTTTTGTTTTGTTTTCATTGTTTCCCGCATTACCACAGCCATTGCCCGGGGGCGTTTTGGTGGGTCTTGCATTTTCCCTAATAAAACTGCTAAAGCAGTTTTATTACTAGCTTCTTTATTATAATCTTCAGCATCCTTAATCCCAACTTGTTTCGCCATAATTTTAACCTTATTTTTTTCATATCATCGTTGAAACTTTTGATATTTTTCAAAAGGTCATTCTTTTTCTTCTCAAGTTAAAAAGATCCGTTCTTTTTTTTCATCTCAACTAGATAAATAATCGCGGAAATTGGTTTGGGAAGTTGGTCCTTGTTCCATCATTTTAAAAGTTTGGTCGATTGTTACTTCTAATGTATCATAGCCATAACCAATAAAAGCATTTCCAATTCAATGATGTTTATAAATTGGTTTTAATGGATTAAGAGGTTCAGTAAAAGTAACGGCATATGATCAATACTTATCATCCGCTTTGCTACGAAAAATTTCATAACCAAATTTGTGGTGTTTAATTACAACTGAATCTTTTTTAACTTTACAAACTAAATGCTTAAAAGCTTTTACAATAAGATTAATTTCTAACTCCGTTAAGGGTGCTTTTAATCTTGGCTGCTTTAATTTTAAAATTTGCTCTGTATAATATGACGGCATAAACGAAACCTCCTTTACAATTAAAATCAATTACTATCTATCATTTTATCTTGGATAATTTAGTAAGTAGCGGCATAATTCAAAAATGGTATACTGTGTATACTATAAAAATAAATCATAAAAAGCTAATAAAATTATAACAAATTAAAAATAAAAAACAATAATCACAAAAAATATTAAATTAAAAATATTTTTTTAATATTTATTTTTAAAATGGCGTTGTGTAGATACAAACGGCAAATTTATATCTTGTTAAATTAATAATAAAATATTTTTAATAAATTACAACCATTTTCTCAAAAAAAAATAAATTTTTGTTATTTTATTTTATTTTAAGTATATTTAAGCACACTGAAAAATAATTTATTAATTTTAAACTAATAAATTTATTTAATATTTTGTAAAAACATTGCTTTTGCACTTATTCAATTCAAACACGGTCGGAGTTTATCATTTATAACATTAACTACTCAATCTATCATTTTTTGACTAACATTATTAAAATCTGTTCCCTTGGGAAGTCAATATCTAAATTCGCCATTCATATGTTCAATTAATGGTTTTTGTTGTGGTTTACCAGGATCACAAAAATAAACTTGTGTTTCAGAAAATATTTCCATTTCTCTCCATTTACTAAATTCTTTCCCGCGGTCTGTTATTATTCCTTTCATTTTCCTGTAAATTGTAAATACCAAATTATAAAAAGTTAACTAAATTAATAGTTAACTTTTTAAGTTAATTATAGGAGGTTGAAATTATGCAAATAAAGCAATATTTAATTTTGCGGTCGTTAGTAAAAAAGTATGATAAAGATATTGTTATTAATAGACTGCACCCAAAAAAGTAAGTAAAGAAAAAAAGTCTTTGCTAAATTTTTATAGGGGGTGCATTTTTATGTGGCAATAAAAGGACAAAAATTTAATAAATATACAGCATATTTTCGAAAAATGATAGTACAAGAGGTTAAAAATAATAGTATAAGTTTTATTGCAAAAAAATATCAAATTAATAAAAAAACTGTTGCTTCATGGTATGAAAATTTTAAGAAAGGAATTTTAAACACCAATAAAGGTCCAAAAGAATCATTTGAAAAAAGAGATTTAAACTATTACAAAGTTAGGTATGAATTACTAAAAAAGCTTCATGACTTTTACAATTAAATAAAAGAAAAATTGTATCTTTTATCAAAGAAAACATTAATAAATATCCACTAAATTTATTACTTGATATAACAGATTTAAAGCGTAGTTATTGAGATAAATATAAAAATTATTCAAGTAATGGTAAGGATAGCAAATCATTAAAAAATATTGTAAAAGTCTATGAAGAAAATTTAAAACAATTTGGTTATCGTCGAATTACCAAATATTTAAAAGAAGATTATGGCATTGTTTATAATGCTAAGAAAGTATTGCGAATTATGAAAGAAAATAATATTCAAGCTGAATATGTAAAGCGTATGCGTAGAAAAATATTAATAAAACAAAATAGAAATAAAAATATAATTAAATATCCTGATTTAGTAAATCGTAATTTTAATGATATTAAAGAAAGATTTTCAATTTTATTTACTGATGTAACTTATTTAATTTGAAATGGTAAAAAACATTATCAATCAATAATACTTGATGGATATACTAAAGAAATTATTGATGTAAAATGATCAAAATTTAATAATAACAAACTTGTAATTGATAATTTAAATGATGCAATTAATAAAATTAAAAAAATAAAAAAAGATTTAAATAAAATAACAATTCATTCAGATCACAGACATCAATATACATCTAAAGATTACAATAGTAAATGTTTAGATAACAAAATTATAATTTCAATGGGTAAAAATTATCATTGTGCAGACAACATTATTATTGAAAGTTTTCATTCATTACTTAAAAAAGGAACAATCCATAATAAAAATTATAAATCTCATAATGAATATATTAATGATGTTAAAAAATGAAATAAATGATATTCAAACCAAAAAGAAAAATATATAATAAATGAAAGTTTGTAAACCTTTTTATTAATACTTACTAAACAGGGGGCAGTCTATTTAAATTTTGTTACAATTTCGCTAGCACTATGATTTTTTAATTTCACTGCAAAGTAATTGTTACTTGACTGTTCAACTAATACCAAACAACTAGATTGGTAGTGTTTTCCCACAACAGTATCCATTTCAAATCAACCAACATCAGTCTCTTTATTTTCAATATCTCATATTGATTTAAAATTAATTAATTTTCCACGATTATCATTTTGTTTTGTTTTATATTTTTTACCACGATGAGGAAAATTTTCTTTTCTTAACCCTAATTTTCCTAAACGAATTAATTTATATAAAGCTTTAACACAAATAGGAAATTTAACACCAAATTTTATAAAATAACGATAAATCAATTATTGGGGTGTATCGTGGTATTTATTAAATCTTGTTTTAATAAAATCTAACTGATCTTTTGTAAATTCAGGTATTTTTTTAATACATTTTTTACGCTTTTGTTTATAATCTTTGTGAGCATCTGATGGCTTATAATCTTGTATATTTTTAAATCGCTTAATTTCTCTTTTAACAGTATTAATCCCGCGACCCATTTGTCTTGCTATTTCAGATAAATTAATCGTGCCATTTTTCTTTTTACAAGTATCAGATAATAATAAATCCTTAAAAAATCTCGTTCATCAAATATTAAATGTTTAAATTTTTTTATTTTTATACAAATTACCTTCATTTTTTCTTATAATGTATTATATATAAAATAAAGAGGTTAATAAATATGCAAGAATTTAGTAAATTTAACAACAAAAAACGAATTATTAGTTATGAACATTTAAATAAAAAATATGATTTAAATTTTAGTGACTATAATTTTGGTTTTGATTGAGAAATATTTAAAAATTTTGTTGGTGATAGTTATGCTCGATATTTTACTTTGCCAAGTTTTTTTAAATTTGTTTCAGCCGGAAGAGGCACTAATAAAACATGAAATCACCTAGCAGAAAATTTATTTTATGCTTGCAATTTTACCGATGCTTCGTCAAACATTTTACGACGATACGCCAACACACACGAAGATACTACATTTGGTGATACAATTAATGTATGTAATTATTTATATGATAAATATGGGGTTGATATAGGGCCTGATAATGAAAATGGTGTTGTTTGACCTAAAAATATTAAATAAGGTGGCGAAATTTTTTTCCTAGTTGTATTCGCATATCTTTTGTTGGTTATGCGAATGGTAATAAAATTATGGGGAAAGTTAATAAAGGGAGTGGTATTATATCGGTATGAACAGACAAAATGATCCACACCAAAGAAAAAAATCTTAACTGATAAAGAATTAGATAAAAGATATAATAATTTAAGAATTTCAATGTTTCGTTCTAAAATTTTAAAGGTATCTTATCAAAAATAAACGGATGAAAATAATAATGAACAATATAATTTAGATAATCCTATTCTGTATACTGTAAAACTAAATCATAAAAAGTTATTATTAAAACGAATGGTTGAATTGCTTCTTCTGGTGTAGTTTTCAACAATAAATTATATTTTGGATCAGGAGATAATAATGTTTATGAATATGATCCAGTAACAAAACAACAAAAAGTTGTTATTAAAACAGAAAAAGCGGAATTTTTTTGATCTTCAGGGGTGGTTTTAAATAATAAAATATATTTTGGTTCAGATGATAAAAATTTTTATGAATATGATCCTAATTATTATAATTTAGGACAAATTAATAATAATTTTGATAGTGTAATTTTAAATGAATTAAATTATTTAAATCCTGAATTAGATATTTCACAATTAGAAATTATTAACAAAACAAATAATTCAGCTATAGTAAAAGAAAAAATAATAGTAATAAATATTTTTCTAAAAATAATAAAATATATTATATAATTAATCAACAAAATAAAATTGTTAATTTAAATGAATTAATTAAAAAAGCAGTATTTTTTAAATTTCGAGATGAGAATCCCAATTTAAAATTTAAAAAAATAAATTATATTAATACTAATAATTTAAATTTTGGAAATATTGAAGCAAAAAGAAACGAAGATTTAAATTGGGGTGTTAATTATAAAAGTGTTTGTTTTACTATAAAAGAACGGAAAAACAATTCTTCAATTATAAAAATACTTTTAATACCTAAATGTGAGTATAATCAGAAATTAAAATTTATGTTTCAAGTTACAAAAGGAATAAATAAAAATGGGCAAGATAATACAAAAATGGCTGAATTTTAAATATGGATAATGAAAATAAATTAGTAGACTTTGTAAATATTAATTATCGAGATGAAATAAAAACACATACTTTATCAAATAATTTTGATTTATCAAACACAAATAAACAAGAATAAGAAATAATTTTATATCCATTTAATGAGCCAGAAGTTGAAATAGAACTTGCCCCCCCCATGAAAAAATTAACAATTCTTTATTCAGTCAGAGAAAGAAAATATGAATCTATATTAAATTTAAAACAAAAAATTACCGGAACTATTACTGCCAAAATAATTAATGATAATAATGAAGAGCAAATAGTTACATTATCAATTAAAGAAGCACTGCAAATATTACAAAAATATAATTTATTGCCAAATAAAATTATTATCAATGAAGATAATAGCATAACTTTTAATGGAAAAGCATTTATTTCATTAATAAGAGATGATAAACCAAAGTTAATTTTAAACGTGTAAATTGTAAATACCAAATGTTTTTTATTTTATGTCTACTTTTTGGGCATCGTTCCATCACACAAGAATTGTTTTTTTGCCGGTTCATCGTACAGGACGTCATTTTAAAAATAAATATTAAAAACAATATTTTTAATTTAATATTTTTTGTAATTATTGTTTTTTATTTTTAATTTGTTATAATTTTATTAACTTTTTATGATTTAGTTTTACAGTATACACTGGATTATTAATAAGTGAGGCAGAAAAATGAAGATACATCCCCTTGTGAAAGAAGTTTTAATTACTACTGAAGAAATTTACCAAAAATGTTTTGAATTAGGTCAAAAAATTAGCCATTATTATTTTAATGAACATCCAGCTCAAGATAATACGATTTTATGTTTAGGTCTATTAAAAGGATGTATACCTTTTATGGCGAAACTTATTCCTCAATTAGTTGGCGTTGAATGTGAAACTGAATATATGGTTGTTTCATCTTATTTTGGCGGGGTTAAAAGCAATGACACACCACAAATTTTACTTGATTTACCAATGCCGATAACAAATCGTGATATTTTATTAGTCGAAGATATTATTGATAGTGGTAAAACAATTAAAATGATAAAAGACTACTTATATCTCAAAGGAGCACGAAGTGTTAAAGTTGTTACTTTATTAGATAAGAAAGCCGGTCGTAAAGTAGACTTAGTTGCTGATTGGTATGGGTTTGATGTTCCACCGGCTTTTTTAATTGGTTTTGGATTAGATTACCAAGAACGATTACGAAATTTACCATATATTGCGATTGCTAATCAGGATAAAATAAAAAACTGAAAATGAACAACAAAAAGATAACTTAAAAAATGTATGATAAAAAGAATCAATTATTGGAGGAATAAATGAAAAAACTAACGACAAGAATGATTACAATTAATAGTATTATTATTGCAATTTTTTTATTGTTTGTCCTAGTTTCTTATTTAGGCTATATTACTATTGGACCAGTTAGTTTAACATTAATGCATATTTTATTTTTAATTGGGATGTATGCCTTATATATTACAATGAATTTAAATTTAATTTGAGCAGGTTTAATTTATGGCCTTATTTTTGGGTTATCATCATTAATTCAAACACTTATTTCGCCAGGGATAACTAACTTTATTTTTCTTAATCCATTATTTTCCGTTGTTCCACGTGTTTTAATGGGACTTTGTATTGGGGTTTTAGCTTATTTATTAACAAAAGTTTCAGTTAAAATTGAAACAAAGATTTATTCTAACGAGATTACCGAGTTAACTTGATATCAGCGTCATTATTTAAAAATTTATAATATTATTATTGCTTTTACGGCGGCAACTTTAAATACTATTTTTGTGTTAGGATTTATGTATTTTATTGGTCCTTTAATTTATACTAAGCCAGATCAACAAGCTTTCTTTCAAGCTTTTACTTGAATTATTTTAGCAACTAATTACTTACCAGAAATGTTATTAGCTATGGCAATTTTCCCTCCGGTGGCATACGCTTTAAAGAACCTTTATATGTAATAAATTAATTGACTTTATTCAAAATATGATTAAGATTGCATTCTTTATTAGAAAATTAAAAAAGGCATCATGTACGATGAAGCTCCAAAAAACAACTCTTGTTAAATAAAAAGAGTTGTTTTTTATTTATAAAACAAAAATTATTAATTGATTCAGAGAAAGGACAGCATCTTAAATTTTAAAATAGAAACTTTTTATCACAATTTTTGTTACCGTATTTAATTTGTGTTAGACATTTATTAAAAATCTTAGAAATCTTTACAAAGTGTAACTGTTTTTCTTCTATTTTACGGTGTTGTCCTTTCTCTGTTTTAGTTAATTAATTTGCTAATAAATAAAAAAATTAATAAAGAAAGGAGTAAGTAATGGCAATTAATAAGCAACAATAAATTTGCGATATTGATAACTGCTATAAAACAATATCGTTCATTACCGAAGAATTTGTATCAAATAGAGTTTTATGAACTTGTGAAAAACATAAAGATTTATTAAATCGAACAAAAGATAAAAAACAAAAGCGGTTTTATAAATGCTTAGAAAATTCAAAAATTATCTTTGATGATAAAACTGGTTCTTTTAAACTTAAATTTTATAAAACAACTTAATGTAGTGTGGAACGGTTATTTATTAATAATTAAGTACTAAATGGATTAAATAATTCATTTTCCACAGCCAGCCGAGGCAAGTACTGAAATAGTGTATGAGGAAATATGTAAATCGGCGCTGGTTATATTTAACTAAGCGATAGTCGTGATAAGTGTATGGCCAACATCAAACGACAATAAATATTGAGATGATCACTTTATAAATAAATTTGCGATAGATATTACTTCTTAGAAGTGACAGCGGTTTAAAACAAACCACAAAGCCAGCACCAGACTTTTCAAGGTGCTAGTGAATTTATTTTAAAAAATGAACGTTTTGACCTGAAATGGCGCGGATGAAGAGAGAGAATTATCTGACGTAAACAATAAAAAACAACTGTCGATTATTGAATAATATACCGCAACCGCTCACCCTCAAAGTGAAGCGGGCGGCGAAGTAAGTAAATAGATAAATACCTTAATTATATAACTAATTCTCGCTTTGGTACTTTCACTTGGGAGTGGGTGCCAGCGAGTTAAAAAAAGAGAATTAAAACAATTAATAAAATAATTTAACGAAGGGATATATATGAAAAAGAAAAAGTTAAATAAATACATAATTAATAAATTAAATCAAATAATGCTTAGAAGTTACCCTGTATCACTTGATGATATTACTGATGAACATTGAGCATTAAACAATAAAAAGAATTAGGAGGAATAAGAAAATGTCATATTGTATTAGGGATTACTTAAATGAAAAATGAATTAATAATAAAGCATTAAAAATTAGTAATAAAGATATTATTTATGCACAAATTGATAGTGATTATGATATGAGTTGAGAATTAAATTTATATCTTAAATTTGGTAATGAAGAAAGATATATAGGTAATGTTTTATTGTCAACAGATTTTGACTTAAATTTAAAATGATATGAAATTGATGAAGTTAAAGGTTTAATAGATGATTATTTAGAAGATGAAGAAGCAGATTACGAGGTGATAAATTATGAATAATATGTGAAAAAATGAGGATGGTTATGTTTATACAGAAGAAGATTTATTTAATATAGCATTAGAAGAATGTCATTCAGAAGAGAGTGCTTATGAAGATATTGATAATTTAATTGAAGAAATGCAATTAGAGGAAATTTAATAATGGCAGATTTAATATTAAATAATCAAATTAAAAATATTACTTATCCATTTTATTTAAAGGTAATGATTTTAAAAAATTAAGTTTAAAAGCATTACCAATTAAAAATTGAATTGATAATCATGGTCAAGAATTAACAGAGTTTATCTATCGTCACCTTAATCATTATACATTAAATGGTTATCAAGATATACATTTAAAAGATATACCCAGTGCTATTAGTAAAATTGATTTTGTTTTTAGAGAACCATTAGAATTAATAAAAGATTTTAAAGATGAATTAAATCGAATTAGAGTTAATATTATTAATTTAGAAAAAATACTTCAAAATAATAAAATTTAAATTAAAAATAGCCTAATACAAGTTCAATATTTAAAACAACAACAGTTTATTCAAACGAAAGTTTTTTACCATGAAGTATTGCCAAAGATTATATAAAAGGAAAAGATATTTTAGGTTTATTGGGTGTTAAAGAATTAAATATTGTTTTATTAAATTATCTGACTTATCGTTATAATTATGATCGCAAATTTCAAGGTGCAAAATATGATGAAAAAGGTAATCCTACCAATAAAGCAGCAGAATTACGTCAAAAATTTGAAGGACAAAAATCCGAAGATGTTATTGATGGTTTATTTGAAAACTGAAAATTAGATAATTCAACATCTATTAACGAAAATGCTGTCAAAACATTTAAGCAAATTATCTATATGCTTTCAAATTATACATATAGTAAATACGCCATTAATAAAGGTTATAATGATGATGTTAAATTAATTGCTCCATATTATTTTTAATTAATTTCAACTCCCAATAAAATAGAAGAGGGTTATTGAGAATTTAAAGATTGCAATGTTAAATTGTTTTCATCTTATTTTGAATTTTATGGTGGTAACAATCCTATTATAAATTATTGAAAAGAAGTTTATGCAAATGATAAAGTATTTAATCAAGTAGATAATAAATGATATTTTGCTGTTTGACGCGGTATTTATAAGAATAATATAACTAATTGAAGAATTATTAAATTTAAACACAATGAATTAAAAAATAAAACTGTAGATAGTTATGATACGTATAAATTAAATTTAATTTGAATTTGATACCCTTTTTCTTGGTGATATGATATTGGAATAGAAACTAAACAAGGGGGATTTAGTGCGTGATGATTTGAAACATACCCAAATATTAAATCTGTTTATCGCTGAGATGGTGATGGCGAACCAAATACACCAGAAATTGATTTTAAAACAGTAAAAATTACAGATTGAAATTTAAAAAATCAAAATAATATAATTAACAATAATGATGAAATTAAAGTAACCGTTAAAAACAAAGATATTTCAGAAAATCCTATTTATCAATTAGAAAGCAATTATTTTAATTGATTATCAATGACAAATGAATTAGAAACAAATAATATATCTTCACTTATTCCGGCAGAAATTAAATTATCTGATGGTGAATATGGTAAATATTTAACTAATTTAATTGTTTCTAATTACAAAATAAAAAAATTATTAAATTTATTTTCTACAATAAAAAATAGTCTTTATTCTAAATTAAAATGAATAAATTTAATTAATCACGTAAATGAGAACTTTGTTAAATTATCTTTTTTACAAAGCATTAATATTTTAAATCAAATTGAAATATCAGCAATATGAGGTTATGGAAATTATGATATAAATATTTTTATTGAAAAACCAAATGAAAAAATTATTGCAGGAAAAGATATAAATTTAGAATTAATTAAAAGTTGTCCTATTGGAACCAAAGTTAGTGGAGTTAAGGATAGAAATACATATCTTATATTAATTGAAGATGATATATGATATTTATATAAAAATGGTATTGAAGATGAAAAATCTTATTCAAATAAAGCGGTTGCTGATTTTTTAAAACAATCAAATAGTGTAATATTTTCTTATTTGCCAAAAAAAGAACAAATTGAAATTAATAATTTAAAACTATTTAATAAGAATAACGAAAAATTATCATTGATTACATTAGAAATATAAAAAGAAGTTAATAAAATATTTAACTTCTTTAATTATTTTGATTTATAATTTTTCCTGTTTTAAAATCAATTTCTGGTGTATTTGGTTCGCCATCACCATCTCAGCGATAAACAGATTTAATATTTGGGTATGTTTCAAATCATCACGCACTAAATCCCCCTTGTTTAGTTTCTATTCCAATATCATATCACCAAGAAAAAGGGTATCAAATTCAAATTAAATTTAATTTATACGTATCATAACTATCTACAGTTTTATTTTTTAATTCATTGTGTTTAAATTTAATAATTCTTCAATCAGTTATATTATTCTTATAAATACCACGTCAAACAGCAAAATATCATTTATTATCAACCTTATTAAATTGTTTTTCTTGTGATGATATTCATTCTAAAGCACCATCTTTTGTTTTTATATTGTTTTTATCTTTTAGTTCTTTTAATTGTTCTTCGGTATAGGTATATTGTTGTGGTTTATTACAAGCAATTAAACTTGTTGTACTTGTTCCAATTAAAGTGATAGTTCCTAAAAAACTTAATATTTTTTTCATATTTTAATCATTATATAATCTAATACCATTGCCGATTTTCATTCAAAGTGCACCCCCAGAAAGAGAGGCGGCAGGATCTCCTTTTTGAGCACAAAGTATTTGAATATATCAATTATTATTTTCTAAAAAATAAGTTATTCCAATTCATTGTTTCATTTTTATCGAAGCAAAACCAGAAGAATCTTCTTTGTCTTCAAGATTATGATTTGCATATTGATACGCCTTTTCATTAGAAACAATTTTTTTATTTTTTAAAAAAATATTTTTTAATTCTTTATTTGAAAAATAATCATTGATATTTGTACCATAATAACGATCATTACCTCAAGAAGAATATACTGATGTTTCGCCTATAAAACTAATTTTTTTAAAATCATTAGGATTAACTTTTCCTAAATTAATTGTTATAAAATGACCTTGTTGAAAATCATTAATATTATCACTTTTTCAATTAGTATATTTTGTTTCAAATTCAATATATTTTTTATCATCATTAAAATAAATAATTTTTTCTAAAATAGGACAATATTCATTATTATTTAAATCTGTAAAAATAATATTACTACAAACTTTTTGTAAATTGTTAATATCTCTTTTCCCATATCTATTTTTACAAATGTTTCAATAATATAAAGCTGCTCCCAAAGAAATAATTGCAATATTTCTTGCTGGGTCAATATTAACGAACCTGTCTAATGTACTAAAATTAATAGAATTATGGTCTCAATTAGTTACTATACTATGAATATTAGTTTGATTATTATCATGATTTCAATAAATAATACCATTATTTTGAATTAAAGTATTTGAAATTAAATTAAAAATACTTCTAAATCTTAAAGTTTCCGATGTTGCTAAAATAACACGAGATAAAGCAGCTCTAATTATATTATCGTTTCTTCTGTATCTTTCATCTGATCCATAGTTTGTTAAATCATTAAAAGCTTGTACTATACTTGCCCAGCCAATTTGTGGATTTCCACTAATAAGAGAATTATAATTAGAATCAAAATTTAAGTTTCTAGAAGTTTGACCATTAATACTTGTTATTGTAGAATCAGAAAAATGATAAAAAGTTTCATTATATGTAAAACCTTGTAAATATAAGTCTCTTGCTCTAAAAATTAAATCAATGTTTTGATTATTATCATAATTAATATTTACAGGAATAACAAAATAAATAGAATTATTTCCTTCTAAATTTCTATTTATAGAATAAGGTTGCTCTGCAGAACCATCTGAATTATCAAAAACTCTTTCAATTATATTTTGTTGTAATAAAAAACCAATTATTGCTGAAATTCCAGATTGATAGGACATATTTTGATAATCATTATTATTAATGTGTAATCTTCCATCCCATCTTAATAAAGTATTTTCTATATTTTTATTACATACATTTTGTTTTTTCTTATTTGGAGCTTGTCTTTTATATCTATTTAAAGTTTCTAAATTATTTGTTTGTAAATTAGTATCATTATTTAATTTTTCTTCTTTTTGATAAGGACTAGCGGCAATTGTTGTTGGTACAGCATTTCCACTAATTGTTAATACACTTAATAAACTTAAAAGTTTCTTCATTTTATATAATTTCCTTTCTTATCTTGAATTTTTTATCAAGATCTATTTACATTATATATATATATATATACAAGCACTTTTGAGTATATTTTTAGAAAGGAAATTATTTAAATGATTATTATTGTGTGATTATATTGTACTAAACTGGGCTCGCGGTGATTTCCATAAGTTTTGCGAAAAATTACTTAAAGTTTAAAAAAACTTTTGCCGCGCTTTTCAAAATACTTGGGAAAAATTCTAAGCGTTAAGCGAAGAATTTTATAAAGGTTCCCAAATTTGTTTGAAAGAACCTCAAAATCTTTTTTAACTTATAAGTCATTTTATCACAAAAATTTAAGAAAATCAACCGCTCGCCCAAAACCTCAAAAAAATATATAATTAGCTTTATATATAAAAGAAAGGATTTTTTAAAATGGATAAAACAAAGCATCATTTTACTTTTAAAGAAAGAGTAATGTTAAAAGATTTATTAGAACTTGATTCTTTAAAAAGAAAAAATGGTAAACCCAATATATCTAAAATAGCAAAAATATTGCATAAAAATCGCAATACAATTAGACGAGAAATAAAAAGGTTAAAAGATAATGAATATGACGCTAAATTAGCATACGAAGATTATTTACAAAAACGACAAAAATGTTTTAAAAAATCATCATTATTGCTAAATATTTTAGAATGACTAGATGAAAAATATAACAAATTTCATGATTCACCAGAACAAATCTGTAAAAAATATGAAAAAGAGTTTGGTATTAAATTTCCGGTATGTTTTAAAACTTTATATAAATATATTCATTTGGGATTTTTAAATTTCAAGAAAGATAATTTGTATTTTCATGGTATAAAATATAAAACAAAAAATAGAATTGATAACCGTGGAAAAATAAGAAATTTTAGAACTATTGAAGAAGCAAAACATGATAAATATGAATTTGGTTGATTTCAAATGGATACTATGGTTGGTAAAAACAATAGTGTTTGTTTAGTTTTAATCGAAGAATTAACCCAATTTAAAATCATTGAACCATTAAAAGAAAAAACAACAAAAGAAGTTACAAACGCAGTAGAACGAATTTTTTCTAACAGATTTTTCAAAGATAGATGCAAAGGAATAATAACAGATCAAGGCAAAGAATTTGCTGATTGAGAAAAAATTGAAAAAATAACAAATGCTAAAGTATATTTTTGTGATGCTGGAACTCCAACACAAAAATCCAAAGTTGAAAGAGCAATCCGCGATTTTAGACATTGATTTTCCAAAGGAATTGATTTAAGTATTTATTCAAGAAATTATTATCAAGAAGTTGCCAATATAATAAACTCTAAACTTAAAAAATCTTTACATTGACTATCTTAAAAAGAAGTTTTTATACAAATGTTTAATTTTTAATATAATTACTTATAAAATTTTAATCATTTTATTTTTCGGTGTGTCAAAATTAATAAATTTAAGACAAAACTACTAAATTTTTTTAAAATAAATTATATTGAACATTTATTTTATTGATGTTATAATGATAACAAATAAACTGCTACACTTCATAGTACAATTTACATATTAAAATCTTTTAAAATATAAATATTATTAGTTCCACCAATATAAATAGAGTTATCTTTATTATTAAATCATATAAATCCTACATATTGTGCAGGAATATCAAGGGCCATAGGACTAATTTCTCCCTTTTTAAAAACATATATTTTTTCGTTAGCTCAAGAACCAAAATACAAATTATCATCTTTATCAATTGCCAACGCAACAATATTACCACTAATATTATTTTATTTTGTTAACTTATTATTTTCTCATTTAAATAATCCTTTTTGTCACATTGCAAAATGACATATATTATTACTATCAATAGTTATTCACCTAACATCTCCTTCGGTTCCATTTATTTTTGTTGCAACTTTTTCATTTGATTTTAATAAATAAACACCTTGTTGTGTGGCAAAATATGTGTCATTATTTTTATTAAAATTAATTGATCAAACTGTTACATCTGGTACTCCATCAATTTTAATAGACGGAACATCTTTAAAGGCTTTTAATTCATCTAATTCATTAGATAATTTAATAAAGTCTTCTTTTGATATAACATCTTCGCGTTTCTGCACACTTTCTCTAATTTTCTTTGCTTCATTATTAAACTGATTTAAGATATTTTCTGCAATTTCTTCACTTAAACCTTGTTCTATTAATTGTTCTTTTGTAAGTGCCATTTTTATAAACTCCTCTTTTTTTATTCTTGTAAGATTAACAAGTCAGCATAAACTCTTTTTTACGGAAAAAGATTAAACCTATAATTTCATTATATACTAATAATTTATAATTACAATATTTTTTATATACACAAATAATATAAATAATATAAAAAAAATAAAACTTAATATTTTTGAATGCTAATTTAGCTCTTAAAACTTGCAATAAGAGTGTTTTAAAAGATAAATTTATTAAAATAAGTGATAATTTTGCTTGTATATATATATATATATATATATATATATACAATAGGGGTAAATCTTGATAAAAAGTTTCAAGATAAAAAAGGAGAAAAACAAGGATGAAAAAATTACTTGGTTTATTAAGTGTATTAACTATTAGTGGAACTGCTGTACCAATAACAGTTGCCGTTAGTAGTTATGAAAAATTAGAAAATAATAAAGCTAATAATTTAGAAAAAATAATTAGAAACAAAAGAGAAAATGAAAGTTTTGATGATTATTATTATTTTGTTAAACAAATACAAGAAACAAATAATCACAGTGTTTTATTTGTAACTTTAAAAACAGAAAATGAAATTTATTTAGGAACTGCTTCCGGTGGCGCGTTTGTTTTTAATTTAAATGAAAATAAATTAATTAAAATTGATGGAGTACCAGATGTAACAGTTTGATCAATTAATTTTAATAAAAATAATGACACATATTTTGCCACACAACAAGGTGTTTATTTATTAAAATCAAATGAAAAAGTTGCAACAAAAATAAATGGAACCGAAGGAGATGTTAGGTGAATAACTATTGATAGTAATAATATATGTCATTTTGCAATGTGACAAAAAGGATTATTTAAATGAGAAAATAATAAGTTAAAAAAATAAAATAATATTAGTGGTAATATTGTTGCGTTGGCAATTGATAAAGATGATAATTTGTACTTTGGTTCTTGAGCTAACGAAAAAATATATGTTTTTAAAAAGGGAAAAATTAGTCCTATGGCCCTTGATATTCCTGCACAATATATAGGATTTATATGATTTAATAATAAAGATAACTCTATTTATATTGGTGGAACTAATAATATTTATATTTTAAAAGATTTTAATATTATTAATAATATTAATTTAGAAGGCCAAGTTTTATCACTTTCAGTTAATTTAGATAATAGTAAAATATATATTGTAACACTTAATAATGGTAATTTTTTATTTAATAAAAAACAAAATAAAATGATAAAAATAGAAGAATTAATTGGGTCACGATCAGTAACTTCAGATAAATATAATAATGTTTATTTTGGAACAAATGCTGCCAAAAAAGGAGTTTACATTTTTAAAAGCTTAAAAGATATAATTAACAAGGAAATAAACAAAAAAGTAAATGAAATTAATCAACTTAAAACAGAATTTAAAACTTATAAAGAAGAATTTAAAAAAATTCCTATGAAGTATGTTTCATTAGATCAAGATCAATTTTTAAAAAGTATAAATAAAACAATAGAAAATATTGATAAAACACAAAATTATTATATATCACAAATTAATATCGATATTAGAAATAATTAACTTGATAGTAATAATCGAATAAATAAAATTATATAAAAAAGAGGTTAATATGAAAAAAATATTAAGTTTTTTAGGAACAATCACTTTAATTGGAACAAGTACAACCAGTTTAGTTAGTTGTCAAAATGATAATAATAAATATAAATATTATTATGATGAGAAAGAACAACCAACACCAACATTAACAAAACCACTAGAAAATAGTAGATGATCCTTAGTTAATAAAAATGAATATAAAAATGAATTTAATAAAAAAATTAATAAATGATATGTTATTGTTTATTTTTCTAAATATAAGAATGAAAATATATTTGCTATTGATAAAGAAAAAATATCTTTTGCTGGTGTAACAGAAGATAATTTCATAGCAGTTGGTGGAGGTCTTTATGTAAATCAAGTAATTTATCGTTGAAATGGCGATAATGAACCTGAAAAACCAACAATAAACAAAAATACTGGTGAAATTATTGATTGAAAAGAACATATAGGAACTTAATGATTTCTATATTTTTTTATCTTGGATTAATTGTAATTTTAATAGCATAATTAGATGTGTTTCTAATATTGTGTATTTCTACGTTATTTGTATTAAATATTATGTTTCCACTTTCTGATTTAGGAAATGCTGATGTCCCCATATAATAAATATCTCCGTAACCCTCGACTCCCATAAATTTAGGAATAACAGTTTTTGAAAACCTAATTTTTAATTTTACATCATTAGTATAATATGCTTGCAAATAAGTTTCTTTAATCTTATCATTATCATTATTTGATATTTTTATTATTTGTAGAAAAAGATAAAAAAATACGTTCTCTCATTCATATGCGGTTCTAATTTTATCTCTATAATCTTTATCCGTTGGTAAACCATTTGTATGCCCAGTAGCAAATGTTTGAATATCGTTTACTTTTATATTATCTGTATATAAAGTTATTGTATTTTTAAAATTAATATTATCATTTTGTAGAGAACCCTTTATTTCTATCGTATAATCTTTTAATGTTCCAAATCAATCAGTACATCCTACTCTACCAATTTTAGGTCCAGAAGTAAGCGGAGATAAAACATCTTTAATTTCCATTCCTTTATACATAACTGTTAAATTACTACCTAAATTACTTATTTCTATTATTTTATAAGAACTAATAAATTTATCAATACTTTTAATTGTTGGGTCAATTTGTTTTAAATCAATCTCAAATTCACAATTTGAATAGTATGTATTATTTTCATCAAAATAATTATGAGTGGCTTTATCATAAGGTTTGGATATTTGAACACAGGTACTATGATAAAGTGCTGAAAATAACATCTCAACTTCTTGATTTCCACTTAAAATATCTTTTGTATAAACTTTATAATTATATGGTACTGGTGGTAATACATATTCAGGGTAATTAACTGTTGGTATTTCATAGTCGTGTGGTAATAAGAAACTGGTTTTATAATTAGTTGTCATATCGCGTAAATAATTATTTAATGTACTTTTTGTTTTACCCCTGAAACTTCATACTGATAATCTTAAATAATCTTCTTCATTATTTGTATACGGGTTATCTGCATAAAAGATAATTTCAAAATTACCTTTATATAATGCTTGTATTGAAAACATATCAATTATATAACTACAATTTACGCCATCTGGTATTTGTAAAAATTCACAATTATTATCTTTTTCACTATCACTAACTGGTGTTTGAGCGTAAATTGCCTTTGTTTGCTCATTAATTAAATAAACTCGGTTAGTTTTTTCATTTAATTGTTTTAAATTATAAGTTGAATAAACTAATTCACTTGTTGGTTTACCGTTCTTATTTAAAACAGTATCTTTTAATTTATCAGTTAATAAAGTTGTAAAACCTAAACTAGTGGAATTTGCCCCAAATATAGCACCGACTTTATCATTCCCTTGTTCTCTAAAAATTTCAAATGGTAAATAACCTTTACCTTTTGAGTTTTCAGATCAAAAAGCATCATTATAAAAACTATAAATATTAGCACTCATAAAACCATTTAATCATTGAAAATTAGGTCATGATTTTTCATTTTGATTAATTACTCAACCCCAGGGAATACCAAAAGAAATAAAGTTTAAAAATTTACCAACCCCACCAGGTATCGTAAAAGGATTAAAAACTAATTTTTGTGTATAGTTTAAAGGTAATATTGTAATTTGATGATTAATAAAATTATTCATATTTAAAATATCTCAAACATTACATGCACCCATTTTATTATATTCAATTTGAACACTACCAACAGTATTACCAAATTCATCTTTTCTTCTAAAATATGATGATGCTTGGGTACTAATTATATTATCAACTGTACCACTGTTTGTTTTTATTTTGTTTGGTGGTGTTATTTTTCAATATTTAGACCAGTAAAACTTAGAATCTTTATCTTCTTTATGAACATATCTACCAACAGTAGAATTAGATTCTGATGTAGTAAAAGGGTCCGTTATAACGATACCTTCACTATTTTTCTGTTTTCAAAAGCCATACCTACTTTCCATATCTTTTTTTCAACTTTCATAACCAGTTATCATTGTTGGTTGAATCCCTTGAATGTTATATCAACTTACTTCTGGTGATGCATAAGTATTGACTTTATCGGGTGGACAAGGAAACATATTATACATTAATAAATCTCGGGAATTCATTACTTTTTTATTAAACTGACCTTTAATAATTGGTCACCCAATAACAGGCATATCAAAAAAGATCGGATTACCATAAAATTTAACAGCCATCGCTCTAACACCGGGGTCTTTTAGTAAAACATTATCTAATTCAATGGTTGATGTATTTGTCTTTTCATTATAAATTATTTTAGGAAAACAATAACCTTCGCCAGGGGCACTTGTTTGAATAAATTGTCGTACTGATAAACCGCTATTACTAATTTTGTCATTAATACTTGAAAATGTAATTTCTTGTCATAAAAAACTACCATCATATGGTGAATAATAATTAATAACACTTGATGGATATAATCATTGTCTATCTTGCGGTGCAATATTTATATTACCATCACCAATATTTAAACCATGGTCATTAAAAACAGTATAAAAATTATAATAATCATTAATATTTAATTTATTGACGTCCTCATCTAAAATTAATAAAGTATATTGTCTTTCGGTTGATTGCTGTGTAAATACTTGCTCAAATTTGGCTTCACCAAATTGAATTGAACTTCTATCATCAATCATATAGGCATCTCAATATTTACCAACTTTAACTTCTTTTGTATAAAAGTTATCGGCTTTATTATCATTATTAATAAAATAACTTAATTTATATTGCTTTAAGTATTCTAACATTCTATTAATATCATAAATGTTTTCACCATCAATTAATTTTCAATAAACATTGCTATTTTCATCTTTTAATTTTATAGCGAGCGGTGTCTCATTATTTGCTCATATCGTTGAGTTAACTGGTTGATTTTTAAAATCACTAATCATTAAGATATTAATTTCTTCACCTTTGTGTTTTTGGACTATTTTTAAACTATCTTGTCATTGAGCAATCGCACTTTCCATGTTATCAAATATTCTTGAATAACTACCATAATCACTTGGCTTTGCATTATTAGGTTTTCAACCTGTTTCAGTATCCGGAATATATGAACTATAAACATTAAAAGGAAATACCGTTCAATGCCTGTTATCTTTTATGTTTTCTCTGATATCTATTAAAGTATCATGGGCTTGTCTTCTTAATTCTTCTATAACCCCGGGGTTAATTCTACTCATTTTTTAATTCTCCTTAATTTCTGTTCTACCTTGCAAGGCATTTTGATTATTACCAGTTTCATCATATTCTAGTAATTTATTATTATGTTCGATTTCTTTGGCTTGCATTTTATCTTGTCATTGTTCTACTTTTTCAAAATATTTAGTTGCTTCTAATTCATCAACATTATCATATTCCGTTATTGCTCTTATTGGCTCCATTGTACCATTCTCTAATCTGGCAGTAATTAATTCATTTTGTCGCATTTGGTCAACTAAACTAGCACTAATAAAATCAAATCCATAAGGGCGTTCATCATTTCCATCTCATAAATCATAATATTTTAAAACAGTATCAAACATCTTAGTATAATATTGCTTACGATATGCTTGTAAATAGGCTTGTTTTTCTAAGTCTTTTGTCTTAGTTAATAATGATTGTGTTTTATTTTGGTCATTATCTGATTTATCACCAAATGGGCTAGAAAAATGACATGCTAAATATACTTGTTCAATAATAGATTTTTGGTCTTCAGTATATGTTTCTAAGGTTGGTGTGCCTTGTACTACTTGTAAAGCTTGTGATAATTGACCATCTACAGCTGATTGACCTGATTGAATAAAAATATCATCAAAAGCATCTTGTAATACTTTTTTATTACCTTTGTTATAGGCAGTCATTAAATCATCATCTAATATTCCATATCAGTGCGTACGATTTGCTCATCTTTCTTTTGATTTAATATTAAAACTATCTTCTAAATCAAATTGTAATTTATAACAATTTGCCATCGTAGGTCATGGGTTTAATGTGGTTGATGTTGATAAGAATAATGGATTAGGTTCATTTATCATTTCTCAGAAAGGTACTATACCTAATTTTTTTAAATTCTTGTACTAAAACAGGTCTAACATCATCTTTAATTTGTGTTTTACTTTGCCCAACAACTACCTCGTTATTTTTAGGCCAACATTTAATAATTATTTTATCTTTAGTACAAATTAAATTTAAAATAAAACCACTGTCTGATTGGTGATAATTTAATCAAATATCAGCACCTTGTTCAATTTCATTTATTTTACTTACACGATATGTAAAGTTAAAAGGGTTAATTCATAAATCAATATTACCATCACTAGTTTCTAATAAACCAAAAATATTTTTACCCATTAAACTTGCTGTTAATTCATTTTTGTCTAATTTTTCTTTTATTTTATAAGTTTCATATCATCAATTTAATTTTTCTAAAATGTCTTTACGATGAGACTTAAATAAGATATCTTTACCATTTATTAATCGTATTTGATGGCGAGCAATAATATTTACTAAATTAATTGTTCAATCGTAATTATAAAATTTTAAAACACTATTAATATCATTTAAGTTTGGTAAACTAGGGAAAGTATTATTCACGGTTATTTTGCTCCTTTAATTTTAAGATAAGTGCATAATTAATTATATTTACTGTTAATAACTTTGGTTCATTTGCTAAAACCTGAACAGATACTTTAACTTTTTGATATTTTTTAATATATTCGTTATATAAATTTAATTTACATATTGCGATATTATCTTTTTTTAATTCTTGACAAAGTCTTTTTTTAACTTGTCCACAAACAGACATATATGGTCTTTTTGCGTTTATTACACGTTCATCATGTATTACATAAATATCTTTTTTCATTAAGTTATTCACTCCCTTTGTTGTCATAATTTATAATCTGCTGAACTATTATGTTTAACCATCAGTATTAATTCAAAATGTAAGGCATAAAAATCACTATCAAATGTATCGTCATATAAGTCTAACATTCGTTCTTCTCTGGCATCTGGTTTATCTTCTCATTGAATTAATTCATATTGAACTTTACTTACAGGACATTTTTCTCATAATCATTTTAATTGATTAGTATTTATTAACATTGTAAATGCTTCAATCCGATGTCTTATTTTAAATTTTTGTTTTTGTGCTGGTTTAAATGTCATATATTGCCCAAAAGTATAATTATATTTCTCTCGATTTAAACTTTGTAGTGTTGAATAAGCACTATCATCAACATTTATACTAATACCCTGCTGTATTAAATTAAAATATTGATTTAATTGATTGTTATAAAACTCTAAAATATCTTTTACTTGTTCTAATTCTGTTTTAAATTGCTGTGTAGCATTTGAATGCGTATACTCAGAAGCTTTATAAGCTTTTTTATCAAATGGAATTATATAGTCAAAAACTAGCGGCAGTAGTATGTCCCTTAGGACTGGTTGCGTTAGCAATATCAACACCACCTAATAATTTCGTTGGTTAAATAATATCTGTTGCTTGCATAATATCAATATATCTAGCAAAGATTGACCCACTAGTATTGCCTGGTAAACCTCAACTCCACACTCTTGCTCTTTCAATATCTAATTGTTCTAATCTTAATTGTTCATTAACTTTATCTTGTGGTAATTTATAATTAAGTCTTCAACTAGAATAATGAATAATAATTTTCATATTTCATTTTTCAATATATTTAATTTGCTCATATTTAATACGCATTATTTCTTCATTAAAAAGCATTAATTCATTACAATAACCAACAATATATCTTTTTAAACTTTCGGGATTACATGTATTAATTGTTATTTTATTTTGATAACCACGAATAGCAAACTCTAAATCACTTAAATCTTTTTGTTGAAATTGGTCACATTCTTCTCTTCAATCAATTACTAATTTATACTTATTCAAATCAGCAAATGCTTTTAATTTTTCTTTTCGACTTGGTGAGTGTAAACCTTTACAATATATTTTGCTACCATTTGATAAAGTAAAAGTAAAATTTGATAAATTAATACTATAAGGTATATTATTTTCATCTAACATATTTCATATATTTTGAAAGACACTATCTTTTAAATCTTTACTCCAATACATACTAGCAATTATACAAATCGGCTCTTTAATTAATAAACTAATTTTTAATAATTCACCAAACATTTTAATATTTGATATAGTCTTACCACTATATATCGTGTCCCAATTTGATTAATTTCATTTACTAATTCAAACTTTTTAGCAAAGGGATATTTATTACCAATATTACTATTTTGTAGTAACCAATAAGGTGTTTCTAGCAAATAAGTAAAATGATTAAGAATTATTATCACTTTCTTTTTTAATATCTCTGATATTCGTTTGTAAATTAACAATTATTGGTTGTTGATTATTTAAATTTAATTCTTTTTCAAGTTCTTTTTCTTGCAGTGAATACTTATGATTAAATGCACACTGTCAATATAACCTAGTACCTTCTGGCGTTTTAACCATTTGTTTAATAAGTTCACTTTCTATTTTATCAACTTGTTTTTCAAGTAAAGGAATTATCTTTTCGCTCTTGTAATTTTCATATCTTCATTTATTAGAACGGTTGAATTAATTGGTTAAATCATTCAAAGTATATGGTTTATTAGGTGATTTATTTTCTCAAAATTGCTCTATTTTACGATAAAAAGTTGCCAAACTTGCTTTTTTTGGATTAAATTCTTTCATTTTTACTCCTTTTTGCATATTAAAATTGCTATTATTTAATGAATATGATTAAATAAAAGAGTAAAATATAGAAATGTATAAAAGAACCACGATGGTTCTTTTTTTGTTACTTACATTTTACATCAAAATAAAAAAAGTAAATTACTTTACTTCTTTATTTTGTAATACAAGTAATAGAGATACAAATTTGTTACTTGTTACAATTTAATTATATAATTCTTAAACTTTTTGTCAATATCTTTTTAAAAAATAGTGTATAAATAAATTTAAATAAAAAGATTGGAGATACAAAGATATGAAAAAATATACACATGTAAAATTTGATGAGCAAGATTTGTTTAAGGATTTATTATTATCTGATAGTTGTAAAAAGAAAAACGGCATAATTAATTTATCTGAAATAGCAAGACAAACTGGAAGAGATATTAATACTATTAAAAGAGAGATTAAGCGATTTAAAAATATAGAAGATTATACCCCTTATAAAGCACAAAAAGATTATAAACAAAAGCGGAAAAAATGTATTAAAAAACTACCTGAATTTACAGAAGAACAGAAAGAATGATTAAATTTACGATTTAATATTCTTCATGATTCACCAACACAAATTATTCATCGTTATTTTATAAAATTTGGTGCTAAATTTCCTGCTTGTGTTAAAACTTTTTATAAATGAATTAATTTAAAATTATTAGGTTTAAATAAACAAAATTTACGACATCATGGTAAGAAATATAAAACGAAAGGAAAACCTGATAATCGTGGTAAATTAAATAATTTTAAATCAATATGAGATATTGAAAATAAAAAATATAATGTTGGTTTATTTGAAATGGATACTGTAGTTGGTAAAGATCATCAATCTAGTAATTTAGTTTTAGTAGAGCAATCAAGTAAAAATTACGTTGTAATCAAATTAAAAAATAATACTGCTAATGAAGTTGTAGAAAAATTTAAAGATATTGTTATAAACAATAATTTAATTGGTAAAATTAAAGGAATAATAACTGATAGAGGAAAAGAATTTAGTACGTGGAGAGAAATGGAAATATTTGCTGAAACACAAGTTTATTTTTGTGATCCTGGTAAACCACAACAAAACGGTCGCATGGAAAAAAGAAGGGTTTTGAAAAAAACTAAGAAATTGAATAAGAATAATAAACCATTTACTAAAATGGTTTATTTATTTATAAAACCATAATTATAGATTAATTTAATTGAAATAGAGAAAAGACAACATCTTATTTATAAAACAAAAAACTTTATAGCAACTTTTTGATGTTCTCTTTAAGTTGTTTGAACATTTATTAAATATCTTAGAAATCTTTATAAAAAATGTACCTGTTTTTTCTCCTAATTTAAGGTGTTGTTTTTTCTCTGTTCCATTTATATTAATTTCTATTGGCACACTTAATTATTTATTAAAAAATTAATATTTAATATACGATCTTTGAAAACTTAATAGTATTTTTCAGTGTGCCAATTTTTACTATTTTGCATATTTTAAATGTGCCAAAATTTATTTTTACTATATATTTAATATATTTATTTAAAAGACAGAGAGATAAAGAGATAAAAAAAGAAAATATTAATATTTCTCTTACTCTCTCATAAATAATTAGTTAATAACAAAATTAATATATTTGTTAATAAATAAATTAGAGTAAAAGTAAGTAAAAAAGTATTAATAATATATTTATTTCAATCTCTATCATAAACAAACAATATAGATATATTAAATTAAATATTTTTGATAAACACATCTTAAAAATATATATAAAAAATAATGCTAAAAAAATATTTAATAATTTTATTTTAATAAAATACAAAAATAGGATGATAATTTAATGAAAGAATTTAAGACTAATTTAGGTAAGTTAATAAATGATGATGCTTTATCTTTTGTCAAAACATTAGAAAATGATAGCGTTGATTTAATATTAACTGATCCACCTTATTTATATGATTTA
Source organism: Spiroplasma endosymbiont of Polydrusus cervinus (assembly GCF_964019755.1). Classification (NCBI taxonomy): domain Bacteria; kingdom Bacillati; phylum Mycoplasmatota; class Mollicutes; order Entomoplasmatales; family Spiroplasmataceae; genus Spiroplasma; species Spiroplasma endosymbiont of Polydrusus cervinus. The sequence continues at coordinate 574,530 of NZ_OZ026469.1, forward strand.
CCAACAAGGAAAAAAGAACAAATAAATTCCAGCGAAATATCAAAAAGTATAAATAAATATATAGACTGCACCCAAAAAAGTAAGTAAAGAAAAAAAGTCTTTGCTAAACTTTAAAGGAGGTGCATTTTTATATGGCAAGAAAAGGACAAAAATTTAATAAATATACAGCATATTTTCAAAAAATGATAGTACAAGAGGTTAAAAATAATAGTATAAGTTTTATTGCAAAAAAATATCAAATTAATAAAAAAACTGTTGCTTCATGGTATGAAAATTTTAAGAAAGGAATTTTAAACACCAATAAAGGTCCAAAAGAATCATTTGAAAAAAGAGATTTAAACTATTACAAAGTTAGGTATGAATTACTAAAAAAGCTTCATGACTTTTACAATTAAATAAAAGAAAAATTGTATCTTTTATCAAAGAAAACATTAATAAATATCCACTAAATTTATTACTTGATATAACAGATTTAAAGCGTAGTTATTGAGATAAATATAAAAATTATTCAAGTAATGGTACGGATAGCGAATCATTAAAAAATATTGTAAAAGTCTATGAAGAAAATTTAAAACAATTTGGTTATCGTCGAATTACCAAATATTTAAAAGAAGATTATGGCATTGTTTATAATGCTAAGAAAGTATTGCGAATTATGAAAGAAAATAATATTCAAGCTGAATATGTAAAGCGTATGCGTAGAAAAATATTAATAAAACAAAATAGAAATAAAAATATAATTAAATATCCTGATTTAGTAAATCGTAATTTTAATGATATGTATTATGTAAATTCAAGCAGCAAATTCTGTCTCTTGTTAGTATGATAATAACATCATTTAAAATAAATGCAACTATTTTTTTAAAAAAATTAAAATATTTGTAAATTTAGTCTATTTTAAGCATATTTAAGCACACTGAAAAATAATTTATTAAATTTTTAAAATAAAATTATCTAAAATTATTTAAAAATACTTATTTAGATGTTCTTCAATTTAAACAAAGCCTTAATTTTTCATTTATAACATTAATTACTCAATCTATTTCTTGTTGAGTAACATTATTAAAATCCGTTCCCTTAAGGTATCGTTTCCTAAATTCACGGTTCATTCTTTCAATTAAGGATTTTTGTTTTGGTGAACCTGGGTCACAATAATAAACATTAGAACCAGTAATCTTTTCCATTTCTTCAAACTTACTAAATTATTTTCCTCTATCAGTTATAATTCCTTTAATTTTTCCAACTAAACCATTAATTCTAACTAATTCTTCAAGTTTTTCTAAAACTTCATTAGCAGTATTTTCTTCTAATTTCATTGCAAAATAATTTTTACTATTTTGTTCAACTAATACTAAACAACTAGATTGATGGTCTTTACCAACTACCGTATCCATTTCAAATCAACCAACATCAGTCTCTTTATTTTCAATATCTCATATTGACCTAAATCTTTCATTTAATTTACCACGATTATCAGGTCTTTTCTTTGTTCTATTTCTTCTGCCACCATTTAATAAATTTTTCTTTAACAAACCCAAAAGACCTAAATAAATTCATTTATAAAATGTTTTAAGGCAGGAAGGAAATTTGACACTAAACTTTATTAAAAATCGCTGAATAATTTCTGCTGGTGAATCACAAAAAATATTAAATCGTAAATTTAAAAATTCTTGTTGTTCTTCTGTAAATGTAGGTAGTTTTTTAATAGATTTTTTACGCTTTTGTTTATAATCTTTTTGCGCTTCATATGGATTATAATCTTCTATATTTTTAAATCTATTAATTTCTCTTTTAACAGTATTAACTGCACGACCCGCTTGTCTTGATATTTCAGATAAATTAAGTGTGCCATTTTTCTTTTTATAAGTATCAGATAAAAATAAATCTTTAAACAAATATCGCTCATCAAATTTTACATGTGTATAGTATTGCATTTTTCTGTCTCCAATCTTTTAATTTATTTATAACATTAAATTAAAAAAATGAAATTATTATATTGACAAATATTTTTATAGGTATATAATTTAAACAATAAACAGTAAGTAAATTCTGTCTCTTAAAGCTGTTTATAAATAATAAAGTAATTAAGTTTACTTTTTTTTATTTTGATATAAAATATAAATAATAAAAAAGAACCAACTCGGTTCTTTTATACATTTCTATTTACTCTTTTATTTAATCATATTCATTAAATAATAGCAATTTTAATATGCAAAAAGGAGTAAAAAATGAAAGAATTTAATCCAAAAACAGCAAGTTTGGCAACTTTTTATCGTAAAATATAGCAATTTTGAGAAAATAAATCACCTAATAAACCATATACTTTAAATGATTTATTCAATGAATTAAACCTTTCTCGCAAGTGAAGATATGATACTTATGCGAGCAACAAGATAGTTCCTTTGATTGAACGACAAGTTGATAAAATTGAAAGTGAACTTATTAAACAAATGGTTAAAACGCCTGATGGGGTAAAAACATATTGACAACGAGCATTTAATTATAAATATTCCTTACAAGAAAAAGAACTTGAAAAAGAATTAAACTTAAATAATCAACAACCAATAATTGTTAATTTACAAACGGATATTAGAGATATTAAAAAAGAAAGTGATAATAATGCTTAATCATTTTACTTATTTATTAGAAACGTCTTATTGGTTATTACAAAATAGTAGTATTGGTAATAAATATCCCTTTGCTAAAAAGTTTGAATTAGTAAATGAAATTAATCAAATTGGGACACGATATAGTGGTAAGACTATATCAAATATTAAAATGTTTGGTGAATTATTAAAAATTAGTTTATTAATTAGAGAACCAATTTGTATAATTGCTAGTATGTATTGGAGTAAAGATTTAAAAGATAGTGTCTTTCAAAATATATGAAATATGTTAGATGAAAATAATATACCTTATAGTATTAATTTATCAAATTTTACTTTTACTTTATCAAATGGTAGCAAAATATATTGTAAAGGTTTACATTCACCAAGTCGGAAAGAAAAATTAAAAGCCTTTGCTGATTTGAATAAGTATAAATTAGTAATTGATTGAAGAGAAGAATGTGACCAATTTCAACAAAAAGATTTAAGTGATTTAGAATTTGCTATTCGTGGTTATAAAAATAAAATAACAATTAATACGTGTAATCCTGAAAGTTTAAAAAGATATATTGTTGGCTATTGTAATGAATTATTAGCTTTTAATGAAGAAATAATGCGTAATAAATATGAACAAATTAAATATATTGAAAAATGAAATATGAAAATTATTATTCATTATTCTAGTTGAAGACTTAATTATAAATTACCACAAGATAAAGTTAATGAACAATTAAGATTAGAACAATTAGATATTGAAAGAGCAAGAGTATGGAGTTGAGGATTGCCCGGTAATACTAGTGGTTCAATTTTTGCAAGATATATTGATATTATGCAAGCAACAGATATTATTCAACCAACGAAATTATTAGGTGGTGTTGATATTGCTAATGCTACTAGTCTAAAAGGACACACTACTGCCGCTAGTTTTTGACTATATAATTCATTTGATAAAAAAGCATATAAAGTCACAGAATATACTCATTCAAATGCTACACAGCAATTTAAAACTGAATTAGAACAGGTAAAAGATATTTTAGAGTTTTATAATAATCAATTAAATCAATATTTTAATTTAATACAACAAGGTATATCAATAAATATTGATGATAGTGCTTATTCAACATTACAAAGTTTAAATCGAGAAAAATATAATTATTCTTTTGGTCAATATATGACATTTAAACCAGCACAAAAACAAAAATTTAAAATACGACATCGTATTGAGGCATTTACAATGTTAATAAATACAAACCAATTAAAATGATTATGAGAAAAATGTCCTGTAAGTAAAACACAATATGAATTAATTCAATGAGAAGATAAGTCATATGCCAGAGAAGAAAGAATGTTAGATTTATATGATGATACATTTGATAGTGATTTTTATGCTTTACACTTTGAATTAATACCAATGGTTAAACATAATAGTTCAGCAGATTATAAATTATGACAACAAAGGGAGTGAATGACTTAATGAAAAAAGATATTTATGTAATACATGATGAGCGTGTATTAAATGCAAAAAGACCTTATATGTCTGTTTGTGGACAAGTTAAAAAAAGACTTTGTCAAGAATTAAAAAAAGATAATATCGCAATATGTAAATTAAGTTTATATAACGAATATATTAAAAAATATCAAAAAATTAAAGTATGTGTACAAGTTTTAGCAAATGAGCCAAATTTATTAACAGTAAATATTATTAATTATGCACTTATCTTAAAATTAAAGGAGAAAAATAATCATGAATAATACTTTCCCCAGTTTACCAAACTTAAATGATATTAATAGTGTTTTAAAATTTTATAACTATGATTGAACAATTAATTTAGCAAATATTATTTCTCGCCATCAAATGCGATTAATAAATGGTAAAGATATTTTATTTAAATCGCATCGTAAAGACATTTTAGAAAAATTAAACTGATGATATGAAACTTATAAAATAAAAGAAAAATTAGATAAAAATGAATTAACAGCAAGTTTAATGGGTAAAACTATTTTTGGTTTATTAGAAACTAGTGATGGAAATATTGATTTATGAATTAACCATTTTAACTTTACATCTCGTGTAAGTAAAATAAACGAAATTGAACAAGGTGCTGATATTTGATTAAATTATCACCAATCAGACAGTAAATTTATTTTAAATTTAATTTGTACCAAAGATAAAATAGTTATTAACGGTTGGCCAAAAAATAACGAAATAGTTGTTGGACAAAGCAAAACACAAATTGAAGATAATGTTAGACCTGTATTAATACAAGAATTTAAAAACAAATTAGGTATTGTACCTTTTTGAGAAATGATTAATGAGCCCAATCCATTATTCTTATCAACATCAACTACTTTAAATCCATGACCCACAATGGCAAATTGTTATAAATTACAATTTGATTTAGAAGATAGTTTTAATATTAAATCAAAAGAAAGATGAGCAAATCGTACGCACTGATATGGAATATTAGACGATGATTTAATGACTGCCTATAACAAAGGTAATAAAAAAGTATTACAAGATGCTTTTGATGATATTTTTATTCAATCAGGTCAATCAGCTGTAGATGGTCAATTATCACAATCTTTACAAGTAGTACAAGGGACACCAACCTTAGAAACATATACTGACGACCAAAAAGCAATTATTGAGCAAGTATATTTAGCCTGCCATTTTTCTAGTCCATTTGGTGATAAATCAGATAATGACCAGAATAAAACCCAATCATTATTAACTAAAACAAAAGACTTAGAAAAACAAGCATATTTACAAGCATATCGTAAACAATATTATACTAAAATGTTTGATACTGTTTTAAAATATTATGGTTTATGGGACGGTAGTGGTGAGCGCCCTTATGGATTTTATTTTATTAGTGCTAGTTTAGTTGACCAAATGCGACAAAATGAATTAATTACTGCTAGATTAGATAATGGCACAATGGAACCAGTAAGAGCCATAACTGAATATGACAATATTGATGAATTAGAAGCAACAAAATATTATGAAAAAATAGAAGAATGACAAGATAAATTACAAACAAAAGAAATCGAACATAATAATAAATTAATGGAATATGATGAAACTGGTAATAATCAAAATGCCTTGCAAGGTAGAACAGAAATAAAGGAGAATTAAAAAATGAGTAGAATTAACCCCGGAGTTATCGAAGAACTAAGAAGACAAGCCCACGATACTTTAATAGATATTAGAGAAAATATACGAGATAATCGCCATTGAATGGTATTTCCGTTTAATATTTATAGTTCATATATTCCTGATACTGAAACAGGTTGAAAACCCAATAACGCAAAGCCTAGTGATTATGGTAGTTATTCAAGAATATTTGATAATATGGAAAGCACTATTGCCCAATGACAAGACAGTTTAAAAATAGTTCAAAAACATAAAGGTGAAGAAACTAAGATATTAACGATTGATGATTTTAATAACCAATCAATTAATTCAACTATATGAGCAAATAATGAAACACCTTTCGCGATAAAATTAAAAGATGAAAATAATAATGTTTATTGAAAATTAATTGATGGGGAAAATATTTATGATATTAATAGAATGTTAGAATACTTAAAGCAATATAAATTAAGTTATTTTACTAATAATGATAATGAAGCAGATAACTTTTATACAAAAGAAGTTAAAGTTGGTAAATATTGAGATGCTTATATGATTGATGATAGAATTTCAATTCAATTTGGAGAAGCTAAATTTGAACAAGTATTTACTCAGCAATCAACTGAAAGACAATATACTTTATTAATTTTAGATGAAGATGCAAATAAATTAAATATTAATGATTATTATAATTTTTATACGGTTTTTAATGACCATGGATTAAATATTGGTGGAGGTAATATAAATATTGCTCCCCAAGATAGACAATGATTATATCCATCAAATGTTATTAATTATTATTCACCATATGATGGTAGTTTTTTATGACAAGAAATTACCTTTTCAAGTATTAATGACAAAATTAGTAATAGTGGTTTATCTGTTAGACAATTTATTCAAACATCAGCACCAGGCGAGGGTTATTGTTTTCCTAAAATAACTTATTATGAGAAAACAAATAAAGGAATTCTTGAATTAGATGAGGTTTTATTAAAAGATCCTGGTGTTAGAGCAATGGCAGTTAAATTTTATGGTAATCCGATCTTTTTTGATATGCCCGTTATTGGTCGACCAATTATTAAAGGTCAATTTAATAAAAAAGTAATGAATTCAAGAGATTTGTTAATGTATAAAATGTTTCCTGCTCCCCCTGATAAAATAAATACTTATGCATCACCAGAAGTAAGTTGATATAACATTCAAGGGATTCAACCAACAATGATAACTGGTTATAAAGATTGAAAAAAAGATATGGAAAGTAGATATGACTTTTGAAAACAAAAAAAATAGTGAGGGTATTGTTATAACTGACCAAGAAAAGTCAACAGCAACTAATCCTACGGTTGGCACAACTATTAATGAAGAAGATAATAATTCTAAATTTTATTGGTCTAAAAATTGAAGGATTATTCCACCAGATAAAGTAAAAGTAAATAATAAAGATGTTAATAATATTATTAGTACTCAAGCATCATCTTATTTTAGAAGAAAAGATGAATTTGGCAATACTGTTGGTAGTGTTCAAATTGAGTATAATAAAATGGGTTTATGTAATGTTTGAGATATTTTAAATATGAATAATTTTATTAATCGCCAAGTTACTGTATTACCTTTAAACTATACACAAAAATTAGTGTTTAATCCTTTTACTATTCCAGGTGGTGTTGGTAAATTCCTAAACTTTATTTCGTTTGGTATTCCATGAGGCTGAGTTATTAATCAAGATGAAAAAACTTGACCTAATTTTCAATGACTTAATGGCTTTATGAGTGCTAATGTTTATAGTTTTTATAACCATGCTTTTTGAAGTGGTAATGCAAAAGGTAATGGTTATTTACCATTTGAAATATTTAGAGAACAAGGCAATGATAAAGTTGGTGCTATTTTTGGAGCAAATGCCACTAGTTTCGGGTTTACTACTTTATTAACAGATAAAATACAAGGTACTATTTTAACTAAAGATGGTTCACCAACAAGTGAATTAGTATATTCAACATATAATTTAAAACAATTAAATCAAAAAACTAATCGAGTTTATTTAATTAATGAATGTACAAGAGCAGTAGATGCTCAAACACCAGTTAGTGGTAGTGAAGAAGATAATGATTGTGAATTCTTACAAACACCTGATGGAACAAATTGTAGTTATATTATTGATATGTTTTCAATACAAGCATTATATAAAGGAAATTTTGAAATTATCTTTTATGCTGATAACCCATATACAAATAATGAAGAAGATTATTTACGATTATCAGTATGGAGTTTCAGAGGTAAAACAAAAAGTACCTTAAATAATTATTTACGCGATATGACAACTAATTATAAAACTAGTTTCTTATTACCACATGATTATGAAATACCAACCTTTAATTATCCACAATATGTTTTGCCACCAAAACCATCAAATCAAAGTAATTGAAAATTAATTGAATTATTTTTATCAATTAATTTTCAATTACCATTCTCTGGTGGTAGTTCTGGTTTAAAATTAGGTTCTTTTTTGCTATCTTTTTTATTTTCTCCGTTAGTAACTTTATCACAAGAAACTAAACTTGTTGTGCTTGTTCCAATTAAAGTGATTGCTGCTAAAATACTTAATATTTTTTTCATATTTATCCTTTCTTTTTTATATAGTTGTGTTTGATAATTTAATTAAAAATGAAAATAAAATTTGCTTATTTTCATTTATTTATGTTTAATAATTGTTTTAATTTACTTATTACTATTAAATTAATTATTTCTAATATCAATATTAATTTGTGTTTCATATGAATTTTGTTTTTTTTCAGTATTTTCTATTGTTTTATTTATACTTTTTAAAAATTGATCTTGGTCTAATGAAACATATTTAACAGGAATTTTTTTAAATTCCTTTCTACAAATCTCTAGTGCTGTCTTAAGTTTATTAATTTGAATTTTATTTTTATTTATTATAGATCTTAAATCTTTATATATATAAACTCCTGAACTTACAAGACTTGTTCCAAAATACACATTATCATTATCATCTACAGTTATTGATCTTGACACAGGTATTTTAGTTATTTTTGTTATATTATTTTTTTCTTGATTAAATATAAAACCACCTGCTTTATTATCGTTATTTTCTCCTCAAACTGAAAAATAAATTTTATTATTTGAATTAACTGAAATTGAAATAACACTTCCATTACAACTAATATGTTTAATAATTTTTAAATCTTTTAATATATAAATATTATTGGTTCCACCGATATAAACAGAATTATCTTTATTATTAAATCATATAAATCATACACCTTGCGCAGGAATATCAAGCGACAGAGCAATTGTTTCACCCTTTTTAATAATAAACACTTTATTAGCACTTAAAAAACCTAAATACAAATTATCATCTCTATCAATTGCTAGGGCAACAATATCAATATTAACATTATTATATCTTGTTAATACATTATTTTCCCATTTAAATAACCCTCTTGAATAAATAGAAAAATAACAAACGTTGTTGATATCTGTAACAATTCAACGAACACTTCCTTCTGTTCCATCAATTTTTGTTGCATTTTGTTCATTTGATTTTAATAAATAAAATCCTTTATCTGTAGCAAAATACATATCATTATTAATTTTATTAAAAGTAATTGACCAAACATTTGTATTTGGTATTCCATCAATTTTTGTTATATTATTTTCTTTTAAATTATAAACAAATGCCCCGGCATTTACAGTTCCTAAATAAAGTTCATCATAATTTTTTTCATTAAAACATACAAAATAAATATTATAACCCAATAATTTTTCTATTTTTTCAATATAAAAATCATCGTCAATACTTTTTTTGCTTCTTTTTAAATTTCCTAAATTATTTTTTTGTAAAGAATTAATTTTACTATTTTCTAGATTAATTTTTTCTTCTTTTTGATAAGGACTAGCAGCAATTGTTGTTGGTACAGCAGGTCCACTAATAGTTAATACACTTAATAAACTAAGTAATTTTTTCATACTTGTTTTTCTCCTTTTCTTAATCTTGAAACTTTTTATTGAAACTTTTTATCAAGATTCAGCTTTATTTTATATATATATATATATATATATATACAAGCAAAATTAGTGATTATTTTAAAAACTTTTATCTTGTTAAAAAGCTACTATTACATGTTTTAAGGGGTAAATTAGCAATTAAATATATTAAGTTTAGATTTATTATACAAAATATATTGTATTTGTGAACTATTAGTATATAATTAAACTTATAGGTTTAATCTTTTTCCGTAAAAAAGAGTTACGCTGACTTGTTAATCGGACAAGGATAAAAAAAGAGGAGTTTATAAAATGGCACTTACAAAAGAACAATTAATCGAACAAGGTTTAAGTGAAGAAATTGCAGAAAATATCTTAAATCAGTTTAATAATGAAGCAAAACAAATTAGAGAAAGTGTGCAAAAACGCGAAGATGTTATATCAAAAGAAGACTTTATTAAATTATCTAATGAATTAGATGAATTAAAAGCCTTTAAAGATGTTCCATCTACTAAAATTGAAGATATTAAAACTAATTTAGATAAAGTTAGTGGTACTTCTTTGGCTGAAAAAATGCAAACTTTAAAAGAATTAAAACCTGATTTGTTTATACAAGAACAACCATCAGTTTCACCAGCTAATTTAATTAAAGATATGATTGAAAATTCGGTTGAAAATAAGAATGATGAAATTGAAACTATTAAAGAAAAAGGAGCATATACTCCGGAAGAAATTAAAAAATTAACTGATTATACACTTAAAAACCTTAGATAATAAGGGAGTGAATATTATGGCAACAATTAATTTGCCACAAGTACCTCTTTTACATTACAAGGTAATACAACAGGTCAAAAAGCCTATGTTGATATGGTTAACGCTATGCTAAGAGGACCATTAATGAATGAGCATGCAAGTATTATGCAATATGCAACTGCTGAACAAGTTGCTTGATTACCTAATGCAGGACAAGCGTTATATAATTTAACTCATCGTGTGGTATGACAAGATGATTATTCATTACCAAATGGTGGGGCAACTCAAACAATGGGATTAACAAGAATTCCAGTTCCGATTGATAAAAGATTTAATTTAAAATTAATGAATGAAGCATTTGACTTAGCAATGATAGAACAAAATATTAAAAATGGTGTTATTGCTAACGCTATTTCTAGTATTGTACAAAATAAATTTGTTAACTTAGAATGTTAATTAATTCAAGCTATTTATGATTATTGTTTAGCAGATGGTCAATATGAAGTAATTCCATTTCGTAGTTATACAGCCGATAGTGCTGATGAAGCAAATAAAGCATTCTTTACATTAAATGAAACTTTGATTGAATTAACTAATCAAATTAGTAATCTATATTTTGGTTTGCCAACCGATAAAATGTTTATGGTTTTAGGTCGAAGAGCCTATTTAGGATTAATACCTGCTTATTTAAAAGTAATTGGTTCACAAGCTCAATTAAAAGCAATGGTTAATGGTGAATTATATGAAAATACCGCAATGGGTATTCCGGTATCGAAAAGTTTTCATTTAGAAAAAACATATACAAAAGGACAAGTTAACCGAGATAAGGGTTATAATTTTACTAATGTAAATGGTTTACTTATTAATAAACAAGTATGAGCATATCCAATTAATATGGATACTATTCAACAAGTTTTAGATAATGATACTGCTAACCCTAAATTAATTGGTAAAGTACAATATGCAACACCAACAATTTTATATCCAAAAACATGTAAGATTATTTTAGAAAAACAACCAACACAAGAAGAAATAAATACTGCTAAAAGTAATTTAAATAAAACATTTAGAGTGCCGGTTGATTATGAAATTTCTACACTAATAAATACAACAAAATCTAATGCAATTTTAACACCAGACGTTGCTAAAATAGATATTAGTAAAATTAATAAAATAGACAAACCAATCATTCATGTTGCAAACGCAGCAAGTACAACACCAGAAGAATTAAAACCACAATTTAAAGATGTTGTTTTAAAAGCAGTTAAAACAGTAGATAGTTCTTTAACTGAAAATGATTTTGATTATTCTATTAATCCTAAAGATGAAGACTGACCAATTGATATTACAAATGATAAAATTGTTGAAGTTTTAATTGAAGGTAAAAACAAAGCAACTGGTAAAACAAAGTCAATTGAAGTAGTAATTAAAAATTCTTAATAAACAATGAATTTATTAATATTACGAATTTTAACTTTATTAACAGAAAATTTAGGCAATAAACCTTTAATAAATAAGTTTGTTAATTTAATTAATAAGGTTAATAAGTTTGCTTCATATTATGCTAATCCTTTTCAAAAGATTACAAATAAAATTGAAGATATTTATCAGTGATTAAATCCTTATACTTATTTAAATTTAATTAAAAAAGATCATAAAAAAGAAATACAGCAAATATTAAATAAATTAGAAAAAGATAACAATATTAAAAATAGAGAACAATTTAAAAAAGAAAATTATCTAAATACTAATTGACAACCTTTAAATAGTAGTTGGCTTAATAGTGGTATGTTTAATATAACAAATAAGTTAACTTTAACAGGTAATTTAACTATTTTAATATATACAAAAACAGCAAAACATCCGAAATTTTATGGTCCATATGTTTATCCTAGTGTTCCAGTTGAAATTTGAAAATTATTAAGTAATGCTGTGTCTAATGCAGGAACTTTATTTTGGCGTTATTGATTAAGAAAATGATTACCTAGTCATTTAAGAGATTATATTAAAAAACGATTACCACAAGAATTAAAAGAAAAATATCCAAAAGGAAATATTAAATTAACATTACCACATATTCAAAAATTACAACAAATTAAAAGGTTTATTAATAATTTAAAGATTGGCCATTTTAATTTCAATTTTGCTGGTGAAATTAATAATAAAAAATGGTATCGAGAGCGAAAAAGTGATGTTAAAAATATTAAGAATTTATATAAAACACCAGTTAAAAGTATTTTTTATAAAACTAATCAAACTATTAAAAAAATTAAAAAAGTACAAAGAAAAGTTAATAGTTATAAACTATCTAATTTAAGAAATAAATATCGAAATCAATTAAGGGGTGTTTTATATGGAAAATAATTTAAGTAATTTGTTATTTATAACAGTTGAAGATGTTAAAGAAAGTAACCTTTGACAACCTATTAATGACCGTAAGCAATCTGCTTATAATGATAATTTAATTTATAATGCTATTTTAAAAACTAGTTTATGAATGGATAGATTATCAGGTGGCACAATTTCAGATAAGATTAATAAAAAAGATTTATTTCCCTGAGTGAAAAAAGATAATACTGGTTTAATTGAATATGATAAATGATTAAGTTATATTCAATCTGCTTGTTTATTAGCAGTTATGAATTGATATTTACCAAAAGGTGTTAATGATTTAACTGGTAGTGCATCTTTTTCACAAGGTGGAGTTGCTTATTCACAAACTAATGACCCCGAAGCAAATGAAAATATTACTAGAGATGTTAAAAATGCTTTAAAATTAGCTGGTGAAATAATTGATATTATATCTAGTAAAACGGTTGATAGACCATATAATTATCATTTAGGGAATTATGCTCATTCTTGAGAAGAAGAATATAAATATATTACTAAAAAAACACTTTATGACAGTTTATTATTTTATTTAAAAGAAAGAGTGCAAACTGATAACACTATTAATATTACTCATCCAACAATTATCGATTATAGTAAAATTGATTATAATGAATATATTAAACTTGTTGTTCCGTTTGATAATGATACGATTTATTATGAAAATAATGTATGAAAAGCAAAACAATGTTCAAGTGTAGAAACATCAATTGATAATAAAACTATTATTAAAAATGACCAACAACAATTAATGGTATCAGATGTTAAACAAGATAAATTAATAAGTGGAACAAATATTAAAACTATTAATGGGAATTCATTATTAGATAATGGTGATATATCTATTAATACTAATAATGATTGAGAAGTTGTGAATACTAGTGATTTTATATCAGATAGTAGTCATTATTATGACATTAAAAACTATGATAAAGATAATTATAGTTATCAAGTTTTTGTTCAAAATAATGAAAATAATCCAACTGGTGGATATGGTGGTATGGTTACAACAAATCCTAGGTTCCCATTTTCTGTTAAAGCCCCGATTGAAACAAATGATGGATTATCTTTTTATGTATCATTTTCACAAGGAAAAATTATATCATATAAAAATCAATACGGAACACCTGCAAAAATGCAAGCATTATATATTCAAAGAAAAAAAGTAAGTTAGAAAGGAATTTAATTAGTGAAACAAGATAAAACAACTTGATTAAAGGGTGTATTACCTTGAAATTGATTTAAAAAAGACCCTATTCCAACTTATAATTGAACTCATAAAGATATTAGAGAATGAGAAAAAAAATATAAAATTCGTAGCTGAGTAGTTAGTTTTTATACTTTAATATTTTTAGCATTAAATTGTTGATTAGAATATGGAATGATTGATGCAATTAAAGGTAAAATTGATTGATATAATTATGGTCAATATTGAGGTAATGGAATCGCTATTTTATTAACACCTTTATTTACCCATGGAATTCAAGGAATATTTGTTGCTAGTAGTAAACCAAAAGTAGATATGAAAATTGATATTCCACGATTAAAAATATCTAAAATGGGATTAGTATTTACAATTTTACCTTTAATTACTTTAATAATTTCTTTAATTATTATTTGAATTGATAAATCAAAATGAAAAAAAGACCATTTAAGATATAGACTGCACCCTGCTTAGTAAGTATTAATAAAAAGGTTTACAAACTTTCATTTATTATATATTTTTCTTTTTGGTTTGAATATCATTTATTTCATTTTTTAACATCATTAATATATTCATTATGAGATTTATAATTTTTATTATGGATTGTTCCTTTTTTAAGTAATGAATGAAAACTTTCAATAATAATGTTGTCTGCACAATGATAATTTTTACCCATTGAAATTATAATTTTGTTATCTAAACATTTACTATTGTAATCTTTAGATGTATATTGATATCCGTGATCTGAATGAATTATTATTTTATTTAAATCTTTTTTTATTTTTTTAATTTTATTAATTGCATCATTTAAATTATCAATTACAAGTTTGTTATTATTAAATTTTGATCATTTTACATCAATAATTTCTTTAGTATATCCATCAAGTATTGTTGATTGATAATGTTTTTTACCATTTCAAATTAAATAAGTTACATCAGTAAATAAAATTGAAAATCTTTCTTTAATATCATTAAAATTACGATTTACTAAATCAGGATATTTAATTATATTTTTATTTCTATTTTGTTTTATTAATATTTTTCTACGCATACGCTTTACATATTCAGCTTGAATATTATTTTCTTTCATAATTCGCAATACTTTCTTAGCATTATAAACAATGCCATAATCTTCTTTTAAATATTTGGTAATTCGACGATAACCAAATTGTTTTAAATTTTCTTCATAGACTTTTACAATATTTTTTAATGATTCGCTATCCTTACCATTACTTGAATAATTTTTATATTTATCTCAATAACTACGCTTTAAATCTGTTATATCAAGTAATAAATTTAGTGGATATTTATTAATGTTTTCTTTGATAAAAGATACAATTTTTCTTTTATTTAATTGTAAAAGTCATGAAGCTTTTTTAGTAATTCATACCTAACTTTGTAATAGTTTAAATCTCTTTTTTCAAATGATTCTTTTGGACCTTTATTGGTGTTTAAAATTCCTTTCTTAAAATTTTCATACCATGAAGCAACAGTTTTTTTATTAATTTGATATTTTTTTGCAATAAAACTTATACTATTATTTTTAACCTCTTGTACTATCATTTTTCGAAAATATGCTGTATATTTATTAAATTTTTGTCCTTTTCTTGCCATATAAAAATGCACCTCCTTTAAAGTTTAGCAAAGACTTTTTTTCTTTACTTACTTTTTTGGGTGCAGTCTAATATATTGTTTAGATTGTCGGATTAATCCGCGTGTTATTCAACCACGAATAGCAAAACAGTGAAATAATTTAGATGGTATAACAGAAGAAATATTTAAAAATATACAAGATGAAAATATTAAAAAACAAAAGCAAGAAAATAATAAAAAATTAAATATAAATAATAATTATGAAACCAATAATTAAATTTTATTAAAATAGACTATATATAGGGGTGGTAGATATTTTTGGGTGGTTATATATAGCTTAATTTATAAATTATTTTGTTCCGAAAGAATAGATGGCCACTGTTTGAGTAAGAATAAGAAAGGAAATATAAAAATGGAAATTAGTAATGAATTAGTAATTACTTTACTTGTATTAGCTGGTGCTGGTGGAATGGGTAGTCTTGGGATTATAGGCTTATCTGCTAAAAAAGTTAAAAAATATAAAGCAGAAATTAGAGAATTAAGAACTGCTGTTATTGCCCACGAAAAACATTTACGAGGGCCCGATTATGCAACAGAATTAGCCCTTAAAACAGGTCAAATTAAAAACGTTAAAAAACAAGTTAAAGTAAACGACAAAAAACAAGCACAAAAAGATTCTATTAGAAAATTAACAAATAGTATTTAAAAAAAATAACCAATTAAGGTTATTTTTTATTTTTCTTTGTTGTGACTTATATAAAAATTAATAAGATATTCTATTCGTTGAGAATAGGTATCAAAGTTAGATAATTGATTTCAAACTTTTTCTTCATTTTTATTTAAGTAAATATTAACATTTCGAATTTTACAAGAATAATATTTTCCTGTTTTTTGATTATATGATTCTTTCATAATATTAACCTTTATAATTAGCAATAATAATTGCATCTCTTAAATGATGAGATATTTTCTCATTATTATAAAATCAACCTTTACCATATTGATAAGTTAAATTATTATCTTTATCAAATTTTCATATACAACTGTCATTATATTTACTTAAATTTTCCATATTTTTAACAATTGATTTAGTATGTTTTGGTGATACTCAATTAATAATGTTGCGTACTTTTTCTGTATTGTATTTAACTGTTCCAATTACTTTTAATAAATCATCCCTATCTTTACTTGGATTAGCAGATGTATATAAACAATCCTCAATATTAATAATTGCATCTTGTATTAATTTATATAAAATATTATCAGTTTGTTTAATTCGATCATAATGTATATATTCCATTTTATCTATTAATTTATTGTCTTCATAAACAACAATAGCACTGGTACCGGTTCCTGATGGGTCAATACCTATTTTTATCAAGTGGTTCATTGCTCATCATTGTTAACTACTGGTACTACATTAGAAATATCATCTTCTTTAACTATATTATTGTTTGTGTCCGCTATTTCTCTATAAAATGGGGTATTTATATTATTTGATAGGGGTTCGTCACTTATCTGACCCTGATTTTTGGCGACAGTAATATCATTAAAGGGTATATAATCAAAATTACCATCTTCTTTAATTTCTTTTTCATCTAAATCAATGTCAGTAATATCTATACCTAATTCTTGTGCTAATTTACGATATAATTTTGCTTCAACCATTTATTTTGATCATTTATTTCAAGGCGAATATTCACTATTTCCACTTGGACTACTATTTTTTAAACGGTCAATGTCTGCTTTTCTTAATAAAATACCTTTTGTTTCGCCAGTTAAACGATTAATTCCAAAAGCATAAGCGCCAATAATATTTTCATATTGACTTGTATTTGTCATAAAATCTATTTCGTGTAATTTTGGTTTTTGTAAATCGGTATCTCATACAAATTTTTCACTTTTATAAATAATTCCTCTTTTTAACATTCAATTTTCTTGTTCCATTCTTTTTTGAAACACACTACTATCAATAATGGTTGTTAATTTATTTTTGAATGGAATAATATTAAAATCTTTTCCAAAAATTAAATCTTTATTACTTAAATTAATAATTCCTAAGGCTGTAATTTTTCCATTATCAGCATTACCAATCAAATTAATATAACTTTGATTATTTTTTAATTTTAGTTCTTGTAAAGCAATTAAATTATCTTGTAAATATTTAGCATTAACATTTAATTCATATGCTTTAATTGCTGTCGCTACTAATTCTTTTATTCCCATTTGATTATTCGTAATTATTTCTCTCCTTTATTTATTTTGAATTTAATTCCATTAACACCAATAGTATTAATATCTTTATTGCTATCTCATTGTTCTTTGATTTTATTTTTAACAACTTGTTCATCAACAATTAAATATTTTTTAATAAGATTAATAAGTTCTAATTTATCGGAATTTTGTAAAAAATCATCATTAATACCTAATATTTCAATATCTTTAATTAATAATTTTTCTTTAATAAAATTAATTCCAACTTTTTTTAATTGTTTTGGGTCAAGTGATTTATCAATTTGTTCAATTTCTTTCATTACACGAACTTGCTCATCTTCAATTTGACCAATATCCAGACCCATATCTTCACTTAAATTATTTGCTTGTTCTATTAGTTCTTGTTTTTTTAGTTCTTGTTCTTTAAATAATTCATTTTGTTTTTGTATTCGCACTTGATTAATGTTATTTTTAATTTCAATTTTATGATTTTCAATTGATTTTTCAAAATTAATAATATTAGTACGAATTCGATTTAAATCATCTTTGAAAGCTTTTATTAATTCCAATGGTTCTCTAAAAACAAAATCAATTTTACTAATAACACTTGGTATATCTTTTAAGCGTACATCTTCATAATTCGTGGCTACTCAATGATTTCGATGGCGAAGAATAAATTCTGCTAAATCTTGACCGTTATTATCAAATCATTCTTTAATTGGTAATGCTTTTAAACTTAATTCTTTAAAATCATTTCCTTTTAAATAAAATGGATAAGTAATATTTTTAATTTGATTATTTAATGTTAAATCTGCCATTATTAAATTTCCTCCAAATTCATATCCATAATTAAATTATCAATATATTCATAAGCACTTTCTTCTGAATAACATTCTTCTAATGCTATATTAAATAAATCTTCTTCGGTATAAGCTTTGCCATCTTTATCTTTTCACATATTATTCATAATTTATCACCTCGTAATCTGCTTCTTCATCTTCTAAATAATCAGTTATTAAACCTTTAACTTCATCAATTTCATATCATTTTAAATTTAAGTCAAAATCCGTTGACAATAAAACATTACCTACATGTCTTTCTTCATTACCAAATTTAAGATATAAATTTAATTCTCAACTCATATCATAATCACTATCAATTTGTGCATAAATAATATCTTTATTACTAATTTTTAATGCTTTATTATTAATTCATTTTTCATTTAAGTAATCACTAATACAATATGACATTTTTTTATTCCTCCTAATTCTTTTTATTGTTTAATGCTCAATATTCATCAGTAATATCATCCGTTGAAACTGGATATAATCTTAAAATTAATTCATTTAATTTTGTTGTTATTTTTTTATTTAACTTTTTTATAATTACCTCCATTAATTTATTTGTTTTATTTTTTTCTCAATTTGTAATATTTTTCAACCATCTGATGCTAAATCTAAAATATCGTTAATTTTGTAATGTTGCATATAAGAAGCAATAACATCTCATTTATCTTCAAATAAATTTAAGTACATTTTTGCTCATTCTAAACACTGTAAATCATAATGATTTTTATGATGAGAAATACGACAATTAACAGGTTGACAATTCACTCAATCAAATAATATTGTTATTTCATTTCAAGTTTTATTAATATACAAACTTTTATATTCCATTGTTTTTCCTCCTATTTTTAATTCGCTGGCACTCACTCCCAAGTGAAAGTGCCAAAGCGATAATTAGTTATATAAGTATTTATCTATTTATTTACTACGCCATCCGCTTCACTGAGGGTGAGCGGTGGCGATAATATATTTAATATTTATTTATTATTAGATAATAGACAGTTGTTTTTTATTGTTTACGCCAGAGAATTCTCTCTTCATCCGCACCATTTCAGGTCAAAACGTTCAGTTTTTAAAATAAATTCACTTGCACCTTGAAGAGCCTAGTGCTGACTTTGTGGTTTTTAAACCGCTGCCATCCTCGATGGGACACAATATCTATCGCAAATTTATTTATAAAGTGACCATCTCTATATTTATTGTCGTTTGATGTTGACCTTGCACTTATCACGACTATCGCTTAGTTTAAATATAACCAGCGCCGATTTACATGTTTCCTCATACACTATTTCAGTACTTGCCTCGGCTGGCTGTGGGAATGAGCTTAAACTCATGTTCTTATGGAAGCACTTAGTTATTTAAAATAATCGTCCCACTATGTATTAAGTTGTTTTATAAAATCAAAGTTTAAAAGAACCAGTTTTATCATCAAAGATAATTTTTGAATTTTCTAGTTTTTGATAAAATCGCTTTTGTTTTTTATCTTTTGTTCGATTTAATAAATCTTTATGTTTTTCACAAGTTCATAAAACTCTATTTGATACAAATTATTCGGTAATGAATGATATTGATTTATAGCAATTATCAACATCACATATTGTTTGTTGCTTATTAATTGCCATTACTTACTCCTTCCTTTAATATTAAGTTTTTTCATTTATTAGCCAAATTAATTAACTAAAACAGAGAAAGGACAGCATCTTAAAATTGGAGAAAAAAAGGTACACTTTGTAAAGATTTATAAGATATTTAATAAATGTGTAAACAACTTTAAGTTAATGAAAAAGTTGTAATAAAAAGTTTCTATTTTAAGAATTTAAGATGCTGTCCTTTCTCTGAATTAATTAATAATTATGGGTTTACAAATAAAAAAACAACCCTTTTTATTTAACAAGAGTTGTTTTTTGGAGCTTCATCGTACATGATACAATATTAAAGAAAGATTTTCAATTTTATTTACTGATGTAACTTATTTAATTTGAAATGGTAAAAAACATTATCAATCAACAATACTTGATGGATATACTAAAGAAATTATTGATGTAAAATGATCAAAATTTAATAATAACAAACTTGTAATTGATAATTTAAATGATGCAATTAATAAAATTAAAAAAATAAAAAAAGATTTAAATAAAATAATAATTCATTCAGATCACGAATATCAATATACATCTAAAGATTACAATAGTAAATGTTTAGATAACAAAATTATAATTTCAATGGGTAAAAATTATCATTGTGCAGACAACATTATTATTGAAAGTTTTCATTCATTACTTAAAAAGGAACAATCCATAATAAAAATTATAAATCTCATAATGAATATATTAATGATGTTAAAAAATGAAATAAATGATATTCAAACCAAAAAGAAAAATATATAATAAATGAAAGTTTGTAAACCTTTTTATTAATACTTACTAAACAGGGTGCAGTCTAGTAAAACAATTTTAATGAAAATGATTAAACAAATTGGTATTAGTAAATTTAGTTGTATTTTAACCGATAGAGGAAAAGAATTTTATAAATGAAAAACAATAGAAAAACACTTTAAAATAAGAGTTTATTTTTGTGATCCTGGTAAACCTCGTCAGAAAGCATTAGTAGAAAGAATAAATAGAGATGTAAGGCGTTGATTGGGTCAAAATGAGCCATTAATTAATATTCGTAGTAGATTAAAATCTATTTTAGATATATTAAATACCACAATTAGACCTTGCTTGGAAAATTTTACATCAAGACAATATTTTAAAAAAATTTTTTTAAATTAAATTAGTGTTTGTTAAGATTAGTAAAATTTATTTTTTGTTGTGTTTAATTTTATAATTTTAAAAATAAATATTAAAAACAATATTTTTAATTTAATATTTTTTGTGATTATTGTTTTTTATTTTTAATTTGTTATAATTTCATTAACTTTTTATGATTTAGTTTTACAGTATACACATATAATAAAAAATTATGTTATTTATAGGGAAGGGCTACTAGCATGGCGGGAAAAATACAGGGTTATTTAAAATTAATTATTTTTGAATCGAAGAATGGTTATCGGATTTGTAAATTTCAATTAGAAAATGATAAAACCCATTTTATTTTTATTAAAGGGTTTTTATCAGCTTTACAACCAGACCAATTATATGAATTAATGGGAGACTTTGTTTATAATGAACGCTATGGCGAAAATTTTGAAGTAACAGAAATTAATAAGATTTTACCCCGTAGTACTGATGAGGTCTTAAAATATTTAACTAGTAGTTTATTTCCAACGATTGGACCTAAAACAGCGCAAATAATTATTGATTATTATCAAACCGATGTTATTACCCAAATTAAAGAAAATTTAACAACATTAAACCAAATTCCAGGCATTAGTTCTAAACAAGCTAATGTTATTGCCAAAGTATTTACGTCAATGAGCCATGATTATGAATTAAATCATCAATTTAATCAAAAAGGATTATCGTTACAAGTTTTATCCTTATTAAAAACAAAATATAATGTTGATCAAATTTATGCTCTTTTAACAAAAGATCCTTTTTCATTATTGTTAAAAGATAATATTTCTTTTAAAACAATTGATAAGATTTATTTAGCCTTTGAACAAGATCCCGTGAGCGATATTCGAATTGGTTATTATGCTTGATATTTAGCAAAAGAATTTTGCAATAATAGTGGGGATACTTATTTAACTTTAGATGAATTAACAGCCCTTTTAGGAAAACATTTTCCGACTTTAACAAAAGAACATTTATTGGCTGGTTTGAAATATAGTAAGGAAATTAATTTGTTAATTTTTAAAAATGACAAAATTTATGTTACTGAAGTATATCATAGTGAAATTAACATTGCAGCAATGTTAGCGGGTTTAAATACAACTGATCAATATGATGATCAAAAACTAACAGCAGAGTTAGCAATGTTAACAAATAAGAAGCAAATTACTTATAATATGCAACAAACAAAAGCTATTAAGGACGCTGTTTATGCTAATTTTTTAGTTATTATTGGTGGACCAGGAACGGGGAAAACAACCGTTGTTGATGGGATTGTTAGCTTATTAAAAAAAGTTTATTACCAATCAGAAATTGTGTTAGCAGCTCCCACCGGTAAGGCAGCAAAACGATTACGTGAAAAAACTCGCCAACGAGCATTAACAATTCATAAATTATTAAAATATGATGCTTTAAAAAATCAGTTTTTTTATAATGAAAATAATCCTTTGGAAAATGATATTTTAATCCTAGATGAAGTTAGTATGGTTGATAGTTTATTATTAGCTCAAATTGCCAAAGCTAGTCTGAATTTACGAAAATTAATTCTAATTGGTGATCCTAATCAGTTACCATCCGTTGCTTGTGGGGATTTACTCCGTGATATTATTCAAAGTGATGCTT
Organism: Spiroplasma endosymbiont of Polydrusus cervinus; assembly: GCF_964019755.1. NCBI lineage: Bacteria > Bacillati > Mycoplasmatota > Mollicutes > Entomoplasmatales > Spiroplasmataceae > Spiroplasma > Spiroplasma endosymbiont of Polydrusus cervinus. The sequence continues at coordinate 597,668 of NZ_OZ026469.1, forward strand.
TTAATGTGGTGAAATTAGATGAGGTTTATCGCCAGGAAGCGGGAAATGATATTTTAGAATTAAGCTATGCAATTGAGCAAGATAATTTTGAATATAACTTATTTGATAAAAAAGATGTGACATTTGTGGCAGAAACTGACCCGCAAGAATTATTAAAAACTGTTGGTGATTTATACCAAAAGCTTAATGATGAGCAGCAAGAAGATTATAATGCGGTTCAAGTTATTGCCCCAATGTATAATGGACCAGTTGGTATTAATACTTTAAATACTTACTTACAAGATCGTCTTAATCGTTCATATGGTCAGAAAGAAATTAAGATTGGTCATCGCCTTTTTCGCGTAAACGATAAAGTTATGCAACTTAAAAATCGCCCGGAATTGGAAATTTATAATGGTGATGTCGGTGTTATTATTGATATTAGAAAAGGTAAAAATTTAAATGATATTCTCTTAGTAAAATATGACCATGTTATTGAGTATAATAAAGAGTTATATTATGATATTACTTTAGCTTATGCTTGTAGTGTTCATAAATTACAAGGAAGTGAGTATAATAATATTATTTTTGTTATCACAAGAAGTTTTTGAATAATGTTGAAACGAAATTTAATTTATACGGCAATTACTCGTGCTAAAACTAATTTACATTTAATTGGCGAACCAACCGCTTTTTTACAAGGTGTTAATAATTTACCGCAAAAACGGCGAACAACCTTGCAAACAGCGATTAAAACTTTTTATGATGAGCAAGAAAGCAAGTAAGCAATCGATTACTTAGGGGTGTCTACTGTAAAACTAAATCATAAAAAGTTAATAAAATTATAACAAATTAAAAAAAGTGTATTAGACTGCACCCAAAAGAGTAAGTAAAGAAAAAAAGTCTTTGCTAAACTTTAAAGGAGGTGTATTTTTATATGGCAAGAAAAGGACAAAAATTTAATAAATATACAGCATATTTTCGAAAAATGATAGTACAAGAGGTTAAAAATAATAGTATAAGTTTTATTGCAAAAAAATATCAAATTAATAAAAAAACTGTTGCTTCATGGTATGAAAATTTTAAGAAAGGAATTTTAAACACCAATAAAGGTCCAAAAGAATCATTTGAAAAAAGAGATTTAAACTATTACAAAGTTAGGTATGAATTACTAAAAAAGCTTCATGACTTTTACAATTAAATAAAAGAAAAATTGTATCTTTTATCAAAGAAAACATTAATAAATATCCACTAAATTTATTACTTGATATAACAGATTTAAAGCGTAGTTATTGAGATAAATATAAAAATTATTCAAATAATGGTAAGGATAGCGAATCATTAAAAAATATTGTAAAAGTCTATGAAGAAAATTTAAAACAATTTGGTTATCGTCGAATTACCAAATATTTAAAAGAAGATTATGGCATTGTTTATAATGCTAAGAAAGTATTGCGAATTATGAAAGAAAATAATATTCAAGCTGAATATGTAAAGCGTATGCGTAGAAAAATATTAATAAAACAAAATAGAAATAAAAATATAATTAAATATCCTGATTTAGTAAATCGTAATTTTAATGATATTAAAGAAAGATTTTCAATTTTATTTACTGATGTAACTTATTTAATTTGAAATGGTAAAAAACATTATCAATCAACAATACTTGATGGATATACTAAAGAAATTATTGATGTAAAATGATCAAAATTTAATAATAACAAACTTGTACTTGATAATTTAAATGATGCAATTAATAAAATTAAAAAAATAAAAAAAGATCTAAATAAAACAATAATTCATTCAGATCACGGATATCAATATATAGACTGCACCCTGTTTAGTAAGTATTAATAAAAAGGTTTACAAACTTTCATTTATTATATATTTTTCTTTTTGGTTTGAATATCATTTATTTCATTTTTTAACATCATTAATATATTCATTATGAGATTTATAATTTTTATTATGGATTGTTCCTTTTTTAAGTAATGAATGAAAACTTTCAATAATAATGTTGTCTGCACAATGATAATTTTTACCCATTGAAATTATAATTTTGTTATCTAAACATTTACTATTGTAATCTTTAGATGTATATTGATATCCGTGATCTGAATGAATTATTATTTTATTTAAATCTTTTTTTATTTTTTTAATTTTATTAATTGCATCATTTAAATTATCAAGTACAAGTTTGTTATTATTAAATTTTGATCATTTTACATCAATAATTTCTTTAGTATATCCATCAAGTATTGTTGATTGATAATGTTTTTTACCATTTCAAATTAAATAAGTTACATCAGTAAATAAAATTGAAAATCTTTCTTTAATATCATTAAAATTACGATTTACTAAATCAGGATATTTAATTATATTTTTATTTCTATTTTGTTTTATTAATATTTTTCTACGCATACGCTTTACATATTCAGCTTGAATATTATTTTCTTTCATAATTCGCAATACTTTCTTAGCATTATAAACAATGCCATAATCTTCTTTTAAATATTTGGTAATTCGACGATAACCAAATTGTTTTAAATTTTCTTCATAGACTTTTACAATATTTTTTAATGATTCGCTATCCTTACCATTATTTGAATAATTTTTATATTTATCTCAATAACTACGCTTTAAATCTGTTATATCAAGTAATAAATTTAGTGGATATTTATTAATGTTTTCTTTGATAAAAGATACAATTTTTCTTTTATTTAATTGTAAAAGTCATGAAGCTTTTTTAGTAATTCATACCTAACTTTGTAATAGTTTAAATCTCTTTTTTCAAATGATTCTTTTGGACCTTTATTGGTGTTTAAAATTCCTTTCTTAAAATTTTCATACCATGAAGCAACAGTTTTTTTATTAATTTGATATTTTTTTGCAATAAAACTTATACTATTATTTTTAACCTCTTGTACTATCATTTTTCGAAAATATGCTGTATATTTATTAAATTTTTGTCCTTTTCTTGCCATATAAAAATACACCTCCTTTAAAGTTTAGCAAAGACTTTTTTTCTTTACTTACTCTTTTGGGTGCAGTCTAATATCTAAAGATTACAATAGTAAATGTTTAGATAACAAAATTATAATTTCAATGGGTAAAAATTATCATTGTACAGACAACATTATTATTGAAAGTTTTCATTCATTACTTAAAAAAGGAACAATCCATAATAAAAATTATAAATCTCATAATGAATATATTAATGATGTTAAAAAATGAAATAAATGATATTCAAACCAAAAAGAAAAATATATAATAAATGAAAGTTTGTAAACCTTTTTATTAATACTTACTAAACAGGGTGCAGTCTAAGTTTAGCAAAGACTTTTTTTTCTTTACTTACTTTTTTGGGTGCAGTCTAGTGCAGTCTATATTTAGCACTTTTTATTTATCAATTATTTCACCATTTGTACTATTTATATTAGGAATAAATGGCGCTTTTTTTTCATCTGACCATAAATAAACTTTTCAATCAGGTTCTAACATTAATTTACTTAAATCTATTGTATTTTTATTAATAACACGTCCTTTTCAACTATTATTTGGACTTAAAAAATTATTTGAAATTAATAAATATGTTTTTTTATCATAGTCTTTAATAAAAAAATCTTGTCTTACATTTATTGATTTTCATTCTTTATAATCATTATTTTTTTCTGTATATTTTTTATTACAAGCAACTAAACTTGTTGTACTTGTTCCGATTAAAGTGATTGTTGCTAAAAGACTTAATATATTTTTCATCTAATTATTTCCTTTTTTTATTATCAATTAAGTGATTCTGCTGAAACAGTATAATTAACATTTACATTTTTAGTATAAACAGTTTTATCAGCGGAAGTGATTATTGCACTGCTGTTAGTAATATTCTCAACTTTGATTTTTGTGATATCTAAGTCGGAATAGATTTCTTTTAGTTTATCTTTGATTTGTTGTTCAGATGGATTAGATAAATTATTAGTTATAAATTCACCTAAATTAGTTTGAGTAATAATTTTATTTAGTCTAATAAACTCAAAAATTTTAAATGTTATGTTTACTTCACCAGTATAAACGATTGGATCACTTGAAAAAATAGTTACACCATTATTAGTAATGTCTTTAATATTAACTTTATAAATATCTATCTGTGGATTTAATTTTTTTAATTTAGTTATTATTTCTATTTCTAAAACTGATATATTTTCATCTTTTAATTTATATTTTAATTGACCCAAATCGGTTTTTATAATTATTTTATTTAGGGGCATAGATTTATCAACTGTAAAATTAATTGTTTTTTGATTACTAAAACCAGTTACAGTGATTACCGCGCTATTTTCAGTAATTTTTGTAACATTAATGTTATTAATATTTAATTGAGGATTTAATTCTTTTACTTTATTTTTGATTTGTTTTTCAGTTGGTCTGTCAGCTCCATTAGTTTTAAATATATGTTTAGTTTGATTGTTTTTTGTGTCTCTTTTATTTTTATTTATATTTAAACCTGTTCAATTTAATTCAGATAAATCTTTAATAGTATTTTTTTGATAAGGGATATCAGCAATCATTATTGGCACACCAGTTCCACTAATTGTTAATATGCTTAATAAACTTAGTAATTTTTTCATACTTATATTTCTCCCTTTTTTCAATTTCTATGATTGTATAATGTAAAACTAAATCATAAAAAGCTAATAAAATTATAACAAATTAAAAATAAAAAACAATAATCACAAAAAATATTAAATTAAAAATATTGTTTTTAATATTTATTTTTAAAATTATAAAATTAAACACAACAAAAAAATAAATTTTACTAATCTTAACAAACACTAATTTAATTTAAAAAAATTTTTTTAAAATATTTTCTTGATGTAAAATTTTCCAAGCAAGGTCTAATTGTGGTATTTAATATATCTAAAATAGATTTTAATCTACTACGAATATTAATTAATGGCTCATTTTGAGCCAATCAACGCCTTATATCTCTATTTATTCTTTCTACTAATGCTTTCTGACGAAGTTTACCAGGATCACAAAAATAAACTCTTATTTTAAAGTGTTTTTCTATTGTTTTTCATCTATAAAATTCTTTTCCGCTATCGGTTAAAATACAACTAAATTTACTAATACCAATTTATTTAATCATTTTCATTAAAATTGTTAATACAATACTTGCCTTTTTACTAAATAAAATATGATAAAAAAGTATTTTTGATTTACGATTTACTAAAACTAACAAATAAAAATTACCACAATCAAGAGTATCCATTTATCAAATTCCACTAAAACTTAAATCATTTCCATAATCATTTAAAAATTGCTTATAATCTCTAATATTAAGTAATTTTCCACGATTATCATTTTGTTCCCCATTTTTTGTTTTTCTTTTTTTATTTTTAATATATAACATTTCTTTTTTTAAATTAAAATAACCTAATTTAATATATTTATACATTGTTTTAAACATACACCAAATTTTACATTATATTGTAATTCATACGAAGTAATAATATTTTGTGGCGAACGACCAAAATTATTATATTCATTAGAAAAGTGACTTAATTCTTGTGAATTTAACATTGAATATTTACGACATTGTTTTTTATTTTTATCATGTATTTTTTGTGCTTTTGCAGCATTATAATCATTAATATTATCAAACATATTTAACTCTTGCCAAATAGTTCTATAATCTCTATTCATTTGCTTAGCAATTTTTCGAATATTAATTGTTCCATTTTTTTAAATAATTCATTATCTTTTAATTTTTCCAAATTTACTCTTTCATTAAAATCTAATCTTTCATATTTTTTCACACTTTACCTCCTAAAATATTTAAAATGTTATAATTTATGTGCAATAATTATAGCATTTTAAATATTTTAGGAGCAGTCGGATTAACAGCAAGACGTACAACATCATTAATTAGTTGCGAAAAACCAAATAATAGTGAAAACGGCGAGTAATAAACCAGAACCCAAACCACAACAACCACCAGTTGGAAGTAATTGAAAGTTAATTTAAGATTGTAAATTACGCAGGATAATTTATTCTTTACTTTTTAATTTCAATATCATTTGCAATCTTATTGACAGTATTAATAACAATATCTTTACCATACTTTTTCACTAACGACCGCAAAATTAAATATTTCTTTATTTGCATAATTTCAACCTCCTATAATTAACTTAAAAAGTTAACTTAAAAAAGTTAACTAAATTAATAGTTAACTTTTTATGATTTGATATTTACAATTTACAAACATTAATTTTGTTTATGTTAGAACCTTTAAAACCTTTGTAAAAATCATTGCGGGCTAATTTACCAATTGTATGTAATAAAGTTTCATTATTAGCTTGTTTTGTAAAATAAAATATTAATTTATCAGATAAAATATTTTTACCTGTAAATTGCCTTACAACATCTTCTAAGTTATTAGCAGTTCTTACCCCTAATTTTTCAAATAATTTAGTTTCTTTGGCTAATTTTAAAATTCTCGTTGTTCGAGCAGCACGCGTTAATTTACCAACACCACCAATTGCTGATAATAAATTTAAAGTTGTACTTGTTGCTGTTACTTCTGAGGTTAAACTATCATATATTTGATTTACGGAAAAATCGGTTGTTATTTCTACTCCAAACGAAATAAAATCTGCCGCAAAATTTGATAATCCCCCACCAAAACCAACAGCCGAAGCAATACCACCAGTCAAAACTGATAAACCAAGGTCTAAAAATTGAATTCCTAAAAATTCTAATAATTGTAAACCAAAATTTTTTTCTTGTTGCTGAATCGATAATCTAGTTGGTTTTTTTTAACAGCATAAATAAGAGCTGTTTTAGATGTTCCGATTGACATTTTTAAAACGAAAAAGTACTATTTTTTAGTAATTAAGGCTTTTTAATTTTAACATCAATTGCATTTTTTTGACCAGTAGCATTGTTTTTACCCTCAATTTGAACTGAAATAGTTTTATCATTTGTAATATCTATTGGTCAGTCTTCGCCCTTACTTTCAATAAAGTAAAAAAAATCACTTTCAGTTAAAGAACTATAAATTGCTCTAACTGCTTTAAAACAACATCTTTAAATTGTAATTTTAATTGTTCTGCTGTTGGGGTCTTGCTGGGTCTGCAACATGAATAGTTGGTTTATCTAATTTATTAATTTTACTAATATCAATTTTTGTAACAATATGTTTAATAATTCCCTTAGGTTCAACTACAGCTCCACCTAAATATAAAACTCTTTCCATAATCAAAGTATTACCCATACCAGTACCTAATGCAGCAGCACCAACTCTTAACGGAATATGGTCTTTTTTGCGTAAGATACGGGGATCATATTTTTTACTAAACTTAAAAGCAATTGCATTAACACCATCTGGTAATAGTCTGATTGTTCCTTCTAAACCATCTTTATTAATAATTGGTAATTTTTTAGGAACCATATAATATGTTGTTCCTTCAACAGTTTTCATTGCTCCGCTCCTTGCAATTACACTATTTATTTGGTCATTTGCTCCAAGTTGCAACTGTAATTTATTACGAATTCCACGAATAAAATCAGCGGAACCTAAAGCAACTGTTTCTGATGGGGTAAAACCATTTTCATATATTTTATCCATAATTTCATCATAAATTTGTAAAGCATTTGTATAATCCGCTTTTTGCCCTTGAATAGTTGTAACTGTTCCTTTATTAATAATTTCTAAAATTTTATTGCGTTTATAAGCAGCTTCTGTATCCATTGCTTGTTCTATATCAGCAGCCCAAAGATTAGGGTTAAATTCACTTTCTACAGGGTCTAATTTACGAGTAAAAATTAAAATTTTATCTAATTCAACAATCCCATCTTCAAATTCCACTGTTGAATATTTTAATAGGTTATCATCAGTATTAAATACTTGTCCATCTTTTCCTAAACCTTGATTATATTTAATATTTTTCTTTCTTTTATATATTAAACCAAACTTATTTGCTTCTTTTCATGCAAATAATGCTTCTCAACTAAATTTTTGTTGATAAGTTTGTAAATATCATTGGTCAAATGCTTCGCACTCTTTTTGTGTTGCTTTGTTAGCAATATCACCAAATATTCTTTGTGGATTTTGTGCCATAATTATCTCCTTCTTTCTTATTTATTAAATACATTGTCTGTATCTAAAATATTGGTTTCTTTATTTTCTACTTTTGGTACACACCACCAGTATTAATGGTTTGTACTTTAATTAATTCATCATAAACACTTTGTAAGTGTGTTTTAATAGCTCCAATATCATCATTAATATCATAAGATTTTAACAAGACATTTTTAAATTCTTCATTATCAGTTAAATAATTAATAAAGTCATTTAGACTGCGCCCTGTTTAGTAAGTATTAATAAACAGGGCGCAGTCTAAATGACTTCAATTTGTTTTAATTGCAGTGTTTATTGTTCTAATTGTGAAATTAATTCAGTATTTTTTGTTTGTAGTTCGTTGATTTGTTGATTGCTATTTTCTAAATTACTTGCATTAAATTCTCCAAATTCGGCAGTGTTTTCTAAAATAACTTCTGGTGTTTTAATATCAAAACTATTATCTTCATTTTTAATTGGTTCATTATTTTCATTTATAAGAACATATTTTACATTTTTTAATGCCATTGTTTTTCCTCCTATTTTTTAATATTTGTATTTGTTCTTTTTCTAATTGCCTTTTGTATAATTTCAAAACTATCAACGCGAAAAGATAAAAAATATCGTTTAGTTTTTATATTTAAATGATTAAATACTGAGCCTTTAATTTTTATCTCATCATCTTTTCTTAATTTCAAAAAATTAGTTAAAATAGATGGGTTATATATTGATAATGTTGAGTAATTTAATCCGTCTCACTGACATTTCGCCGAACAACAAGCATCAACTTCAACACCACTGGCAACCAGAGCCTTAATTTTTGTTTTAATAGGATTTTCATGTAATCTAACAGTTAATTCTAATTTATTAACTCTTTTATTTTTAATTTTAGGTTTATTAGCTATTTATTTTTTAGATAAATTACTTTTAGTTTGGGACATTATTTCACATCCTTACTAGGTAATTTGTCATATTTTTCTTTCGAAATATAACCCCTATACATATTCTTTAAATCAAGAACAATAAGAAAATCTTCTTTAAATAATATTTGTTGTTTTAATTCTTCAATTTTACTATCTAAATTTTGATTAAAATAATGTGCCATATCTATTTGTTGTTTAAAACTATTAATTTCTTGTTCTTTTTCGGCAAGTTCTTTTTTAAGAGTTTCATTTCCTTCTTTAAGTTTGTCAAATTTTATTAATTCTGTTATAGTTATTATTTATCCTTCTTTTTTAAAAAATATTGCAAATGTTTCCAAGCATCATATTCATGTTCTGTGATTTTAATATTTCCTTTATATATATAATTTTTCTTAATGACTGGTGATTGTAAAACATATTTTAAATTAAATAGATATTTACATAAAACTTTTAAACCACCAATGAATTTAGGAGTAGATATTGGGTTTGTTATTTTTAAACCCTTATGAAGTTAATAATCTTCAATTATTACAATAACTTTATTTAAATAAGAACAAATTTTATTTTTAAATTCATTTAATATTAAATACATATTATTTATTGCTTCTTCTTCGTTTTTAGAATTAAAAGTAATATTATTAATTATTTTATTTTACAAAACATTATAAATAATAACACCAGTTTATCCAATTCCGGCGGGGTCAATTGCAATAATATATTTTAATTTATCTGGTTTATTTTTTTCTCAATTTGTAATATTCTTCAACCATCCGCAGCCAAATCTAAAATATCATTAATTTTATAATGTTGCATATATGAATTAATAACATCTAATTTATCTTCAAATAAATTTAAATACATTTTTGCTCATTCTAAACATTGAAAATCATAATGCTTTTTATGATGTGAAATACGACAATCAACAGGTTGACAATTAACTCAATCAAATAATGTTGTTATTTCATTTCAAGTTTTATTAATATATTTACTTTTATATTCTTACATAATATTTTTCTCCTTTATTTTTATTTTTTTTGTAAATTGTAAATACTAAATCATAAAAAGTTAACTATTAATTTAGTTAACTTTTTATGATTTAGTATTTACAATTTACAGATAAAATTTAATAAATTATTTTTAGTGTGCTATAATTTACACCATCCATCATGTAAATATGATAAATTATAAATTAAAAAGGTCGAAACCTTTTTAACCTGGCACTGCCCTATTTTCACCTTGCGACTATCGTTGGCGTAATAGTGCTTAACTGCCGTGTTCGGGATGGGAACGGGTGTGTCCACTATGCCATAAGCACCAGATTTATCTGAGGGAAATTATCCGCTCAAAACTAGATAATAAACTATCTAAAATTTGTAAATAAGCTCTCGCTTTTTTGAAGTCCTCGACCTATTAGTATTGGTTAGCTGAACACGTCACCGTGCTTACACACCCAACCTATCAACCTTGTCGTCTTCAAGGGGTCTTACTCCATAAAAGATGGGAAATCTCATCTTAAAGTATGCTTCTCGCTTAGATGCCTTCAGCGATTATCATTTCCACACATAGCTACCCAGCTGTGCCACTGGCGTGACAACTGGAGCACCAGAGGTGTGTCAATCCCGGTCCTCTCGTACTAGGGACAGATCTCTTCAAATTTCCTACGCCCACAACAGATAGGGACCAAACTGTCTCACGACGTTCTGAACCCAGCTCGCGTACCGCTTTAATGGGCGAACAGCCCAACCCTTGGAACCAACTTCAGCTCCAGGATGCGATGAGCCGACATCGAGGTGCCAAACCTCCCCGTCGATGTGAACTCTTGGGGGAGATCAGCCTGTTATCCCCAGGGTAACTTTTATCCGTTGAGCGACGGCCCTTCCACACGGGACCGCCGGATCACTAAGCCCAGCTTTCGCTCCTGTTCGACTTGTAAGTCTCACAGTCAAGCACCCTTCTACCTTTGCGCTCTATGTATGATTTCCGACCATACTGAGGGTACCTTTGGGCGCCTCCGTTACATTTTAGGAGGCGACCGCCCCAGTCAAACTACCCACCTGACACTGTTTCTGATCTGGCTTACAGATCTAGGTTAGGATTCCGACATAACAAGGGTGGTATTCCAAGGATGACTCCACAATAACTAGCATTACTGCTTCAAAGTCTCCCACCTATCCTATACATGCTATATCAAAACCCAATATCAAGCTATAGTAAAGCTCCATGGGGTCTTTCCGTCTAGTTGCGGGTAACCTGCATCTTCACAGGTACTAAAATTTCACCGAGTCTGCAGCCGAGACAGCGAAGGGATCATTACGCCTTTCGTGCAGGTCAGAACTTACCTGACAAGGAATTTCGCTACCTTAGGACCGTTATAGTTACGGCCGCCGTTCACTGGGGCTTCGGTTCAAAGCTTCGCTAAATGCTAACTAATCCCCTTAACCTTCCAGCACTGGGCAGGCGTCACCCCCTATACGTCGTCTTACGACTTTGCAGAGAGCTGTGTTTTTGCTAAACAGTTGCCCCTTCCTCTTCACTGCGGCTCATATTTCTATGAACACCCCTTCTCGCTAACTTACGGGGTTATTTTGCAGAGTTCCTTAGCTACAGTTATCTCGCTTGCCTTAGGATTCTCTCCTTGACCACGTGTGTTCGTTCTAGGTACAGGCACCATATAAATAGTGCTAGAAGCTTTTCTTGGAAGCATGGAGTCATATACTTCGCTACTAGGCGAGCCGTTCGCTCCCCATAACACTTCAAGGTTATGCAAGGCGGATTTGCCAACCTTACCCTCTTTGTGCTTAACCCGGAATCCAATAACCGGGATATACTATCCTTCTCCGTCACTCCATCGCTCTATATGGTGGTACAGGAATATCAACCTGTTGTCCATCGACTACGCCTTTCGGCCTGGCCTTAGGTCCTGACTAACCCTGGGTGGACGAACCTTGCCCAGGAAACCTTGGTCAAACGGCATGAGGGATTCTCACCCTCAAACGTTACTCATGCCGGCATTCTCACTTCTAACCAGTCCAGCAGTCCTCACGGTCTACCTTCATCCCTGTTAGAACGCTCCCCTACCGCCCTGTATATAAATATACAAAACCCATAGCTTCGGTATTATGCTTAGCCCCGGTACATTTTCGGCGCAAAGTTACTCGACTAGTGAGCTGTTACGCACTCTTTAAAGGGTGGCTGCTTCTAAGCCAACCTCCTAGCTGTCTAAGCGACTTCACATCCTTACACACTTAGCATAAATTTTGGGACCTTAGCTGATGATCTGGGCTGTTTCCCTTACGTGCATGGACCTTATCACCCATGTACTGACTGCCGAGTATACAAAATTGGCATTCGGAGTTTAATTGAATTCAGTACCCCTAGGTGGGGCCATCATACATTTAGTGCTCTACCTCCAACTTGCTAACCTCGACACTAGCCCTAAAGCTATATCGGGGAGAACCAGCTATCTCCAGGTTCGATTGGAATTTCACCCCTAGCCACAAGTCATCCGCGGTCTTTTCAACGAACGTCGGTTCGGTCCTCCATTAAGTTTTACCTCAACTTCAACCTGCTCATGGCTAGATCACCTGGTTTCGGGTCTATGACAACATACTAAACGCCCTATTAAGGCTCGCTTTCACTACGGCTCCGTATTTTCTACTTAACCTTGCATGCTATCATAACTCGCCGGCTCATTCTACAAAAAGCACGCCGTCACCCATTAACGAGCTCCGACTTCTTGTAGGCATATGGTTTCAGGTACTATTTCACTCCCCTCCCGGGGTGCTTTTCACCTTTCCCTCACGGTACTGGTTCACTATCGGTGAATAGGTAGTATTTAGCCTTACGCGGTGGTCCGCGTTGATTCCGACAAGATTTCACGTGTCTCGCCGTACTCAGGATTCCATTTCGAGTCTTGTCTATTTCGTATACGGGACTATCACCCTCTGTGGTATGGTTTCCCAACCATTTCTACTATAAATAAGTTTTGTAACTCTACTAACATGGTCCTACAACCCCAGATAAATCTGGTTTGGGCTGTTCCCCGTTCGCTCGCCGCTACTAAGAGAATCGCATTCGCTTTCTTTTCCTCTAGGTACTAAGATGTTTCAATTCCCTAGGTATACCTTCACTATAACTATTTATTCATTATTAGGATGATGAGAGATTAATCTCACCAGGTTTCCCCATTCGGACATGTCCGGATCAAAGCTTACTTCCAGCTCCCCGAACCTTATCGCAGGTAGTCACGTCCTTCATCGTCTCCTATTCCCAAGGCATTCACCATACGCCCTTTGTAACTTCAAAGTTTTATAAATTATTTGACCTGATTTTAAATCAGTTTTTTTGAGAATCATTTACAAATATAACTGTGAAATTTTAGTTATTTTTAAAAAATAAATAAAATTTTGAATTATTGTTATTTTAATAACATGATTAAAATAACAAGATGTCTATTATCCAGTTTTCAAAGAACAATTTGCAATAACATTTTTTGTTATTGTCAGAGAACTAATCTCTGAAAACTAAACATAACGGTCATTAAAACTAATTAATTACTATAAAGTATTAATTCCATAGAAAGGAGGTGATCCATCCGCACGTTCTCGTACGGATACCTTGTTACGACTTCACCCTAATCATTAATCCTACCTTGGGCGGCTTCCTCCTTGCGGTTAGAATACCGACTTCTGGTATTATCAACTCTCATGGTGTGACGGGCGGTGTGTACAAGACCCGAGAACGTATTCACCGCGACATTGCTGATTCGCGATTACTAGCGATTCCGACTTCATGAGGGCGAGTTGCAGCCCTCAATCCGAACTGAGATCGACTTTTTCAGATTAGCTCCCTCTTGCGAGATCGCAACTGTTTGTACCGACCATTGTAGCACGTGTGTAGCCCAAGACATAAGGGGCATGCTGATTTGACGTCATCCCCACCTTCCTCTAGCTTACACTAGCAGTCCCATTAGAGTATCTCAACTTAATGGAGTAACTAACGGTAAGGGTTGCGCTCGTTACTGGACTTAACCAAACACCTCACGGCACGAGCTGACGACAACCATGCACCACCTGTCTCAATGTTAACCTCCACTTGTATTTCTACAGCTTTGCACTGGATGTCAAGCCTTGGTAAGGTTCTTCGCGTTGCTTCGAATTAAACCACATGCTCCACCGCTTGTGCGGGTCCCCGTCAATTCCTTTGAGTTTCACTCTTGCGAGCATACTACTCAGGCGGAGTACTTAATGCGTTAGCTGCAGCACCGAACTTAGTCCGACACTTAGTACTCATCGTTTACGGCATAGACTACTAGGGTATCTAATCCTATTTGCTCCCTACGCTTTCGTGCCTAAACGTCAGTGATAGGCCAGTCAATCGCCTTCGCCACTGGTGTTCCTCCATATATCTACGCATTTCACCGCTACACATGGAATTCCATTGACCTCTCCTACACTCTAGTTTAACAGTTTTCAAGGCGAACTGGAGTTGAGCTCCAGTATTTGACCCCAAACTTGTTAAACCGTCTGCGCACGCTTTACGCCCAATAAATCCGGATAACGCTTGCCACCTATGTATTACCGCGGCTGCTGGCACATAGTTAGCCGTGGCTTTCTGGTAAAGTACCGTCAAATAAATATCATTTCCTATACTTACTGTTCTTCCCTTACAACAGACCTTTACAATCCGAAGACCGTCTTCAGTCACGCGGCATTGCTCCATCAGGCTTTCGCCCATTGTGAAAAATTCCCTACTGCTGCCTCCCGTAGGAGTTCGGGCCGTGTCTCAGTCCCGATGTGGCCGATCAACCTCTCAGTTCGGCTACGTATCATTGTCTTGGTAGACCATTACCCCACCAACTAACTAATACGGCCGCATCCTCATCCATTAGTGGTCCAAACGGACCTTTTAACATTCTCTGATGCCAGAAAATGTCGTATGCGGTATTAGCAGTCGTTTCCAACTGTTATCCCCCGCTAATGGGTAGATTAGATACGTGTTACTCACCCGTTCGCCACTGGGTGCAAGCACCCCGTTCAACTTGCATGTATTAGGCATGCCGCCAGCGTTCATCCTGAGCCAGGATCAAACTCTCATTAAAAAAAATATTGTTTTTGTTCCTAACTTTAATGACGGATATTCATTGAATAAATGATTATCTTTTGTTGTTATGTTTAGTTTTCAAAGATCGTTGTTGTGTCAGCAAAACACCTTCTAAATTATACAAAATTATGCGATTATTGTCAATAACTTTTTTTACTTTTTTTCATATTTTTAGTATTGTTTTTAATTTAAGTAAGTAATAACTTGTTATCAACTGACACCTTTATAAGTATATAAAATCCTCATCTTTTTGCAAGTGTTTTTGGTAAAAATATTAATATTTTTATTTTTAATTTGTTATAATTTTATTAACTTTTTATGATTTATTTTTACAGTATACACATTTTATTAGCGTATAATAAATTTATAAATAAAAAAGAAAGAACGGAGGAAAAATCGTGAGTGTTCAAGGAACAGTGCAATTTCGGAAAGCAATTAAAATTTATGATAAAATAAAAACAGTTAATGAAGCTGATTTAAAAACAATTTTAGCAACAGGAACTTTAGCTCCTAGTTCAAATGGATTAGAACCAGTCAAAGTTATTATTAAAGATCAAAAGCTGAAAGAACAAGCAGCATTAAAATGTTTTATGCCAGGTAATCAACAAAAAGTAAAAGATGCCCCTGTTTTAGCGTTATTATTTAGGAGCAAATGGAGATTATTTAACTTTAGACGAATTTTTGACAAATCGATTAGGTCGCATTTTTACTGGGGAAACATTAAAAACAAATGTACATGGAATGAGTAATTATTTAAAAAGTTATCCGAGCCCAGATATGTTTGCTGATGAATAAAGCACATATCGTTGCCAGTTTTATGACTTTACAAGCTGCTGTTTTAAAAATTGGATCAAGTATTATGGGAGCGATTACACGAATTGAAACTAGTTCTTTCTTTAGTGAACATCAAATTGTTGACCCAACAAAATGACATTTAGCTTTAGGAATGTTATTTGGATATTATGATGATAAAGTCACAGGAACTAGTTTTCCCCGCTTACGGATTGCGGAAGATGAATTTGTCACTATTTTTTAAAATTTAATTAATAAAAATTTTACGAAAAATAGTTTAATAACATAATGAAAACATCTTTAAAAAAATTTTGAATTATTAGTTTACTTACTAATATCCTTTTTCTACTAATCCAAGTTAGCATCACAATTCCGTTAATATGATATAAAAAACAATGACAGTTAAATAATAGTGATTTATCGCAAATATTCTTTGGAATTCTAATTGTTATCATTTTAGCACTGTTCATTACAAATTGAATCCTTGTTAAAAACCCCTTACGAAAACTAAATATTACTAAAGAATTAACCCCTTGGCAGGCTGAGATTGGTTTTCAAATTATTACCAAATATACCCATTTACAAACAGAATATAATGGCTATATATGATACTTAAAGAAAAAAAGTTTTATTCTACTTGCAACGCTTGGCATTAACTTTGGTTATGCCTTAATCGCCGCTGTTGTGTTTTCAATTTTAGGATTGTAAAGTGTAAATTATCCCGCGTAATTTACAATCTTCAATTAACTTTCAATTACTTCCAACTGGTGATTGTTGTGGTTTGGGTTCTGGTTTATTACTCGCCGTTTTCACTATTATTTGGTTTTTCGCAACTAATTAATGATGTTGTACTTGTTGCTTTTAATCCGATTGCT
The DNA here is from genome assembly GCF_964019755.1 of Spiroplasma endosymbiont of Polydrusus cervinus. NCBI lineage: Bacteria > Bacillati > Mycoplasmatota > Mollicutes > Entomoplasmatales > Spiroplasmataceae > Spiroplasma > Spiroplasma endosymbiont of Polydrusus cervinus. The sequence continues at coordinate 614,458 of NZ_OZ026469.1, forward strand.
CCTAAAATATTTAAAATGTTATAATTTATGTGCAATAATTATAACATTTTAAATATTTTAGGAGGTAAAGTATGAAAAAATATGAAAGATTAGATTTTAATGAAAGAGTAAATTTGGAAAAATTAAAAGATAATGAATTATTTAAAAAGAAAAATGGAACAATTAATATTCGAAAAATTGCTAAGCAAATGAATAGAGATTATAGAACTATTTGGCAAGAGTTAAATATGTTTGATAATATTAATGATTATAATGCTGCAAAAGCACAAAAAATACATGATAAAAATAAAAAACAATGTCGTAAATATTCAATGTTAAATTCACAAGATTAATAGACTGCACCCCGTTTAGTAAGTATTAATAAAAAGGTTTACAAACTTTCATTTATTATATATTTTTCTTTTTGGTTTGAATATCATTTATTTCATTTTTTAACATCATTAATATATTCATTATGAGATTTATAATTTTTATTATGGATTGTTCCTTTTTTAAGTAATGAATGAAAACTCTCAATAATAATGTTGTCTGCACAATGATAATTTTTACCCATTGAAATTATAATTTTGTTATCTAAACATTTACTATTATAATCTTTAGATATATATTGATATCCGTGATCTGAATGAATTGTTATTTTATTTAAATCTTTTTTTATTTTTTTAATTTTATTAATTGCATCATTTAAATTATCAATTACAAGTTTGTTATTATTAAATTTTGATCATTTTACATCAATAATTTCTTTAGTATATCCATCAAGTATTGTTGATTGATAATGTTTTTTACCATTTCAAATTAAATAAGTTACATCAGTAAATAAAATTGAAAATCTTTCTTTAATATCATTAAAATTACGATTTACTAAATCAGGATATTTAATTATATTTTTATTTCTATTTTGTTTTATTAATATTTTTCTACGCATACGCTTTACATATTCAGCTTGAATATTATTTTCTTTCATAATTCGCAATACTTTCTTAGCATTATAAACAATGCCATAATCTTCTTTTAAATATTTGGTAATTCGACGATAACCAAATTGTTTTAAATTTTCTTCATAGACTTTTACAATATTTTTTAATGATTCGCTATCCTTACCATTACTTGAATAATTTTTATATTTATCTCAATAACTACGCTTTAAATCTGTTATATCAAGTAATAAATTTAGTGGATATTTATTAATGTTTTCTTTGATAAAAGATACAATTTTTCTTTTATTTAATTGTAAAAGTCATGAAGCTTTTTTAGTAATTCATACCTAACTTTGTAATAGTTTAAATCTCTTTTTTCAAATGATTCTTTTGGACCTTTATTGGTGTTTAAAATTCCTTTCTTAAAATTTTCATACCATGAAGCAACAGTTTTTTTATTAATTTGATATTTTTTTGCAATAAAACTTATACTATTATTTTTAACCTCGTGTACTATCATTTTTCGAAAATATGCTGTATATTTATTAAATTTTTGTCCTTTTCTTGCCATATAAAAATACACCTCCTTTAAAGTTTAGCAAAGACTTTTTTTCTTTACTTACTTTTTTGGGTGCAGTCTATTAAAATTCTGGCAAAATTGGATTTTTTTCTTGTCTTTTATTACCACGAATATTTTCAACATCAATATAATAATTATCTAATTGACGAATTTTTTTGTCCATATCATCAATTAATCATTCAATTTTACAAAATTTTTTAAGAAAATTAATTTTTGATTTATCTAATTTAACATTATTATTAATCAATATTTTTTTATAATCTTTAAAAAAATTGTTTATTTCTTTTTCTCCTTTTAAATTTAGTTCATTTTCGTTTAAAATCGTATTATTTTTATTTATTTTTGGGTTATTTTTTATCAAGTTTTTATTATTTGTCTTACTTTCCATTAATAAAACCCCTTATTTTATATAATTTACTTCATCACACCACAAAATTTTTACCTTTTGTGTGCACGTGCCCCTATCCCTCGGTAGCCCAAAATACCTTTAAAATAAGGTACAATAGAGGGGTAAAATAAAAATATAATTATATATTTAAAAATCACTGACATAATAACGTCAATTAAATTGTTTGTCAAATTAAATAATTAAAAATTATATATTTTTTTAATCTACTAAATGATAAAACAAAATTGCTAATTGAAAGCTCTTTTTATTATCTTGCTCAAATGAAAACTCATAAATAATATCATAATTATTTAATCATTTATATTTTTTTATAAATTGTGGATGTTCAATTATTGTGGAATTAATTTTTTCTATAATTAATGATATATTTTTATCTTTTACAAAAATAATCAACGCTGATTTTGTATCTCTTCATGTTAAATAACTTTGTAATTGATTAATCGCAAAAAATAATTGTTTTTTTCCATGTCAAATTTTACATTCAGCTATAAATATATTTTCATTATTATATTTTAGTAATATATCTGTTTTTTCCATTTCTATTAAATGCTTCAGCCATTACAGATACTTTAAAATTTAAAGAAAGTATTAATAAAATATAATCTCTAATTGTTTCTTCGTTTTTATTACGATAAATATTTTGATACTCTTCCATTCTTTTTCCAAATTCATAAATTACACCTAATATTTGTAAATAAAGATCTTCAGAAATTATTGGATCTAAATTAAAGTTATTTTTAATATCTGGTAATTGAATTGATATTTTTTATTTTTTTTATTGGAGATACTGAAAATGTATTGTTATCTTCTATTTTTTTTAATGGAACAATTAAATTTTTTAAAAAATCTACTTTTTGTTTAATTTTTTCTTTTTTATTATTAAAATTATCTTTTATATAATTTTCTAAAGAATTGTTATATAAATTAATTTCATCATTTAATTATTCTGTATAAAATTTAAAATTATCTTTAATTTCATTAATTTTATCATTACAATAACCTATATTATCTTCTTTTAATTCAACAACAAAAGAAATTTCATTATTAGTTATTTTAATTTCATATTCACAATTTAATAACACGTTAATGTTAAGGTGTACTTTAATTAAATTTGAATTACCATAATATGGTATATAAATTTTTATCATTGTTGCAATATATTTATATGTGTTTGAATTTGAAATTACATTAAAAGGAATTGGAACTATTTTTTTCTCTTCATATTTCTCTGAATACCAATTATCAACAAATAAATTAATGGGTTCTGTTTTATATTTATTTAATAAATATTCAAAAATTTTATATTTATCTACATTTAAAATATAATTATCTTCATAATTATTAATTTCATTTTCAATACTATATAATAAATTTTCAAAATATAGTGATTTAGGGTTATATGACATTATTATTTTTTCCTTTATATTTATTAATTATTTTTCAACTCATCAATTATATTATATAACATTTGCTCAGTTTCTTTAGAAAAATTACCTTTTATATGTAATTTATATATTATATTTTTTAAATTATCAAAATCAGAATTAATTATATACTCCGTTATTTTATCTAACATTTCTTTATTTATTTTTTTCATTTTATTTTTTCTCCTATATTTTTAACAATTATATTAATTCTTAAATTGTTTTTTATTTTTTATCACATTTGTTGTATCCTAAATAAAAACCATTATCTCAATAATTATGATTATCAATATTTTCTAAATCTTTTAGTAATTTTTTTAATTCTTCTGATATTAATTCTTTTTGTTGGAGTTTAGTATTTTCATAATGATTGTTATATTCATTTAGTAAATCATTATTAGCATCATTTTTATTATGTGAATTAAAATTATTTTTATTTTCTTTTTTTAATTTTTCAAAATATAAAATTAAATTTTTTCCCATAATATTACCATTTTTATTATTAACACTACTATGGACTACATATTTTTTATTTTCATCAATTTTTAAACTAAAATAATTTTGATAACTTGATAAACCTAAATAATTTTTATCTCAAACAACATAATCTTTTTGCTTATTTATTAAAATGTGATTATTATTATTTATTTCTTGTAAAATTAAATTTTGATTTAAATAAATTCTTTTTATCATATTAACCTCGATTTTTTATATTTTTTTTATTTGTTTTTAATTTGATTATTTAACTTTAAATTTGCCATAATTAAATTTCCTCCAAATTCATATCCATAATTAAATTATCAATATATTCATATGCACTTTCTTCTAAATGGCATTCTTCAAGTGCTATATTAAACAAATCTTCTTCGCTATAAACATAACAATTTTCATTTTTTCACATATTATTCATAATTTATCACCTCATAATCTGCTTCTTCATCTTCTAAATAATCAGTTATTAAACCTTTAACCTCATCAATTTCATATCATTTTAAATTTAAGTCAAAATCTGTTGGCAATGAAACATTACCTACATGTCTTTCTTCATTACCAAATTTAAGATATAAATTTAATTCTCAACTCATATCATAATCACTATCAATTTGTGCATAAATAATATCTTTATTACTAATTTTTAATGCTTTATTATTAATTTATTTTTCATTTAAGTAATCACTAATACAATATGACATATTATATTTCCTCCTAATTCTTTTTATAGTTGCTCAATTTTCATAAGTAATATCATCAAGTGACACTGGATAAATTATAAGCATTAATTTATTTAATTTATTAATTATTTTTTTATTTAACTTTTTAATATAACCTCCATCAATTAATTTAAATTTTTTTATATTTTTTAGAATTATTATTTTTTCTTTATGATGTATTCACCAGTTTCTAAATTAATTTCAGTATTATCTTTAAATGATTTTTCACGAATATGTTCTTTATTGTGACATGCTAAACATAATAACTCTAAATTATTTATTGATAGTAATATTTCTTTATTTCAATTAATAAAATCTTGATCTTTTATATATTTTTTATGATGAACTATTATTCCTTTATTTAAATAACCCTTATCTTTTTTACACCTTTCACACATACTCATTTTTAAAGTGAAGTAATAATCTCTTACTTTTTTTCATTCAGTAGTATGATAAAATTTATTACGAATTGGACGAGTTTTATATTTAGTATTCATTAAAAATTATTATTCTAATGTTAAATCATCATTAATTAAAGCATTTTCATCAAAATTGTTATTTTTTTCATTTTCATTTTCATTATTAATATTGTTGTTTGATTCAATGCTAATAAGTTGTTGATTGTCAATATAATTTATATTGTTGTCATCATTAATAACTGTTTGATCATATTTACATGCTTCTTGCATTTCAATATTCATAATTCCTCATTTTTTAATAAGGCAGATAAAACAGTTTTAAGAGCCATATCCCCAAAACCACTAACCATAAATTTTCCATATTTTTTATAAGTTTGTGAATATTTACTAAAATGACTTTCTTATTGTTCTTTTGTTCAAAATAAAGTTTTTTCAAAACCATTTAATAGTTTAAAATATGCGACATATCCAATAGTTTCTTTTTTAATTCTTTGGTTTTTATCTTCTATTCAATTAAAATTATATTCTTCCTTTAAAAAATTATAATTTTTTAATTCACCATCTTTAACTTCAATAGCATTAATAGTTAAATATTGCCCAGTTCTAATAGCAAGTTGAATATATCCCTTTATATCCTATTTGAAGTTGCGCCAAATACTTATTTTCTTTTTCATTTTTAAATTTTGTATTTAATCAATTTTTTGTGTTTGGTTGTTCTAAATAATTTTTAATTTCCATTTTAAATCTCCTCTTTAAAATTTGCACTATTTTTTAAAAATTGTGCTTTTGCATCTTGTCATTCTAAATTTAATTTAGTTGTTATTTTAAAATTAATTCTTTCAATTCCATTTTTATTTATAATTCAAATTTCCCCTTTATCAGCAACATTAATACCATTGGCTTTTAATAAATGTGCATATCCCGTAATTTGTAATTGTGCCATTTTAATTTTTTTAAGTTCAACATTTTTTCAAGTTTTAAAATCAATAACAACTGCATTATTATTTTCCATATAAACCAAATCGGGTGTACCACAAATTAATCCATCTGAAATTTGTTGTTCTATTATTGCTATAATTTTTTTAAATTCTTTTTCGATTTTTTTAATAAAATAATTAATTTTTTTATTAATGGAAATAATTCTTTAATTTCATTATATTCAACATTTAATAATTCTAATATTTGATTAATATTGTTCCGTGAGTTTTCGTTTTTAACACAATCGTATAATATTCTTGATGCAAATTCATGAATAATATTTCCTCTAATTATTGCTTTATTAAAATATGCAGAACCTTTAATATCAGAATAATTTGTATTAAAATAGTTACTAACTATGGGTGTGACACTTGGCAAAAATTTATTATTAAATTTATATCTATGTTGATCTTTCCAAAATTCAGCTTCATACTTTAAATTAATATTTTCATCAATAAATTTCATAAATAATTTAATAATGAAATTTTGTTTTATAATTAATTTCTAATCCATTAATTTTAGGATTTTCAATTTTCTGATTTTTTATTCAATTTAAAACATAGTCTGTATCAAGTTCTTTTTTAATAAATTTATTAGGAACTTTATCAATGTCAATTATTTTAATATCATATTCTTTTTTTTGTTTTAATCCTCTAATTTTTAATTCATTTTTACTAATTAATTGATCAATAATTCCAACATTATTAGTTAAGTTTTTATTTTCTAAAATTAATTGTTGCTGTTTTTCATACCAATAAACTTGTTTTTGTAAAATTTCATCAGTTAAATCTTTAAATTTATTGCTAATTTCTATTTCGAATAATAATAAAATCCTTCTTACTTGATTTAAAATAGTTTTTGATGAAGAAAGTGAATTTAAGTATTTTTTTTCTTCCATTTTTAAAATAGACTTTAATTCGCTACCATTATCTGCATCGTTTTTATTTTTAATTGTGTAATTAATGATTTTATTTTGTAAAGAATTAAAATACTCAATATTATTTTTATCAGTTATTTTTGATATAAAATCTTTCAAATAATTTAAAGAATCATTAAGTGAATTCCTTAGTTTTATTTTTTCATCTTCAATATCATTTTTAGTTATTAATTCTTTTATAGTTATTAATTCCATATTTTTTATTTCTTCCTTTATTTATTTACTATTAAATAGTTTGATTATTTTTAATGTTATAAAATAGAAAATTGGTAAACATCTTGTATTTGTAATTAATATTCCGATAATTATTTGTTCTATACTTAAAACTCCAATATTTAACCAAAAAAGAATAAAATCAATCGGAAGATAAATAATTATGTTTGCTAATAAAATTAGAATAATTTTAATAATATGATTTATTTTTATTCAATTAATTAGTTTAATTAAAATTGCCAATAAACCCATGCCAATATTTCAGCATAATGATCCCACAGTAAAACCTCATAATAATAAATCAGATAGAAAATGTCCCATAAATCCAATCAACAAATACCAATATCAATTTAAAATAAATACACTTATAAAAATGGGGATTAAAAATAATGGAATTGATATTCTTGAAATAATTTGTATTCGCATTACTTGTGATAATACAACCATCATTGCAATTAAAATTGCCACATAATTTATTTTTTTAATTAATTGAAAGTTATTCATTTTTTAAAAATTTAAGTTAAGTTGTATTTTATTTAATCGTTTTTGTATCATTGCAAAGTAATTATTATTTATTTCACAACCTAGTCATTTTCGGTTTAATTGTTCACAAGCATGTGCGGTTGTACCACTTCCCATAAAAGGATCTAAAATTAAGTCATTTTCTTTGCTATGTTTTTTAATCAAATCGCCAAATATATTTAATGGTTTTTCTGTTGGGTGTTCTGTTTTTTTATAAGATGAACCTATTGGGTTTTTAAATATTGTTTTTTTATTTTCATAGTTTTTTATATAGTTTGGTATTGGATCTTTTTTAGAATAAATAATCATACAATATTCTTTATCTTGAAAAATAAAATTATTAGTTGGCATTGGATTTGTTTTTTCTCAAAAATAAAAATCAAAATTCATATTATTTTTATATACTCAATCTAAGTAATATTTAATTTGTCTTCTATTCATTCAAATTAACATAAATTTATTTTTTGAAATTCGATAAAATTCATCTAAATAAGTATTTATATCAAATGAATTATGTAAATTATTATCATAGATAGCGTTAATATATTTATTTATACTTTTTGATATTTCGCTGGAATTTATTTGTTCTTTTTTCCTTGTTGGTAAATCATATAAATAAGGTGGATCAGTTAATATTAAATCAACGCTATCATTTTCTAATATTTTGACAAAAGATAAAGCATCATCATTTATTAACTTACCTAAATTAGTCTTAAATTCTTTCATTAAATTATCATCCTATTTTTGTATTTTATTAAAATAAAATTATTAAATATTTTTTTAACATTATTTTTTATATATATTTTTAAGATATGTTTATCAAAAATATTTAATTTAATATGTCTATATTGTTTGTTTATGATAGAGATTGAAATAAATATATTATTAATACTTTTTTACTTACTTTTACTCTAATTTATTTATTAACAAATATATTAATTTTGTTATTAACTAATTATTTATGAGAGAGTGAGAGAAATATTAATATTTTCTTTTTTTATCTCTTTATCTCTCTGTCTTTTAAATAAATATATTAAATATATAGTAAAAATAAATTTTGGCACATTTAAAATATGCAAAATAGTAAAAATTGGCACACTGAAAAATACTATTAAGTTTTCAAAGATCGTATATTAAATATTAATTTTTTAATAAATAATTAAGTGTGCCAATAGAGATTAATATACCGAAACAGAGAAGAGACAACACCTTAAATTAGAATAAGAACAGGTACATTTTTTGTAAAGATTTTAAGATATTTAATAAATGTGCAAACAACTTAAAGAGGGCATCAAAAAGTTGCTATAAAGTTTTTTATTATATAAAAATAAGATGCTGTCTTTTCTCTGTTTCAATTAAATTAATCTATAATTATGGTTTTATAAATAAATAAACCATTTTAGTAAATGGTTTATTATTCTTATTCAATTTCTATATATTTTCTTAAAACCCTTCTTTTTTCCATGCGATCGAAAAATAATGATCGTAGTTATGAAAATTTATTAGATGCTAAATATAATTTATTACAAAGAAATTTTAGAGCTGAAAAAATTAATCAAAAATGAGTTACTGATAATTACTTATATTAAAATTTATAAACAAAAATATTTTCTTTATTTAAGTACTATTATTGATTTATATGATAAAAGAATTATTGCATATGAAATTAGTTTTAAAAACAATACAGAGCTAGTAATGAATACTCTTTTAAAAGCTGTAAAAAATAAAAAATTAAATGGTTTAATATTACATTCTGATCAAGGAATTCAATATAGAACCACTAAATATAATAAATTTTGTGAAAATCTTGGAATACGTATATCAATGTCAAGAAAAGGTACTCCTTTAGATAATGCAGTTATAGAAAGTTTTCATTCAATTTTAAAGAAAGAAACTATTTACAATAATATTATCAAAACAAAACACGATATGATTAATTTAATTCATAAATGAATGAATTTTAAACAAACATATCGTGTAGAATATTAATACCAAATGTTTTTTATTTTATGTCTACTTTTTGGGTATCGTTCCAATAATAGTGATGGGTTAATATTATTCGTATACTGTAAAACTAAATCATAAAAAGTTAATAAAATTATAACAAATTAAAAATAAAAAAATTGAAAAAAGTGCCTTAATAGTGCATAATAATAGTAAAGTAAAAAGGAGTTTAGATAACAATGTCAAATTTTTTGGGTGGTAGTATGACAATGAACGTGATTTTAGTAGTAATTGTATTTGCAGTTATTATTTTTGCCATTGTTTCTTCCATTATGGGGCAAAAAGCCCAACGAATTGAGCGTGAAAAAAGAAAAAAACAAGTTAAAGATAAAATTAAACAATATATTAAAGATACTGATAATCGTAAAAATTTAAGACTACAATATGAGAAAGTTATTGCCCGTAAAGGAAAAGAATTTAAATATCGGGATATTTTTGATGTTATTGTTAATATTTATGAAGCAAAGACTAATGCTTTTTTAGAACAGAAAGCTTTTGAAATTGAAGGAATTTCAAAGAAAATTAGTAAGAAACAATATGAAACAACTTGAATTGTTAATCAAGAAATTAATTTAGAAGAAACAAAACACCGAATTGAAATTAGTGAGAAAAAAGTTAAGTTAACAAAAGAAGAAAAAAAAGCAACAAAAATTGCCGCAAAAAAAGAATATGAAGCACACTGCGCTGAAATGATTAAAAAGCGTGAAGAAGAAAGAAAAATGCGTAAAGTTGGCCACTGTCCGGTTGAAAAACGCCCAAAAGCAGAGAAATTTGTCCCTAGAAAATAAGTGTCATCTTATTTTATTTGTCTTTCTAATGATAAATATGAGATAACGAAAGTGAAGTGCAACAATGGATTTAGAAATCACTTTAAAAAAAGAAGATTTTAAACGATTTAAGAAATGTTTAAAAATTGCTTGAACATTAGCATCGCGGGATAATTTAAAAATAGTGCAAGATTGAGTAACAGCGCAAAAGATTTCTGTCTTTTTTGATTTACAAGATAATATTAATAGTGCCAAAGTAGATGAGAGTACTTTTTTTGATAATAATAACAATAATGATACAAAAGGATTATTTACGCCGCATTTATATGATTTAGCGTTAGAAACTTATTGACCAGCTGATGAAACAACAAGCAATGATGATGTGAGAAAGTTACCAGATGATGTTAAAATTGATTTTTATCCGGGTGAAACAATTGCCGATGGAAATGAAATTGGCCAACGGGCACGCGAATACTTTATGCGTGATCATAATTATTTTAATTTAGAACATTACAGTAAGAAAATTGCTTTTTCTAAAACAACCGCTGTTTTAGCAGACCCTAATTATGATGTTTATTTTGAACCATCGTTTGTTTACAACAATTGCATTACGAAATGTGATATTTTACAGAAACTCCGGGATGGAACGTATCATTTAATAGAGGTTAAAGCATCAACGGGACGGAAATATGCTAAAGATACCCAAATGTATATGGATAAAGAAATTAAAGATGAATATGGCTATGATGTCGCTTATCAGTATTATATTTTAGCGGGGGCTGGTTTAACAATTAGTCGTGTTTCCTTAATGTTATTAAATTCGGAATATTCTCGTGATGGCGATATTGATGATGACCAGTTGTTTATGTTTCAAAACCTTTATAAATTGCCAACCAAAACATTACCACCAGTTAGCTTATTAGAATTTTGTCAGCAAATGATGACTGGTCAATTTGCGAAACGAGTTGCCAAGAATCGTCTTATTACTGATGATTTAGCTTTAATTAAAAGTTATTTTATGCAACCAGCAACTAAAATTTTTCCATTATTTAGTAAGGAACAATGTTTTAACGGTAAGGGTGATCGGTATGGTTATTGCCAGCATATTACGAGTTATTTACCAACCCATCATAGTGTTTTTGAATTAACGCAGGGAATGGAAAAAAAGACATTATTAAAGTATCAAGAGAACATTGATTTATTAAAAGATATTGTCTTACCTTTTACCTTTCACCAGTCAGCTCGGCAAAAAACTCCCGTTTTATTTTCCGAAAAACAACAGCGTCAAATTCTTGCCGTTCAAGATAATGCGCCTGTTCTTAATCCACAAAAAATTCCGGAAATTAAACAAGTTTTAACCCAATATCAGTATCCATTATATATGTATGATTTTGAAACGATGAAGGCCGCTGTCCCGCGGTTTGATTATTCTTATTCTTATCAACAAATTCCGTTTCAATACTCAGTTCATATTATTAAAGATAGCAATTTTGATTATCAAGATGAGACAACTATGACACATTATGCCTTCTTAGCGGATGGGGAAGGTGATCCACGGTTAGCATTAATTGAACATTTAGTTACTGATTTATTTAACGCTGGGCTAGGGGTTTATGTTGCTTATTATAAAAGTTTTGAATGTAAAGTTTTAGCAGAATTAATTAATTACTTAGCAATCTTAATTAATCAGACGCGAAATGAAGAAACTATTGTGAGATATCAGGATTGGCAACAAAAACTAAGAATAATTCGTAATAAAACAATTGATTTAATGGACTTTTTTCAAGATTTTATGATTTATAAAAAGGAATTTTATGGTTCGGCTTCCATTAAAAAAACTCAGCCAGCATTTGATAACCAATTTACTTATCAAGTCTTAAAGGTCCAGAAAGGGGATATGGCAAGTGAAATCTTTCGTCGGTGTGCGGAAAATAACATTTCATTATCAATTTGGAATAAATTCTTTCGCTCGGAAATGTTAAAATATTGTAACCGTGATACGTTAGCAATGGTAGTAATTTATCAACATATTGTTCACTTAATGACACCTTTAAAATAAATTGAGGGAGGAAAAAAGATGCAAAAATATAGAGTAGTTTTTATGGGGACACCAATCTTTGCCACAGCGGTGCTAGCGGCCTTACAAAAATTGGCCCCAGCAATTGAAATAATTGGAATTGTGACCCAACCTGATCAAAAAATAGGGCGAAAACAAATAGTGCAATTTTCACCCGTCAAAGAATTTGCTTTAGCGAAGCAGATTGCGGTTTTTCAACCAGAAAAAATTAATGATCTTTATCAAGAATTAGTTACCTTACAACCAGATGCTATTGTTACTTGTGCGTATGGTCAGTTTATTCCGGAACGAATTTTAAAATTAGTCCGGATTAATTGTATTAATGTCCATGGCTCTTTATTGCCAAAATTACGGGGAGGGGCTCCGATTCATAAGGCAATTATTTATGGGGAAAAAGAAACCGGGATCACCCTAATGAAAATGATTAAACAAATAGATGCTGGGGAAATGTATGTTCAAACAGCAATTCCAATTATGTCAACGGATACTGCTTCATCCTTGCATGACCGGCTAGTGGTTTTAGCAGGAACAATGATTGAAAAATATTTATTAGATATTATTACCGGCAAGATTAAAGGAACCCCTCAAGATGATAGAAAAGCAACATTTGCTTATAATATTACACGGGATGAAGAAAAAGTTAATTGATTTTTACCAAAGCAAAAAATTGTTGATCAAATTAGGGGCTTATGGGCTTGACCAATTGCTTATACCACAGTTAATAATATGCATTATAAATTACACCAAGCAATGATTGCTAATGAACTATTAGCTGAGAAAGATGCTGATTTTGTTAATGGCACAATTATTGATGTGTTAAAAAATGGGATTAAAGTTAAAGTTGAAGATGGTTATTTATTAATTACTCGCTTACAACGAGAAGGTAAGAAAGTAACCGATGCTAAAAATTATTACCACAGCGCGTCACCAGAAATTATGGTTGGAAATATTTTCATTTAATAATGTATCGTTTAAAATCATTAAAATATTTAACAACAACGGGGTTAATAACAGCCTTGTTAGTAACGATTGCTTATATTTCACAATTTATTCGGATTGATTTTGGTAGCGGGAAAGGGATTATTCAGTTAGCAGATGGCTTATTCTTAGCTTTAATAACTTTAATCAAAGGACCAATGTTATTAATTAGTGGGATTTTGTATGTAACAATTATTGATCTTGTCACAGGGGACTTTATTTTTATTCCTGTTTCTGTTGTCATTCGAATTTTAATGTTTTTTATTATTTATTTTGGGGCGCGGATTTTTAGTCGCTATGGAGCTATTTTTATTAGTACATGGATGTTATTATTATATGTTTTATATAGCTATCTTTTATTTAGGCCAGCTGTCGCAATTGTTGAATTAATTGCTGATGCCATTCAAATTGGAGTTGCCACAATAATTGGAATTATTTTAGCAGCTGTCTTTGTCCGTATTAATGACCATAGTGTAAATAAAATTTGAGATGATGAACAATTTTGATATTATAAAAAGAGTAATTAAGACTGCATCCATTTTAGTAAGTGTATACTGTAAAACTAAATCATAAAAAGTTAATAAAATTATAACAAATTAAAAATAAAAAACAATAGTCACAAAAAATATTAAATTAAAAATATTGTTTTTAATATTCTGGATTGGCAACCCTTTTTAGGACACTTTTTATATGGACTGTTGAATTTAGAAAACAACAGTCCATATAAAAAGTGTCCTAAAAAGGGTTGCCAATCCAGATACTATCCGATCAATAATGCAAATAAATTTATGTTTTTTAATATAAAAATAAAAAAACAATCTCACAAGAATTGTTTTTTTTGCCGGTTCATCGTACAGGACGCCTTTTATTAACTTTTTATGATTTATTTTTACAGTATACAAATTTTAAAAAAAAGCATAAAATATAAATAGAGTAATGCAAGAAGAAAAGAGGCATTAGAAATGAATTTGGAATTAAATGCATTAATTAATGGTGAATTAATAAACAATGGGGATTGATTAGAAATAATTTCACCAATTAATAATAAACCGTATGGTCGTGTTCCAGCTTTAAAAGAGAAAGAAATTAATGAAGCTTTTAAAACAGCGCGCCAAGCGCAAAAAGGATGAGCAAAATTAACCTTATTTGAACGAATTAGTTATCTTCGTAAATGAGCAGAATTATTAGCGAGTCATAAAACCGAACTTGCTAAAATTATGGCGTATGAAGTTGGGAAAAGTTTAAAAGATGGCCAAGTAGAAGTGGAGCGTAGCATTGAGTATATTGATTATACAATTGAAGAAGCAAAACGAATTTTTCCTGAAACATTAACTGGTGATGGTTGAAATGTTCAAAACAAAATGGGAATTTTTTCGCGCGTTCCAAAAGGTGTTGTTTTAGCAATTTCCCCATTTAATTATCCGGTTAATTTAAGTATTGCTAAAATTGTCCCAAGTTTGGTGGTAGGGAATACTGTTGTCTTTAAACCAGCAACAAATGGTAGTTTAACAGGGTTATATATGGCAAAGTTAACCCATGAAGTTGGCTTTCCAAAAGGTGTTTTTAATGTAGTAACTGGACGTGGCCGTGATATTGGTGATTTATTAGTTTTAAATCCTGAAATTAATGTTATTTCCTTTACAGGGTCAGTTGCCGTTGGTAATCATATTCGGACATTAGGACATAGTAAAGACTTAGTATTAGAATTAGGAGGGAAAGATCCCGCTTTAGTATTGAAAGATGCTGATTTAACAAAAGCAGTAAAAGAAATTATTGCTGGAGCTTATGCTTATTCTGGGCAACGTTGTACGGCCATAAAACGGGTATTCGTTGATGAAACTGTTGCGGATGAATTAGTAAAATTATTAAAAACAGAAGTTAGCAAGTTGGAAGCAGGTTCGCCATTAGATAATAAGGCCATTATCCCAGTGATTGATTTAAAAGCAGCTGAATTTGTCCAAGAATTAATTGATGATGCTTTAGCCAAAAAAGCAACATTAGTTATTGGCAATGAACGAAAAGATAACTTACTTAGTGCAACTTTAATTGATCATGTTACCCCAGCAATGCACTTAGCATGAGAAGAACCATTTGGGCCAGTTTTACCAATTATTCGTTGTAAAAATGTCGCGGAAATGATTACTTTAGCAAATGAATCAAACTTTAAATTACAAGCGTGTATCTTTACGAAAGATATTAATGCCGCTTTTAATATTGCAAATGAATTAGAAACGGGAACAGTAAATATTAATGGACGAACACAACGTGGTCCTGATTCTTTCCCATTTTTAGGAATTCATGATTCAGGACAAGGGGTCCAAGGAATTCGAGAAACAATTAATTCTGTTACTCGTTTTAAAGGGTTAGTAATTAATTATTAACCTTTCTTTTAAAACATAATCTTATATTTAATTTTATGATATATTATACTTATAAGTAGGTGGAAGAAAAAATAGAAAATTAAATTGAGCAAGCTTTAAACGAACTAATGTTAACAATTAAAGCAATTAGTTTAGATGTTAGTGAATTACAAGAACGGGCAAGTTTAAAACTAGTTCTGTTTTTGATGATTATAATGCAATTGCTGAATAAATTACTAATATTGCAAAAAAATTAGTGAGTTAGAATATAAGTTTCATATTACTAAAATTTCCTTATATTTAATTTTCTTAGGGCGGTGTGTAAATACAAACGGCAAATTTATATCTTGCTAGATTAATAATAAAATATTTTTAATAAATTGCAACCATTTTTTCAAAAAAAAATAAATATTTGGAATTTCATCTTATTTTAAGTATTGTATACTGTAAAACTAAATCATAAAAAGTTAATAACATTATAACAAATTAAAAATAAAAAACAATAATCACAAAAATATTAAATTAAAAACAGTATTTTTAATATTTATTTTTAAAATTATAAAATTAAACACAACAAAAAATAAATTTTACTAATCTTAACAAACACTAATTTAATTTAAAAAAATTTTTTTAAAATATTGTCTTGATGTAAAATTTTCCAAGCAAGGTCTAATTGTGGTATTTAATATTTCTAAAATAGATGTTAATCTACTACAAATATTAATTAATGGCTCATCAACGCCTTATATCTCTATTTATTCTTTCTACTAATGCTTTCTGACGAGGTTTACCAGGATCACAAAAATAAACTCTTATTTTAAAGTCTTTTTCTATTGTTTTTCATCTATAAAATTATTTTCCTCTATCGGTTAAAATACAACTAAATTTACTAATACCAATTTGTTTAATCATTTTCATTAAAATTGTTAATACTAGACTGCACCCAAAAAAGTAAGTAAAGAAAAAAAGTCTTTGCTAAACTTTAAAGGAGGTGCATTTTTATATGGCAAGAAAAGGACAAAAATTTAATAAATATACAGCATATTTTCGAAAAATGATAGTACACGAGGTTAAAAATAATAGTATAAGTTTTATTGCAAAAAAATATCAAATTAATAAAAAAACTGTTGCTTCATGGTATGAAAATTTTAAGAAAGGAATTTTAAACACCAATAAAGGTCCAAAAGAATCATTTGAAAAAAGAGATTTAAACTATTACAAAGTTAGGTATGAATTACTAAAAAAGCTTCATGACTTTTACAATTAAATAAAAGAAAAATTGTATCTTTTATCAAAGAAAACATTAATAAATATCCACTAAATTTATTACTTGATATAACAGATTTAAAGCGTAGTTATTGAGATAAATATAAAAATTATTCAAGTAATGGTAAGGATAGCGAATCATTAAAAAATATTGTAAAAGTCTATGAAGAAAATTTAAAACAATTTGGTTATCGTCGAATTACCAAATATTTAAAAAAAGATTATGGCATTGTTTATAATGTTAAGAAAGTATTGCGAATTATGAAAGAAAATAATATTCAAGCTGAATATGTAAAGCGTATGCGTAGAAAAATATTAATAAAACAAAATAGAAATAAAAATATAATTAAATATCCTGATTTAGTAAATCGTAATTTTAATGATATTAAAGAAAGATTTTCAATTTTATTTACTGATGTAACTTATTTAATTTGAAATGGTAAAAAACATTATCAATCAACAATACTTGATGGATGATATACTAAAGAAATTATTGATGTAAAATGATCAAAATTTAATAATAACAAACTTGTACTTGATAATTTAAATGATGCAATTAATAAAATTAAAAAAATAAAAAAAGATTTAAATAAAATAATAATTCATTCAGATCACGGATATCAATATACATCTAAAGATTACAATAGTAAATGTTTAGATAACAAAATTATAATTTCAATGGGTAAAAATTATCATTGTGCAGACAACATTATTATTGAAAGTTTTCATTCATTACTTAAAAAAGGAACAATTAATAATAAAAATTATAAATCTCATAATGAATATATTAATGATGTTAAAAAATGAAATAAATGATATTCAAACCAAAAAGAAAAATATATAATAAATGAAAGTTTGTAAACCTTTTTATTAATACTTACTAAACAGGGTGCAGTCTAGTTTTTAGGCGCCATTACTGTTATTTTTTAAGTAAAGCCATTTATTGCAAAAAGATTGAATTAAAGCGAATGAAATGGTTAACACCGCGAAGCACCAGTATAACGTATCAGATTATGTCGGAATTATTTTATTAACTTTTTATGATTTAGTTTTACAGTATATAATTTACAGCTATAAGCGTTTTAATTGTCGCATTTGTTTTCAACTAGTTTTATTTTGGGCAAAATAGAACCCAAAATAATAACCAGAAACAATTAACGCAAATGTTATATAAACAGTCATTGTCTGAACGGTCATTGAAACTTTGCCATTTGTATAACTAGCTTTGGGATTAGTAAACTCCATAAAATCATAAGGAAAATAACCAGAGAATGACATATCTGGCATTGGCTTTCAACTATGTGTTGCTTTTAAAATACAACCTAGAATGGTAAATACTAAGAAATATCCTAAAATCGTTGATAAACTATATCCTCATCAACATAACATTGCTGTTTTATTATAAGTTAAATTATAATGCTTATAACAAGTAAAGTAATAAAGAACCCCTAACAATGGAATTAAAGAATGTTGTAAAAACATACTCATTCATTGGATTGGTAATCACTTTTTAAAATCGCCAGTAATCGGTAAGGAAATATTATAAAAGAATAAGGTAAAACAAATAACAACCATTGTTAATAATCCTACTTTACTATTATCATATTGTCCTTGTCCTTCTTTTAAGGTATTAAAAGCAGAATTAAGAAAAAATGAAGAAAAAATAAAGGTTGAATATGAAGTATATAATGTTAAATTCCGAAAAATAACCATGAAACTAACACTGATATCTGATCAACTTTGTAATTCTTCCAATCTTGTGTCATATTTCGAAACCCAACTCTTTGGAAAAACATCATGATGTTTACATCATAATATTAATGATAAACTAACATTAGTAAAAATAATAATTGAAATAATTGGTAAAATTCCAATAATTAATTTAAATCAAAATCGTCAGCTTTTAACTAAAAGTTTAACATTATTTTTCAAAATTCAATCTTTGTTGTTATTTTGTTGTAATATCGCATCGTTGTTTGTTATATTGCCCATTTTTAAGTCCTTCTTAATTGTATAATGTAAAACTAAATCATAAAAAGTTAATAAAATTATAACAAATTAAAAATAAAAAACAATAATCACAAAAAATATTAAATTAAAAATATTAAATTAAAAATATTATTTTTAATTTAATATTTTTTGTGATTATTGTTTTTTATTTTTAATTTGTTATAATTTTATTAACTTTTTATGATTTAGTTTTACATTATACAATTAATAATAATGTTTGAAAACCAGCAACACCAATTGTGGCGCATTTAATTCGATTCGGTTGTTTTGAAATATTAATAAAAGCAATTAAATCATCTAATTTTTTTTCATCATATGATTGTTCAAAAATCATTGCTAAATAATTATCAATAATTGCTAAACTTCCCATAATTGTTTTTCCTTCTAATTCTTCCGCCATAATATCCGTTGACGCTGTTGAAATGGCACAACCCACACCATCAAAACGAGCACTAATAATCTTATCTTTTTCAATCATTAATTCTAAATAAATGTCATCAATGCAAGACTCTGAAGCTTGATGAATCGAATAAACCGCTGGTTTTTTGGTTAAACCTTTATGTTGTGGCTCTGAATAATGGTCCATAATAATTTGTCGTAAAAACATTGGGTCATTTTTATTAAATTCCATTTAAACCAACCGTCCTAAAAAATCTTGTTCATCAATAAGGTCTGATACTAATAAATCAATATCTTCATAACTATTATAAATTGAAAAACTAACTCTAACGGTATTTTTTTCAGGAATAACTTCACCAATTAAACGGGCACAATGATCACCACTTCGAACCGTAATATTATTCCGACTCCCTAAATGCATTGCAACATCTTGGCAAAAAACATTTTTAATATTAAAAACTAAGGTTGCTGCCTTAGCATCGGCATTATAAATTATTGCTTTATCTTTTAACTTTTCATTAAACTGTTTAATCGCATATTGCTTCAATTGGTGGGTATATGTAATAATTTCTTGCAAAGTAACTGCATTAATAAAATCAATTGCTGCTCCAAAGCCAAAAATATCAGCAATATTAGCTGTTCCTGCTTCTAATCGTTCTGGTAATTTTTTTACACTATAATTTAAACCATCACTATCAATTCGGGCATTCATCCCTCCACCAACAATTAAAGGTTTTAATTCTAATAATAATTCTTCTTTTCCTCATAAAATTCCAATTCCCGTGGGCCCAAAAATTTTATGTGCCGAAAAAGTAATAAAATCAGCATCTCATTTTTGCACATCAGTTGGCATATGCATAACTCCTTGAGCACAATCAACAACAACAATTACCGCTGGATTAATCTTTCTAATCATTGCAATAATCGCTGTCGAGTCATTTTCATAGCCTAAAATATTTGGTACATTAGCAAAAGCAACAATTTTTGTTTTAGCAGTAATCATTGTTGCTAATTGTTCTAAATTAATTCTAAAATTTGTTTCTGGTAAAAATTTAACAACTGCTTTTTTTTCTTGCGCTAAACGATATCACGGTAAAATATTAGCCCCATGTTCTTGTTTGGTAATTAAAATTTCATCATCCTTCATAATCTTTGAGCTTAAACCATAAGCAATTTGATTTAAACCATATGTTGCTCCGGGTGTAAAAATAACTTCGGTTACTTTTTTAGCATTAATAAACTGTTTAATTTTCTTACGAACAATATCATATTGAACATTTGTTTTATAGCCTAAAATACTATCAATATTATGGGGATTAGTTCCATAATTTGCATAGTACTCACCAATCGCATCAATAACGACTTGGGGTTTTAAACTAGTTGCGGCACTATCAAGATAAATTTGCTCAGCATTATTTTTAAAAAAAGGAAATTGCTTTTTAATTTTTTTATAATCAATCATCGTTATTCTCCAATCTCTTTATCAATTTCATTAATAATATTTTTTTGTAATTCTTCGTTTTCAATTGCATCAATTACATTTTTAAAATAACCCATACAAATTAATTTTCGGGCCTGCGTTATTGTTAATCCTCTTGTTTGTAAATAAAAAAATTGTTCTGGGTCAAGCATTCCGACCGCATTAGCATGACTCGCCTTAATATCATTTTCATCAATTAATAAAATTGGATCAGAAATGGCTTTTGAAGTTTTATCAAAAACTAACAATCTTAATTCTTGATGTGCTTCTGATTTACTCATTGTTTTTTCAATATGACTAGTACATTTAACAGTTTGTAATGAATTATCTTTGGCAATTGAATATGTCTTAATTTCACTTTCCGTTCCCGGCGCTAAGTGATGGGCATAAATAATTGTTTTTTTATAATAATCATATGTTGACAAACTTGCCAAATAATATTTCAAAATACTACGTTTGCCTTGCAAATTAAAAGTAACATTTTCCGTAATACTACTATTAACAATATTTAAGTGATAAGTATTAACTTGGGATTTTTCTAATAAATTATAAAAAAGATTGGCCGTTTGTTCACATTCACGATTTTTATAAATATTAATAATACTAATTTGACTATTTGCAGGAATATTATAGTTAATTGTTACTTCTGATGTTAAATTTAAAAAAAACAAAAAAGTTTTATTAACAAGATTAGGAACAAAATTAATATCAATAACTTCCCCGGGTTGGTTATTCTCAAGGGCTAATTCCGTTGTTGTTGCATCAACATTAAATTTATCACTAACAAGTTCTTGTTTATTGACTAAAACACGCATTTTTATTTTCCTTTTTGCACAGCACAACCAATTCCTGCTAAAGGTTTGACCCCACTTTTTTTATTTTCCGCAGTTAAATTTAACTCTTGTAATAATCATTCGTAACCTTCTTCGTTAATTTTTTTAACTAAACTATAATCGCCACTTTTCACAATTTTCCCTTTCACAATAACATGCGCCTGTGTCGGTTTCACTAAATTAAAAAAACGATCATAATGTGAAACAACAATTGCCGCAAAATTTTTATTTCGCATTTTTTTTAATTCGCTACTAACAACATTTAAAGCATCAACATCTAAGCCCGAATCAATTTCATCAATTAAAGCTAATGATGGCTTTAATAAATTTAATTGTAAAATTTCATTTTTTTTCTTTTCGCCCCCAGAAAAACCAGTATTTAAATAGCGGTGAATCATATTATCATCAATTTTTAAATTCTTAATATTATGATTAATATCCTGATATAACTCGGGTAATTTAATTGGCAACTCACGATGTGCATTAATAATTGCTTTTAAAAAATCTAAATTTAAAACTCCCGAAATTTCAACTGGTGATTGCATTGCGAAAAAAATCCCCATTTTGCTTCGTTCATCTACTGTTTTTTCTAAAATGCTTTCGTCATCAATTAAAATATCCCCGCTTTCAACGGTATAACTAGGATGTCCCATAATTGTTGACAATAAAGTTGATTTTCCATTTCCATTAGGCCCCATTAAAGCATGAATTTCATTAATATTAACAGTTAAATTTAAACCATTTAAAATAACCTCATTATCCGCCGAAACAAATAGATCTTTTATTTCAATTTTTTTCACTTTAATCCCTCCTTTGGAATATTTTTATGCCAATCCAGAAGTGAAATTATCTTTATTTTTTTAATAAAGTCTACTTTTATTGTACAATAAAAGTAGACTTTATTAAATTTTTTTAATAGAATGTATTTAGTATTTTTTATCAAAAAGTACAAAAATAAAAAAAGTCAAAAGGAAGGATGAACTAAAATGAGAAAACTTTTATCATTACTGAGTAGCATGATAATAGTGTCCACAGCCGTAGTCACAACAAGTTGTAGTACTAAAGAGAAAAATAATCAGCACAAAAATGAAAATGGGGATAGTATTTGAGCATGAATTCCAGGAATTTTTGGGGGAAAAGAAATTACTTCACCTGATATTTGAAGTGTTCTAGAAAATCCATTTGTAAATGCAAGAAATGGAAAATGAACAAATGACCCAACCCAATGAGATGGACCTACTAGAATTAAAATGTCAGTAGAATTATCATTAATTTTAAGTGTTGCAATTTTGGCCAACCCTAGCAAGTTCTTTTTAGATAATAAAGAAAAAAATATTGATAGCGCAGATTATAAAGACTTAGTAAACATTTTAAAAAAACAATGAGAATTATTGGTTACAAGTACAAATAAAGCTGTTGAGAAAAAGAAACAAAGTTTTAAAGATAGCGACAAAAAAAAATGAGAAAAAAAATATCATGATTTCTTAGATTCAAACTATAAAGATATTAGCGGTAGTAATGGTAACAAAAAATATGAAATTAAAGAACAAAATTATAAGGCAGCTATTATGACAACAGGAGTTGATGGTGGTATTAGTGCAACGCAAATGTTAACTAGCACTTTGTTAAATAATAATATGCGTGTATATAAACAAAATACTACTAACAGTTCAGTTAAATTCTTAAAAGATTTTGCTACTTTCCTTAAAGATAAAAAATCACCAAAAGAATGAAATAGTAATAATCAAAATTTACGAATTCAATTAGCCTTAGCCTTTACTTGAGATAAAAGTAAAAATTCTTTTGGTGAAGATTTTAGTAAATTAACAATTAATGAGATTGATAGTCGTCTTGACAAAATTGCAAATAATTTAAAAACATATAATTATAACCATTTAGAATATATGAATGATAATCATCCACCAGTTTCAACACCTGTTTTTGAAAATTCAACAGCAACATCTATTGGAACACCAATATTAAGTGAAACATATGATGTTGGACAACTTTCATTATTTCAAAAATATATGACTAAAAAATGATTTCAAAATGAAAAACCATTAGCAATTTCAAAAATAACTTATGGTTTTAAATCAGGTGCAACACCAACTGATACTGGCTTTACAACAGATAGTTTTGATGAAGCAACAAAAAAACAAATTAATAATGATCTAAAAAATTTAACATCAGCTAAAAACTGAGAGGACTTTATTACTAACAGTGAAGGAACTGTTACCCCATCAAGTGACTTATTAACATTAAGTACACAAGCTGATGCTGTTAAATCAAATATTTTAAAATCAAGTGTTTATGAAAGTATTAATGCAAAGGGAGAAGCTGCACCTGCCGATATAGATACTGTAATAACTAAAATCAGTCGTAAAAATCAAGGTGACGCAATTAGTGCTAACTGAACAATTGGAAGTGGCAGCGGTGATATGGTTGTTAGTTTCTTTGATACAAATGGTTTAAATTTAGTTCATATTGATGGTCGTGAATATTTACAAGATGCAACTGCATCATCATATAAAGACTATAATATTGATTGACAATTCAAAAGTTTAAATTACTCAAGTAATACTTATAGTGCAATGGAGGATAAATCAGAAATTATGACAACTGATAAAGCAAAACAAATGATGAATACTCAATTTAGTAATGCTCAATACTTATGATATCTAGTAAACCGTAGCTTAGTTAATAATAGTAGCAATAGTAAACTTAAATTTAAAGTTTTAGATGAAGTTAAAAAATATGCTACTTTAAGTTCAAATTCTGGTTCAGCGGATGATAAAACATGATGATGAATTTTTGACTTTTTTAATAACTTTAATAATAAAATTTTAACAAATAATACAACTCCACAAGAGTGATTAAAAAAATTTATTACTTTTAATAATGATGGCGAAGGCCAAAATAATGCCGATTGATTTATTTCAATTATTAATGCGATGTCATCTAATTTATCTGGCGGAACTGTTCAACGTTTATACAGTAGTTTTGAAGCAGAAAATAAAAAAATTGAAGGTTATAAAATTGGTGGACCAGCGGCTAAAATTAAAACAAAAGATATTGTTCATAAAATTAGCAACGTAAAAATATGAAATGAAGAAATCAATGCCAATTACGCCGGGGCAAACAACAACGCAGCAGAAACAGCAGTGCTTTTAACACAATCAAGTGCTCCAGCAATGATACGTCCAACGACAAATCCAGCAATTTACTATAAAGGAGGTAGGCGATAATGAAAAAATTACTAAGCCTTTTAGGGGCAATAGCCTTTACTTCGTCTGCTAGTACATCAACCCTTGTTGCTTGTGCAAAAAAATCTTTTGAAAGATTTACTGAACCTGAGATTGCTGACCAAGTTAAACGTTGAATTATTGCCCAAATTAATGCAGAAGATGCATCAGATGTTGTTAAATATTCTTTCAATGATATTTTTACTAAAGCAGCATTAAAACAAATGGCAATAAGATTATTAGATACTAATATTTCAAAATATTTCTACGCTTCCGAAGAAGTAAAAAGAGCTCATTATACAGGAGTATCAATTGATATTAGTCAACCTGACTCATTATTAATTAAACAATTTATCAATTTTGTTGAACAAGTAGCCCTTGATAATTTAAGTACAAAATACTTTACTGGAATCTTTAATTCAACTCCATTAGAAACAACAATTGCCGGACAAGGATACGCTCCTGACTATCAAACCGAAAAATGATATGTTGGTGGTACTCAGTCATACTTCTGAACAGGTACATCTAACATAGATTATAAAAAATCACGAAAAGAACAAGAGGAAAATAACTTTAAAATTCAAATTAAAAGTGCTGGTAATAATTATAATGACTTTAATGCAATGTCAGAAAATGAGAAAAAAGCAGCATTAAAAGTGCGTTTTAAAGATTATTATATTCATGTCGAAGTACCAGCAGTTATCGATAAAATTATTACAGCGACATATTTACATCAAAACGAAATTAAACGTTATGGAAGCGTTGATAATAGTGTAATTTATTTAAATCGAAATAGTGCTTTATTTAATGCCACTCAATCATGAGATACTGTTAGTGGTGCACGATGAAAATCGTATCTTAAAATGGTTTGAGAATTAAAATTAGATAAAGAAAGTTTAGATAAATTATTTGCAGGAAGCGGTCCATTAGCAAAAGTTGAAGAATTAAATTATAATTTAACTAATTATAAAAATATCTTAACAGATATCCTAACAAAAATGTTTAATAATAAACAAAATAATGCATTTGATAACATGATTAAAGATGGGATTGATCCAATCTTTGGTATTAGTGGATTTAAAGGATTCGTAGGAATTAACAAAAGCAAAAATGATATTTTTACAATCCTAAGCAATGCTGATGCATATAAGCAAAAAATTATTGATACAGCAACTCCAGGAATTATTAAATCTGGTGAAGGGACAGATCCTTTAAGTTACCAATTCTTAGATGCTAATAAAAGATATGGTTCAGTTGTGTTAGTTTTACCAATCTATACCGTTGATTTAATGAAAAACATGAACATCAACTATAAAGCTGATAATAAAAATAACAAAGAATTATCATTAACTTGATATGGTTCAGGCGGAGCACAAACTGATTTAGACCAAGCTTGATTAGCACAACAAGGTGGTGCTAAACGTTCATTATCATGATTATACAAAGAAAAAGGTTACTTAGGAACCCACAATGAAACAGGAAGTCCACTTTATAATGACAAAGGAGCTCCTATTGACATTGCCAAAAATACAAAGGGACAAATCCTAAAATGAATTGAATATACTTTTGCTCAACAACAAAACTTACAAACAGCAGCAAAAACAAGATTATATTCCCTTGCCTTTGCTAATAATCCCGAGAATGTTTATTCACAAACCTTATATAATGCAATTAGATCATTCATTATTAAAGAAGAAGATTAAAAATCTTCTTCTTTAAATGTGTAAATTGTAAATACCAAATCATAAAAAGTTAACTATTAATTTAGTTAACTTTTTATGATTTGGTATTTACAATTTACACATTTAATATTCTCTTTTATTATGCAAAAAAATTAGTTTCATTTTCCGGACGAATTAAAATCCGATCAATTTTAATTGCTTTATTTGTTTTATCATCCACTTGTAATAATACTGCTGAAAAAATAAATCGATCATTTTCAGTTGCTGGTTCAAATCGCGCTGGTAATCCTGTTTTTTCTTTAATAATAATTTCATCTGGGTTAGCCCCAATAATTGAATCATAACTACCACACATCCCAACATCAGTAATATATCCGGTTCCTTTTGGCAAGATTCGATTATCAGCAGTTTGAACATGGGTATGGGTTCCAAAAAAACCAGTAATAATACCATCATAGTTTCAAGCAAAAGCTAATTTCTCAGCACTAGCTTCGGCATGAAAATCAACAAAATGATAATCACTATCATCATTTGCAATAATTTCTTCAAAAATGGTATAAGGATTATCAACAGGATCCATAAAACTGCGGCCCATTAAATTAGTAATGCGAACTTTTTTATTATTAACATTAATAACAACAGTCCCCTGCCCAGGGGTAAACGAGTTCATATTGGCTGGTTTTAATAAATCATTTACTTCTTTAATATATTTTAAAACTTCGGGATTCCGAAAAATATGATTCCCCGAAGTAATAATATTAATCCCCGCTTCTTTTAACTCATTATAATGATGCTTCGCTATTGACTTACCATGGGTTGTATTTTCACCATTGGCAATAATTAAATTAATATTATATTTTTTTATTAGTTGTGGTAAGTATTTTTTGACAGCTGTCCGACCAGCTTGCGCATAAATATCACCAATTATTAAAATATTCATTTTAGTTTCTCCTTAATCACTATCAATTTTTTTTAATTTTTTAATTAATCCAACGCATTCTTTAATGTTTTCAAATTCTTGATAAATAATATCCCGCTGATGCTGTTTAAATCCTAATTGTAAGTTATTTTCAAATTTTTGCAAAGCACTTGTAATTTTTACCAATGAATCATATACAGCGTTTCGAGAAACACTTTTTAAACCCGCAATTTCACTTAACGAGTAATCATCAAAAAAATATAATTCAAAATATTCTTTTTGCTTAGTTGTTAATAATTTGCTATACAACTCATATAAAATAATTAACTCATTTGATTTTTCTAAATCTTTCATTATTCTGTTTCCATTTCATTCTGATTAAATAAATCCTTTGTTAAATTATAAATATATTGTTCAATATCAAATTCTTGTAAATCAGTTGGTTGTTCACCTAAACCAATTAATTTAACCGGAATATTTAGTTGGTCTTTAATAGCCAATACAACGCCACCCTTAGCCGTTCCATCCATTTTGGTTAAAACAACTCCACTAACATCTGTTACTTCAGAGAAATTCTTTGCCTGGGAAATCCCATTTTGACCAGTAACCCCATCAATTACCAATAATGTTTCATGCGGAGCATCCGAAATTTCTCGTTTAATAATACGATTAATTTTATTTAATTCGCTCATTAAATTAACTTTATTTTGCAAACGCCCAGCGGTGTCAATAATAATAACATCAACATGGTCTTGTTTTCCTTTAACTAGGCCATCATAAATAACACTAGCCGGATCTTGGCCCTCTTTTAATGGTTTAACAATGGCAACTTGTAAGCGTTCTGCTCATTGGTTTAACTGTTCAACAGCCCCCGCTCGGAAAGTATCACCAGCAACTAATAAAACCTTTTGTTTTTGGTCAAGAAATTGTTTTGTTAATTTAGCAATTGTTGTTGTTTTTCCAGCTCCATTAACACCAACCATTAAGATAACATTGACACGATGATTCTTAATATTTAACTTATTTTTTTTACTTTTGGGGTCATTATATAAATCCATTATTACTTCGACTAAATAATCATTAGTGTCTTCAATACTTCACCCTTTTTGAACTTTCTTGCGAATTTGGTTCGTAATTCGTAAGACCATATTCATTCCTATATCACTGGCAATTAAAATTTCTTCTAATTCTGCTAAGTATTGATCATCATATTCTTTATACTTATGTACTAATTTTTTAATATCATGAGAAAAAGTTAAGCGTGTTTTTTGTAACGCCTTTTCTAATTTAATTTGTTTTTTCTCTTCACGCTTTGCTTTTAATTTTTGAAAAAAACTCATTTCTTTTCTTCACCCACTTCTCTATTGCGGATTATAATTTCACAACAACTTTGAAACTATCTTTATCTGTATACTGTAAAACTAAATCATAAAAAGTTAATAAAATTATAACAAATTAAAAATAAAAAACAATAATCACAAAAAATAGTAAATTAAAAATATTGTTTTTAATATTTATTTTTAATATTTCCGTTATTATCAATTTCTGGTGTATTTGGTTCACTGTCATTATTTCAGCAATAAACTGATTTAAAATAATCATCGCTTCTATATCATCAGTGAGAAAACTCAACAATACCAGATTTATATATATTTAAGTTAATACCCTTAATATCTGAATTAGTTAAATTTAAATTATAACCACTTAAATTATTAATATTTCTTTTTCCTGCAGGAGTATTTAAATCTATATTATTTTTAAATTTAACAATACGACAATCATCAGTTCCATTACCACGCCACACAACAAAATAATATTTATTATCTAATTTATTAAGTGGTTTTTCTTCTGGTGCTATTCATTCTAAAATACCATCTTTTATGTTTATATTGTTTTTCTCTTTTAGTTCTTTTAATTTTACTTCATTATATTCTGATTTATTACAAGCAACTAAACTTGTTGTAATTGTTCCAATTAAAGTGATGGTTGTTAAAAGATTTAATATTTTTTTCATATTTATATTATTTCTGTATTTAAAATTAGTTTAGGTTTTCCATCTCTTATTAAAGATAAAATTGCTTTTCCATTAAAAATTATACTATTATCTTCATTAATAATAATTTCATCTGGTAATAAACTATATTTTTGTAAAATCTGCATTGCTTCTTTAATTGATAATGTAACAATTTGCTCTTTATTATCACCACCATTAATTATTTCAACATTAATAGTTCCTATAATTTTTTGTTTTAAATTTATTGTAGATTCATATTTACTTTCTCTTACTGAATAAACAATTGTTTCTTTTTCATGGGGGAAAAGTTCTATTTCGTCTTCTGATTCATTAAATGAATATAAAATCATTTCTTGTTCTTGTTTATTTACATTTGATAAAGTATGTGTTGTTGTTTCATCCCTATAATTAATATTTAAAAAGTCTCATAATTCATTTTCATTATCCATATTTAAAGTTCAACCAGTTTGTAAATTATCTTTTCCATTTTTACTTATTCCTTTTATAATCTGAAAGATAAATTTTTATTTTTGATTATATTCACATTTGGATATGCTTACTGATTTTATAATTGAAGAATTTTTTTGCGTTCTTTTATAGTAAAAAAAACATTTTTATAATTAACACCCCAATTTAAATCTTCGTTTCTTTTTGCTTCAATATTTCCAAAATTTAAATTATTAGTATTAATATAATTTATTTTCTTAAATTTTAAATTGGGATTCTCATCTCGAAATTTAAAAAATACTGCTTTTTTAATTAATTTATTTAAATTAACAATTTTATTTTGTTGATTAATTATATAATATATTTTATTATTTTTAGAAAAATATTTATTACTATTATTTTTTTTCTTTTACTATAGCTGAATTATTTGTTTTGTTAATAATTTCTAATTATGAAATATCTAATTCAGGATTTAAATAATTTAATTCATTTAAAATTACACTATCAAAATTATTATTAATTTGTCCTAAATTATAATAATTAGGATCATATTCATAAACACTATTATCTCCTGAGCTAAAATATAATTTATTGTTGAAAACTACACCAGAAGAAGCAATTCAACCATTCATTTTAATAATAAATTTTTATTGTTTTGTTACTGGATCATATTCATAAACACTATTATCATCTGAACCAAAATATATTTTATTATTTAAAACAATTCCACTAGTAGAAATTCTGCCATTTGTTGTAATGATAATTTTTGTTCTATTTATTTTATCATTTTCATTGTTACTTCGCTTTTGTTTTTTATTATTTATATTTTCTATTTTTTGATACGGGCTAGCAGCAATGACATTTGGAATTGCAGTTCCGGTAATTGTTAATACACTTAATAAACTTAACAGTTTTTTCATTTTGTATAATTTCTTTTCTTTCACCTTGAAACTTTTTATTTATTTATCAAGATCTATTGACATTATATATATATATATATATATATAAACACTTTTAAATATATTTTAGAAAGAAGATTGTTTGGAATGATTATTATTGTAATTATATTGTACTAATCTGGGTTCGCGGGATTTTCTATAGTTTTACAGTATACAAATACTTAATAAAATGGGTGCAGTCCTTATCATATTTTCTTTTTTTATTTTGAATCTTTCCCAACGACTTTTTCTTTTTTTGCTGCTTCTTTGCGAGCTAAGATTTTCGCCATTTTTTTCTCCGCCATTAAACGACGACGTTTTTTCATTGACATTGCCATTTTATTATTCACCTTCTTCTTTTTAACTTTATTAGTAAAAATTTAATTTAATTTTGACTTAATAAATCTTGTTCAATTTCATTAGCAGTTACAAATCCTATCTTACGTTTTAATTCGTTTCCACTTTGAAAAATAATTAATGTCGGAATTGATAAAATCCCATGATCCTGAGCAATATCTTGTAGAACATCAACATTAACTTTAATAAAATTAACATCATCACGGGTTTTTGCTAACTCATCAATTATTGGAGCAATCATTTTACATGGTCCACATCAATCAGCATAAAAATCAACTAATGTTAACTTTGTATCAATAATTGCTTTTTTAAATTCATCAATATCTTTTATTTCTTTTATAGCCATCTTCATTTTCTCCTTTATTTAACTCTCTTACTTTTTTATCATATCATAAAAGTGCTATTTTTTTAAAAAATGTTGCAAATATTTTGCTGGGCCATCTTCACGATTTGATAATGTTACTTCATTGGCCATTTTTTTAATTCATCAATAGCATTACCAACAGCAATCCCAACTCCCGCTTGGCGAATTAATGAATATGTAAAGAAAAAAAGTCTTTGCTAAACTTTAGACTGCACCCAAAAAAGTAAGTAAAGAAAAAAAGTCTTTGCTAAACTTTAAAGGAGGTGCATTTTTATATGGCAAGAAAAGGACAAAAATTTAATAAATATACAGCATATTTTCGAAAAATGATAGTACAAGAGGTTAAAAATAATAGTATAAGTTTTATTGCAAAAAAATATCAAATTAATAAAAAAACTGTTTCTTCATGGTATGAAAATTTTAAGAAAGGAATTTTAAACACCAATAAAGGTCCAAAAGAATCATTTAAAAAAAGAGATTTAAACTATTACAAAGTTAGGTATGAATTACTAAAAAAGCTTCATGACTTTTACAATTAAATAAAAGAAAAATTGTATCTTTTATCAAAGAAAACATTAATAAATATCCACTAAATTTATTACTTGATATAACAGATTTAAAGCGTAGTTATTGAGATAAATATAAAAATTATTCAAGCAATGGTAAGGATAGCGAATCATTAAAAATATTGTAAAAGTCTATGAAGAAAATTTAAAACAATTTGGTTATCGTCGAATTACCAAATATTTAAAAGAAGATTATGGCATTGTTTATAATGCTAAGAAAGTATTGCGAATTATGAAAGAAAATAATATTCAAGCTGAATATGTAAAGCGTATGCGTAGAAAAATATTAATAAAACAAAATAGAAATAAAAATATAATTAAATATCCTGATTTAGTAAATCGTAATTTTAATGATATTAAAGAAAGATTTTCAATTTTATTTACTGATGTAACTTATTTAATTTGAAATGGTAAAAAACATTATCAATCAACAATATTTGATGGATATACTAAAGAAATTATTGATGTAAAATGATCAAAATTTAATAATAACAAACTTGTAATTGATAATTTAAATGATGCAATTAATAAAATTAAAAAAATAAAAAAAGATCTAAATAAAACA
The DNA here is from genome assembly GCF_964019755.1 of Spiroplasma endosymbiont of Polydrusus cervinus. NCBI lineage: Bacteria > Bacillati > Mycoplasmatota > Mollicutes > Entomoplasmatales > Spiroplasmataceae > Spiroplasma > Spiroplasma endosymbiont of Polydrusus cervinus. Next base: position 647,339 of record NZ_OZ026469.1, read on the forward strand.
ATAATTCATTCAGATCACGGATATCAATATACATCTAAAGATTACAATAGTAAATGTTTAGATAACAAAATTATAATTTCAATGGGTAAAAATTATCATTGTACAGACAACATTATTATTGAAAGTTTTCATTCATTACTTAAAAAAGGAACAATCCATAATAAAAATTATAAATCTCATAATGAATATATTAATGATGTTAAAAAATGAAATAAATGATATTCAAACCAAAAAGAAAAATATATAATAAATGAAAGTTTGTAAACCTTTTTATTAATGCTTACTAAACAGGGTGCAGTCTATATAATTAAATACCACAATTAGACCTTGCTTGGAAAATTTTACATCAAGACAATATTTTAAAAAAATTTTTTTAAATTAAATTAGTGTTTGTTAAGATTAGTAAAATTTATTTTTTGTTGTTTTTAATTTTATAATTTTAAAAATAAATATTAAAAATAATATTTTTAATTTACTATTTTTTGTGATTATTGTTTTTTATTTTTAATTTGTTATAATTTTATTAACTTTTTATGATTTAATTTTATAATATACAGAAAATAATGAGGGCCTTCACATGAATAATATTAGTTTCAAAAAAGTTGATTCCAAAATTATTGAATCAATTAATACTGCTTATCAAGCTTATACTATCAACAATGCCGATCTTAATAAAGTTAATGTTTTTAACAAAAACGGGATTACAATTACAATTTATAAAACCAATAGTGTTTTATTCCAGGGTTATCATTCCGAAAAAGAAGCCCAGCGGTTTTTTCCAACATTAACAAGTTCTTTGCCAAATAAAAAAAAAGAAAATGTTATTGCAATAAATTATTTTCAAAAAGATGTTATTGGTAATGATGAAGTTGGTGTTGGCGACATTTTTGGTCCGCTTGTTGTCACCGCTGCATATCTACCCTTGGCCACTTTTGACCAGTTAGCAGCCTTACCAATTAAGGATAGTAAAAAAATCACAAATCAACAAATTTTAACCTTAGCACCAACAATTAAAAAATTAGTTAAAAGCGCTACAATTATTATTAATAATGAACTTTATAATAAATGATATGATAAATACCAAAATGCCCATGTTATTAAAGCTTTAGGTCATAATCAAGCTTTGGTACAATTATTAGCAAAGTATAACCTAACTAATAAAACAATCTTTATTGATCAATTTGTTAATCAAACAAAATACTTTGAATATTTGCAACACACAAAGCCAATGATTAAAGATAATCTTGTTTTCATTACCAAAGGAGAGGAAAAATCATTAGTCATTGCCTGTAGTGCCATTTTAAGTCGTGCAACCTTTCTAATTAAAATACAAGAACTAGAAGCGAAATACCACCTTTTTTTCCCATTAGGAGCTAGTGAAACAGTTAAGACAGTGGCCCGAAACTACAAAGCAACAATGCCCGCCACTACGTATAATCAGTTTTTAAAAGAGCATTTTAATTTAACAAAAAAATAATACTTTCCAAGGATTATTTTTAATCTTCTGTATACTGTAAAACTAAATCATAAAAAGTTAATAAAATTATAACAAATTAAAAATAAAAAACAATAATCACAAAAAATAGTAAATTAAAAATATTGTTTTTAATATTTATTTTTAAAATTATAAAATTAAAAACAACAAAAAATAAATTTTACTAATCTTAACAAACACTAATTTAATTTAAAAAAATTTTTTTAAAATATTGTCTTGATGTAAAATTTTCCAAGCAAGGTCTAATTATGGTATTTAATATATCTAAAATAGATTTTAATCTACTACGAATATTAATTAATGGCTCATTTTAACCCAATCAACGCTTTATATCTCTATTTATTCTTTCTACTAATGCTTTCTGACGAGGTTTACCAGAATCACAAAAATAAACTCTTATTTTAAAATGTTTTTCTATTGTTTTTCATCTATAAAATTATTTTCCTCTATCGGTTAAAATACAACTAAATTTACTAATACCAATTTATTTAATCATTTTCATTAAAATTGTTAATACAATACTTGCCTTTTTACTAAATAAAATATGATAAAAAAGTATTTTTGATTTACGATTTACTAAAACTAACAAATAAAAATTACCACAATCAAGAGTATCCATTTCTCAAATTCCACTAAAACTTAAATCATTTCCATAATCATTTTAAAATTGCTTATAATCTCTAATATTAAGTAATTTTCCACGATTATCATTTTGTTCCCCATTTTTTGTTTTTCTTTTTTTATTTTTAAAATATAACATTTCTTTTTTTAAATTAAAATAACCTAATTTAATATACTTATACATTGTTTTAAACATACACCAAATTTTACATTATATTGTAATTCATACGAAGTAATAATATTTTGTGGCGAACAACCAAAATTATTATATTCATTAGAAAAATGACTTAATTCTTGTGAATTTAACATTGAATATTTACGACATTGTTTTTTATTTTTATCATGTATTTTTTGTGCTTTTGCAGCATTATAATCATTAATATTATCAAACAATATTTAACTCTTGCCAAATAGTTCTATAATCTCTATTCATTTGCTTAGCAATTTTTCGAATATTAATTATTCCATTTTCCTTTTTAAATAATTCATTATCTTTTAATTTTTCCAAATTTACTCTTTCATTAAAATCTAATCTTTCATATTTTTTCATACTTTATCTCCTAAAATATTTAAAATGTTATAATTTATGTGCAATAATTATAACATTTTAAATATTTTAGGAGATAAAGTATGAAAAAGTTGCTAAGTATTTTAGGAGCAATCGGATTAAAAGCAACAAGTACAACATCATTAATTAGTTGCGAAAAACCAAATAATAGTGAAAACGGCGAGTAATAAACCAGAACCCAAACCAGAGCAACGACCAGTTGGAAATAATTGAAAGTTAATTGAAGATTATAAATTACGCGGGATAATTTATTCTTTACTTTTTAATTTTAATATCATTTGCAATCTTATTGACAGTATTAATAACAATATCTTTACCATACTTTTTACTAACGACCGCAAAATTAAATATTGCTTTATTTGCATAATTTCAACCTCCTATAATTAACTTAAAAATTAACTTAAAAAAGTTAACTAAATTAATAGTTAACTTTTTATGATTTGGTATTTATAATTTACAATTCTATCACTACAGTAATTTTTTAATATTGATAATTTTAATCCTTAGGTTAATAAATTAATTATTTTTTTGGTTCTCGTTCGACAATAACATTAATGACGGGTAAACAACGATAACAAACTTGCGCTTGGTCAAACATTCGTTTCGCTGCTTGATTATCCTCGCTATCCTCATATTTGTCATCATCATAAATAACTTCTTTAATCCCCGCTTGAATAATAATCTTGGTACATTCAGTACAAGGAAACAAAGTTGTATAAATTCGACAATTCTCTAAGTTTGTTCGCGCACTTAAAATGGCGTTTAACTCTGCATGGGCAACATACGGATATTTTGTTTCTAAATACGCTCCTTCGCGTGCTCACGGAAAATAATCATCATTCAAACCACGCGGTAAGCCATTATAGCCTGTGGCTATAATTTGATAAATTTGGTTAACAACAAACTCCCAACTTGTGTATGGGGGTCTTTACTGCGCATTGCACAAACATGAGCAACACTTAAGAAAAATCATCCCATGATAAATAATCATCCCGTTTTTTGACTGTTAATACTGTCAAAAATTACCTAATCCGCCCAAGGCAAAAAGATTATCAAAACGAGTCTGACTATTTAATAAAAAGATTGGTCAATCCGGTTTGGGATAAAGATAATAATTATTTAACATGTCTTCAATGGCATTCCGACTCATTAATCCCGCACGTCAATAGCTTACTAAGACATCAATTACTGCCCCACTATATGGTGGCACATAACGCATTCATAATAAGGTAATGACACTGACTGTTATCATTGTGACAATAATAAAGACTGGATATAACATTGTTCAATTCACACGATGTGAGCGGTTAAATTCTAAGCCATAACCAATAGCACTCCCAACAAAAAAGCCAACAAAATTAATTAAATAATATGAATAACCTAAAAAGATTGGCATTATTAACAGCCATAACATAATAATTAAAGTTCATTGATTGGCAATTAAAACCCCTAAATTTTCTTTCCCATAATTATAACTAAACAAACTTCCTCATAGAATTGCTAATAAAATTGTTGAACCACCAAAAATTCAATTCGGTAACACGGCCCCTAAAAATAAGCCCGCTAATGGGACCCCTAACAATAAAATTACCGATAATCGTCAACGTCCTAACAAGGCTTCCACATAACGCGCAACGGTAAAAATCATAAATAAATTTAAAACTACTAATAATGAATTACTTGAAAATAAGACATATGTTCATAATCGTCATCATTGGTTATTTCAAATTAATAAATCCCGGGTAATTCCCCCATAAACCAGTTGCGTTGCTTTTTCACTTAATTCTTGCGTATTAAAAATCTGCGCTCCAAAAAAGATACCAATAAATGGAATCAGTAATAATAAGGCAATTAAAACTCACGTCACGCCTAGATTATTGACACTTAACTTATCACTTAATTGCTTTAAATTTTTCGTTAATTTACTATTTGGGTCTTTAATGCCATCTAAAATTTCTTCTGTTGTCATTCCCACCATTGAAGACTCGGTTTCACTACTTTCTTCTAACATGGTAATGTTCGGATAATAATTTTTTAACTGATCAAGATAATTATTTTTATTAACAAATAAGGTTACATTACCACTATCATCTTTGTAAATTTGCGAACGATTTTCAATTAAAACAATTGATAAAATAGTAATTTTTGCGCGTTGAAATTTCTTATTTAAAAAAGTCTTTAACATTTTCACAATTTCATCATTAATGATGAAATTGTGAAATTCACCACTAAAATTATCAATAATTTTAATAATTTGAAATTCTTTACTATCAACTTTATATAAGTAAGCATTATTATTATTTCGTGGTTTACTTTTATAAACACTGTATTTTTCTTGTTTTAAAAAATAATCAACTAGAGATAACTTATCTTTATCAAAACTCATTGTTTTCTATCCTTTCTCGCGTAGTATTGCTAATCTTTGTTCAAACTCTTGTGGTAATGTTGCTGTTATTGTCAGAAATTGTTTTGTAACTGGATGAACAAATGTTAATTGATAAGCATGCAGATATTGGCCAAAAATTTCTTTTTTATCAGTACTTGTCCCATATAACGGATCACCCACACTTGGATGATTAATGTATTTTAGATGGACGCGAATTTGATGCGTTCGTCCTGTTTCTAATTCACACTCTATATAAGTATAATCATTAAACCGTTCAATTACAAGAATATTAGTCACTGCTTTTTTAGAATTTTTTGCGGTTACGGTCATTTTTTTGCGGTTATTTGGATCGCGACCAATTGGAGCATCTATTTTAGCCCGCTTTTCGGTAATTTTACCATGAACAAGCGCTAAATACCGGCGTTGTAACTGTTTTGTTTGAATTTGTTCTTGCAACTGCTGATGAACAACATCATTTTTAGCAATAACTAAGACCCCTGTTGTTTGCCGATCAATTCGATGGACAATACCCGGACGTTGTTCACCACTAGCTGTTGACCAATCAACACCATGTGCTAATAAAGCATTCACTAAGGTATCATCTTGATGCCCTGGCGCGGGGTGAACAACTAAATTGTTTGCTTTATCAATCACCATTAAATATTCATCCTCATATAAAATTGTTAACAGCATTGCCCTCGGGGTTAAGGGACTGGCCTTTGGTTCGGGTAATTCAATAATAATTTGATTGCCAATTTTACCAAGCGAATTTGCTCGCACCACTTGGTCATTAACTTGTACTTGTCTGGCGGTGATTAATTCTTGCACTTTTGTGCGAGAAAAAGGAGTTGGTTGCGTCTTAAAATAATCAGTTAAAATTTTATCAATACGATTTGTTGTCGAAGCAATAAAAGTAATTTTAGCCATTTGACTCAACATTTTCCTCGTGATTGCTACGGCGGCGTTCAAGATAAAATTTAATAATTTCAATTATAATGGCAATAATTAGGACAATAACTCCTGCTGTTACTCAAGTATCAGCTAAATTAAAAATACTATACGGTGGAAATAAAATTCATGCCAGAAAGTCAACAACGCCCCCTTGATTTCACATTCGGTCAATTAAATTGCCAAAGCCGCCCGTTGTAATCATGATTAAACCAACAACCGCCGGTTTACTATTAACATACAGAAAAATTCCAAATGCGATCAAGGTAATAACAACAGCGCCAATAATTACAACCGGAAGATTATTCGCATTTACCCCAAAGGCAATCCCTGTATTAACCATAAATTTAAAGTTAATAAAGCCATCCAAAAATTTAACTTCTGGCGCATCAGGACTATGCGATAATAAATGAAAAACTAATTCTTTAGTAATAATATCTAAAATTAATAAGCCAATAAAAAGTGGTAAACAAACTTGCAGTTTGTATTTTCAAATATAATTCCGATTTTTAAAATGATCTTGAACATCGTGTCAGAATTGTTTTGTTCGTTCTTTCATTCGTTTTTAACTCCTTTATTTTTTTATATATTATTGCACATTTTTGGTCGATAAAACATTAAAACAACGATCACAGATTTCATTATTTTGAGCGTTTAAATGGTTATAAATTATTCAACAGCGTTGGCATTTTACCCCGGATTTTTCTTGCACTTTTAAATAACTTGTTTCATATTCAGTTAAATGATGATGATCAGTTGTAAAAATAATCTCACTAACAATAAAAATTTTATATAAATCCTTAATTGTTGCTAAGTCAGCATATGGTTCTTTTAAAGCAATCGTAACTTGGCACTCTAAGGATTTCTTAATTTCTTTTTGTTCACGACGACGTTCTAATTCTTTATTAACATCATCGCGTAATTTTAATACTTGTTCTCATTTTGTGATTAATGCTTGATCAATTGTGGTTGACAAAACAAAATTCTCTTCGCAATGCACCGAACTTTGTTGGTGGGGATATTTAATAAACTGGTGACTCTCTTCTACCGTATGCGGAATAATTGGTTTTAAAGCATCAACTAAAATACGAAATAAATAATATAAGGTTGTTTGCACAACACGCCGACGAGGATCCGCCATTTGCTCAATATATAAAATATCTTTGGTAAAATCTAAATAAAATTTTGATAAAGTTGTAATCACAAAATTATTAATTAACATATAAACATTATTAAAATTAAATTCCTCATAACTTTTATTAACTTTTTTTTGAAATTCATAGGCTAAATGTAACACATAATAATCAACTTCCGCTAATTGCGGTTGACAATCAGTTGCTGGATTAAAATCAGTTAAATTCGCTAATAAAAACCGCAAAGTATTACGAATTTTACGATAAGCTTCGGCAATTTGTTTTAAAATATCCGGACCAATTTTAACATCATCGCGATAATCAACCGATGCAACTCACAGTCGTAAAATATCGGCCCCATACTGGTCAGTAATCGCTAAGGGCGAAATTACATTCCCTAATGATTTACTCATTTTACGCCCCTTTTCATCATTAGCAAAACCATGCGCTAAAACTATTTGATATGGCGCATGCCCTGTGGCAACAACCGAAGTAATTAATGAAGAATTAAATCAACCACGGAATTGGTCAATTCCCTCTAAATAAACACTAACAGGATGCGGCAACTGGTAAGATTTTGTGACTGCTAAATTACTAACCCCACTATCAAATCAAACATCCATAATATCTTGCTCTTTGCGTCAATTACGCTTTTGATACGGTGGTGGTAATAATTGATCCGCTGTTCATTCAAATCAAATATCGGTTGTTTTTGCTTTAGCAAATAAATTAATAACATGTTCAATTAATTCGGGGCTAAATTGCGGTTGATTATTTTCATCATAAAAGGCAATAATTGGAACGCCCCATAATCTTTGCCGCGAAATACATCAATCTTGCCGGTTTTCAATCATTGTTGCCATTCGCTTCGCTGCTCATTCTGGATTTCATTGTACTTGTTTAATTTCCGCTAATAAGGCTGGTTTTATTTTTTCAATTGAAACAAATCATTGCGCTGTTGCCCGATAAATAACTGGTTTCTTTGTTCGTCAATCAATTGGTGAGCGGTGCTTAATAAATTTTAATTTTAATAATACGCCCTCTTGTTCTAAGCGTTGGCCAATCATTTTATTGGCATCTTCATAATACACTCCGGTTAAAGTATCATCGCCGACTTCGGCGGTATATTTCCCGGCATCATCTAAAGGAGCAAAAATTGGGACATTATTTGCTTTCGCAATCAAGTAATCATTTTCACCAAAACCAGAAGCCGTATGAACAACTCCCGTTCCTGTTTCAATCGTAACATGATGGCTAAGAACAACGGGGCTATAACGATCATATAAAGGGTGTTTTGTAATAATTCCCGCTAAGTTAGCCCCAACAACTTCTTGAATAATTTTAACTTTTTCTCAGTTAAAAAGAGATTGTAGCTGCTCTAATAACGCTTTGACAAATAAATACTTTTCACCATTAACTACAACTTCAACATAAACAATTTCTTCCCCCACTGCTAACATTTGATTCATTGGAATTGTTCATGGGGTTGTTGTTCAAATAATAAATTTTGTGCCTGGTTTAATTATTTTATTCCCTGTCGTTACCGGAAAGGTAATATAAATTGATGGGGAAATTAATTCGTCATATTCAATTTCGGCTTCCGCTAAGGCCGACTCACTCGATGGTGATCAATAAATTGGTTTTAATTGCCGATAAACTAATTTTTTTTGGACCATTGTTTGAAATAACCGGAATTGTTCTAGTTCATAGGCTAAATCTAATGTAACATATTTCTGCTGAAAATCACTAAATAATCCTAACCGACTAAATTGGTTAATCTGGTTATCAATTTGGTCAAGGGCATATTTTCGACAAATTTGGCGAAAGCGAACGGGTGGGGTTGTTTTACGATTGACCTCGCTTTTAACAACAGCAGTTTCAATTGGTAAACCATGGGTATCTCACCCACAAATTCAAGGACTATAGTATCCTTTTTGGTTATAATAGCGAACAATAAAATCCTTTAAAATTTTATTTAAGGCATGGCCAACATGCAAATCACCATTTGCATAGGGAGGGCCATCATGTAAAATAAAAGGTGGTTGGGTGACATTATGTTGATAACGACCAGCAACAACATTTGTTCGTAGTCATTCTAACTGGATTTTTGGTTCTTTCTCCGCTAAGTTAGCTTTCATTTCAAATAAGGTATTGGGAGTTAATAAGGTATCTTTATAATTCATCAGCGTTTTTTCCTTTCTGTCATAAAAAAAGCAAGACTATAAGAGCGCTTGGCGCGCGGTACCATCTTACTTTATAAATATTGCAATAATATTTACCTTTTTTGTTAATTTCTAATTGTAAAAACAAGAAATAATTATTTGCTGGCTATGATTAGCTCGCATCAACCTAATCTCGCTGGAATAGTCGTATCAAATAATCGTGGTTTGTTTTCTTATAATAAATATTACACTATTTATTTAATTTTGTTAATAATTTCTTTCTTAATCAATTCAGTAATTCGGTCACCATCATTAATAGAAAAAGCATAAATTCGTTTGTTGCGTTCTAAAAAATTATTAATGACTTTTAAAACAGCTTGGGAATTATGGCGATTATAATCAATGTCATCTAGTAAAACGGCAATCTCTTCTTTAAAAGCATAGAAAAAATAAACGGCTTTCATAATAATGTGCCCCGTGTTATGACTGGTAACTTCAAAGGTTTCGCGTGATTTCTCAATATTATAACGCGAAATATGTTCTAAATGTTGCAATTCTTGTAAACGAAGCATTAATTCCCGGTTATCATATGTTAATTTTTCAATAAATTCATTTTGCTCATAAATAACTGTCCATAAATCTTTCTCTTGTTCTGCCATATTTTCACCTACTTTTATGCAAACTTTGCAATCGTAATTCGATAATGTTGATTTTTTGATGTGTAAATTGTAAATACCAAATCATAAAAAGTTAACTATTAATTTAGTTAACTTTTTTAAATTAATTTTTAAGTTAATTATAGGAGGTTGAAATTATGCAAATAAAGCAATATTTAATTTTGCGGTCGTTAGTAAAAAAGTATGGTAAAGATATTGTTATTAATACTGTCAATAAGATTACAAATGATATTGAAATTAAAAAGTAAAGAATAAATTATCCTGCGTAATTTACAATCTTCAATTAACTTTCAATTACTTCCAACTGGTGGTTGTTGTGGTTTGGTTTATGGTTTATTACTCGCCGTTTTCACTATTATTTGGTTTTTCGCAACTAATTAATGATGTTGTACTTGTTGCTGTTAATCCGATTGCTCCTAAAATACTTAAAATGTTATAATTTTATTAACTTTTTATGATTTAGTTTTACAGTATACAGACACTTAAATAGATATCCTTCGCTGTCAAATATAAATCGCCAAGTACACGCATTTCTAATTTCATTTGATTTAAAATAAAACCAAGAATTTGGTGATGTTGTAATAAGTCTTGTTTTGGTTGGTTCGCATGTAACATAATAGTATTATCAGCATGCTCATTAAAACTAACGGTTGCCCGAAAACCATTGACAAAAGGCTGATGAATTTGATAATCAGTAATCTTTTCTTGCCGTAAGATTGCTTCTAAAATAACAATTTGACGTAAATCAAGAAAATCAGTGTTCATAACATGACCCCGCGTCCCTTGCTCACACCATCCTTTAATTTTATTAATTAACTCATAATCTTGTTAATAATGTTGTAATAACTGCGCCTTCTTAATCATTTTTTCGCACAGTAAAGTGGTGCGTGCGATGTTCAATTTTTTTGAACAGCACCATCAAATGCATACATCACACCACTAATGAAATCTAATAATCGGATTCGTTCTGCTTTTGGTATTTTCTCTAAATGGGCAATTAATTGCCCATTTGCCAATAATAAATCCGCCATTTTTGGAGCATCATGATAACTATCCGCAACAAAACCAGTTGTAATAACGCTAGTTGCACTGGCATCAGTTGGTTGCTTGTTCATTCCTTCACGCTCAAAAGTCACCTTTTGCAACGGGGCAGTGGTGACAGGAACAGGTTGGGGATTACTATGATCACTATAGACAATGGCTCAGTTAGACTATCACTAAAATCAATTCGTGACTGAGAATCGTAAATACTTCGTTTTTTTTCTTAAAAATACTCATTATTATCAACTACGACGAACAAATGGTGGTAAATCATCATCATCTTCATGGTCAATTACTTGACTATTATTAACATGTTCTCTTCGCGCATTAATGCGACGGTTGGCATTTGCCGTTTCGCGTTCAGCATTTTCTGATAAATTAGTAAAATAACTTGGTCGCTTACGCGCCATATCTTGATCATTATCATCAATTACATCTGGTTCACCTTCACGTATTGGTTTCGCCGCGGGACCTTCATATTCTTCCGAGGCAGTACGATAAGTATTATCCGAAGAACTAAAATTTTGTTCCTCATCAAAGCCAGTGGCAATAACTGTTACAATCATTTCATCGTCTAAATGTTCATTAACGGCTGTTCCAAAAATAATATTAACCTCGCCACCAATCGCTTGCTTAACAATATCAACCGCATCATTGGCATCGTTTAAAGTTAAGGTATTTCCACCAGTAACATTAATAATTGCATCACGAGCACCACGGATTGATGCTTCTAGCAATGGTGAAATTATTGCTTTATTAGCTGCTTCAATTGCTTTATCTTTCCCTGAACCAATCCCAATTCCAAATAAAGCGTTACCTTTATTTTTCATAATGGTTTTAATATCAGCAAAATCTAAATTAATTAAAGAAGGAACAGCAATTAAATCAGTAATTGTTTGGACTCCCTGACGTAAAATATTATCTGCTTCTTTAAAAGAATCCTTTAAGGGAACGCCGCCAATTACTTCTAATAAACGATCGTTTGAAATAATAATTAATGAATCAACATGTTTACGTAGTTCTTCGGTTCCTTGAATGGCATAACTATTCCGCGCACGACCTTCAAAGGAAAATGGTGTTGTAATAATCCCAACAGTTAAAGCACCTTGTTCGCGAGCAAGTTTAGCAATAATAGGAGTGGCCCCAGTTCCAGTTCCACCACCCATTCCAGCGGCAACAAAAACCATATCTGCTCCTTTTAAAGCTTCCTTAATTTCTTCCGCTGATTCAATTGCTGCTTGACGACCAACATCCGGATTAGCGCCAGCGCCCAATCCTTTTGATGTTTCTTTTCCTAATACAATTTTATTTTTTGATTTTGAAACACTAATAATTTGAGCGTCAGTATTGGCAACAATAAATTCAACGCCTTGTACACCGGCTTCAATCATGCGATTAACAGCATTATTACCACCCCCACCAATACCCATAACTTTTATTGATGCGACTTGTTCATAATTATCAAAATTTTCCATAACCTTAATTCCTCCACTTTTTATATATTATACTATTTATTTCACATTTTGGTAGTATTTTTGTTGATATTGTTTTGTGAACCGTTTAAATATTGATTATTGAGGTTCATTGCCCCTGATGCTGGATTAGCTCCAATTCCTGGTTGCTGTCCATCATAATAATGGTCAATTCGTTGGTCTTTTTTATCCACATTATTATTTAGATAACGAATATAACGATGATCAACGGATTGAATATTTGTGGCACTGACCTTATTTGCTAAATGTTGATAATAAATATTCCCTAGTAAACCAGTGCATCATGTTTCTTTAGCCCCTAACGTTGATACAATGTAAACTGAAATATTTTTATCTTTATTTAAAGCAAGTAGATTCTCTTTAAAACCACTAATTCGTAAAATTTCACCAACAACAATCACTGGATAGTCATAGCGCCCTAAGCTATTAGCTAACTTTTCACTTAATGTTTCCATTTCTTCTGTTAAAGCGTGATTAACAATCCGTTTTAAATCATAATGGGTAAAGTTTAATTGTGTTTGTTGTTGATGATCATATTTGCTATAAATAATTAAATTATCTTTACTATTATTATTTAAATTAATAATTTTATATAAATACTTTAGTGCTTGCTTGTTATCACAGCTTAAGACATTACGTAAACGCGTAATTATTTTTTTAATTCCACCCGAAATAATAATTTGTTCACACAATGTCTCACGTACAAAAACGTAAGCGGTAATATTATCATAATCTCAATTAATAATTGTAATCCCGTTTTGTAAATCAACCGGCGATGCAATATTTCACGCAAGACTAAACCCTTCTGGAAGGATGCCCATAACTTTAATTTTGGCATATTTAAGAGTAGCAAAAATACTTTGAATAACTTGTTTTTTTGTTACATAAACTATTGCCTTAATACTTACTTTGTGCGCTGCCTGTCCGATTGGTGGCGCTGATAATGCTTTTTGTTCATTAAGAATATAACGATATGGTCGAATAAAAAAAGCAGTTTCATCGTCTAATAAAGGAACTTCTTTTGCTAATGTAATCAATGAATCAATATCATTTTTGGTAATTAGTCGATCATGTGTTAAATTTAGCATTTTGGTTGAAGTTTTAATTGTCATATTATTAGCTGTAATACTAATTGCCACCCGCTCAATTACAATTCTTAATTGACGATTTGCATCTTTAATTAAATTAACTAATTCTTTTGCAACATTTTTTTCATCAATAATAACGCCGTTGTCACAAAAATGATATTCAAGATGTCGTTTATAAAGCACTTTAATTTGTGATTCACTATAAACACCAACCATAAAACTAAAACTATAATTTTTGATTTCTAACACGGCATATACTTCTTTTAACTTATATTCCACTTCGTTCACCTCCTTTTAAAAAGTGTTTGAATATTATTTTACCCGTTCTAATATTCGTAACTTAGCACTGGTACTCCGATGATTAATAGTTTGCTCATTAATCGAGGGAACGAGTGCTTTTTTGGTAATAATTCGATAATTACTTTCAAAATGTGATATTACTGGTAATTGCTGATTTATTTCATAATTAGGATCTTGTGTTAAACTTTGAAAATATTTTTTAACAATACGATCTTCTAATGAATGAAACGAAATTACAACTAAGCGTCCATGGACCGCTAATAGGGTTGTTGCTTGGCGTAATGACTCTTGTAAAACAAATAATTCTTGATTTACTTCAATCCGTAAGGCTTGAAAAACTCGTTTCGCCGGATGCTTCGCTTTTTTTAAAATTTTTTGCGGTAAGCTCTTTTTAATAATCTCAATAAGTTGGAAAGTTGTCACAATTTCTTGTTCATCCCGCGCAAGCACAATGTTTTTAGCAAGCACTTTAGCAAATGGTTCTTCGCCATAATCTTGGAAAACTTTTGCTAACGCTGCTTGCGAATAAGTATTAACAATTGTTCTCGCGATTAAACTTGCTGTTTGATTCATCCGCATATCCAAGGGACTATCATAACGATAACTAAAACCCCGTTTATAATCATCTAACTGTGGCGATGAAACTCCGAGATCATATAAAATCCCATTAACTGCTTTAATTTTCCGTAATTGCAATTCAGCAGCTAAATTAACAAAATTATTTTTAATAATTTCATAATTACGATATTTACTTTGATGCAAAATTTGTTCCGAAGCAGTAATTGCTGCTTCATCTTGCTCAAAACAATATAACTTCCCATTTGGGAGATGCTTTAAAATTTCAAGACTATGCCCCGCTCGCCCTAACGTGCAATCAACATAAACTTCATTTTTAATAATATTTAACCCGGCAATTGCTTCTTGTAATAAAACTGTTTGATGTTTAAATTCCATCGGTTAAATTTTTTCCTCAAAATTCTTTGCTGCTTCTTCCATTACTGGTGCTTGGTCAATATATACTTCTCAAACTTTTGGATCTCATAATTCTAAGTGATCATTGTTTCCAATAATAACAACATCTTTACTAATTTTTACTTTATTTTGTAAAATAGACAAAATTTTAATTCGCCCAGCATTATCGAAAGTAGTTTCATCAGACATTGACATAATTTTTCTTGTCAAAGCCCGTCCTTCGGCTGTGGCTTGCCCGGTTGAAGCAACTTTTTCTGCTCACTTCAATCATTCGGCATTATTACGAACATCAATACAACCATCAAAACCAAGCGAAATAAAGACTTTATCATCTTTAAACTGCTCTCTCATTTTAGAGGGAATTGTTAATCGTCCTTTATCATCTAATGTATGGTTGTAAGTTCCTAATAATGCCATTTTGACCCATTCTCCCCCACTTTCATACATATTGTATTATACTATTTTCCATATTGCAACATTTTTCCTAAACTTTTGCTGTAAATTGTGGATTGGTAACTGTAAATTGTAAATACCAAATCATAAAAAATTAACTATTAATTTAGTTAACTTTTTTTATAAGTTAATTTTTAAGTTAATTAAAGGGGGTTGAAATTATGCAAATAAAGAAATATTTAATTTTGCGATCGTTAGTGAAAAAGTATGGTAAAGATATTGGTATTAATACTGTCAATAAGATTGCAAATGATATTGAAATTAAAAAGTAAAGAATAAATTATCCCGCGTAATTTACAATTTTCAATTAACTTTCAATTACTTCCAATTGGTGGTTATTGTGGTTTGGGTTGTGGCTCCTCCATTTTCACTATTATTTGGTTTTTCGCAACTAATTAATGATGTTGTAGTTGTTACTTTTAATCCGATTGCTCCTAAAATATTTAAAATGTTATAATTATTGCACATAAATTATAACATTTTAAATATTTTAGGAGGTAAAGTGTGAAAAAATATGAAAGATTAGATTTTAATGAAAGAGTAAATTTGGAAAAATTGAAAGATAATGAATTATTTAAAAAGAAAAATGGAACAATTAATATTTGAAAAATTGCTAAGCAAATGAATAGAGATTATAGACTTTAGACTGCACCCTGTTTAGTAAGTATTAATAAAAAGGTTTACAAACTTTCATTTATTATATATTTTTCTTTTTGGTTTGAATATCACTTATTTCATTTTTTAACATCATTAATATATTCATTATGAGATTTATAATTTTTATTATGGATTCTTCCTTTTTTAAGTAATGAATGAAAACTTTCAATAATAATGTTGTCTGCACAATGATAATTTTTACCCATTGAAATTATAATTTTGTTATCTAAACATTTACTATTATAATCTTTAGATGTATATTGATATCCGTGATATGAATGAATTATTATTTTATTTAAATCTTTTTTTATTTTTTTAATTTTATTAATTGCATCATTTAAATTATCAATTACAAGTTTGTTATTATTAAATTTTGATCATTTTACATCAATAATTTCTTTAGTATATCCATCAAGTATTGTTGATTGATAATGTTTTTTACCATTTCAAATTAAATAAGTTACATCAGTAAATAAAATTGAAAATCTTTCTTTAATATCATTAAAATTACGATTTACTAAATCAGGATATTTAATTATATTTTTATTTCTATTTTGTTTTATTAATATTTTTCTACGCATACGCTTTACATATTCAGCTTGAATATTATTTTCTTTCATAATTCGCAATACTTTCTTAGCATTATAAACAATGCCATAATCTTCTTTTAAATATTTGGTAATTCGACGATAACCAAATTGTTTTAAATTTTCTTCATAGACTTTTACAATATTTTTTAATGATTCGCTATCCTTACCATTACTTGAATAATTTTTATATTTATCTCAATAACTACGCTTTAAATCTGTTATATCAAGTAATAAATTTAGTGGATATTTATTAATGTTTTCTTTGATAAAAGATACAATTTTTCTTTTATTTAATTGTAAAAGTCATGAAGCTTTTTTAGTAATTCATACCTAACTTTGTAATAGTTTAAATCTCTTTTTTCAAATGATTCTTTTGGACCTTTATTGGTGTTTAAAATTCCTTTCTTAAAATTTTCATACCATGAAGCAACAGTTTTTTTATTAATTTGATATTTTTTTGCAATAAAACTTATACTATTATTTTTAACCTCTTGTACTATTATTTTTCGAAAATATGCTGTATATTTATTAAATTTTTGTCCTTTTCTTGCCATATAAAAATGCACCTCCTCTAAAGTTTAGCAAAGACTTTTTTTCTTTACTTACTTTTTTGGGTGCAGTCTACAGCTAAAGTTTAGCAAAGATTTTTTTCTTTACTTACTCTTTTGGGTGCAGTCTATATTTGTATTAACAATTTTAATGAAAATGATTAAACAAATTGGTATTAGTAAATTTAGTTGTATTTTAAAACCGATAGAGGAAAAGAATTTTATAGATGAAAAAGAATAGAAAAACATTTTAAAATAAGAGTTTATTTTTGTGATCCTGGTAAACTTCGTCAGAAAGCATTAGTAGAAAGAATAAATAGAGATATAAAGCGTTGATTGGGTCAAAATGAGCCATTAATTAATATTCGTAGTAGATTAAAATCTATTTTAGATATATTAAATACCACAATTAGACCTTGCTTGGAAAATTTTACATCAAGACAATAATTTAAAAAAATATTTTTAAATTAAATTAGTGTTTGTTAAGATTAGTAAAATTTATTTTTTGTTGTGTTTAATTTTATAATTTTAAAAATAAACATTAAAAAAATATTTTTAATTTAATATTTTTTGTGATTATTGTTTTTTATTTTTAATTTATTATAATCTTATTAACTTTTTATGATTTAGTTTTATAGTATACATGATTTGGTATTTACAATTTACACGCTCCTTAAATATACTTAAAAATAATAAAATTCCAAATATTTATTTTTTTTTGAAAAAATGGTTGCAATTTATTAAAAATATTTTATTATTAATCTAGCAAGATATAAATTTGCTGTTTGTATCTACACAGTGCTTTTGTTATAATTTTATTAACTTTTTATGATTTAATTTTACAGTATACAAATTTGGATCATATTTTCGCCTAACTTTTGTTTTTAAAAACTAAGTGTTTGCAAAGAACTACTTTGTTTTTTTCGTAAATCGTTCATATAATTCATTAATCCGTTTTTCATATACACTATGTAATTTTGGATGATAATAAACAACTCCGCGCATTTCTTTTGGTAAATATTGCTGTGACACATAATCATTGGGAAAATCATGGGGATATTGATAACCAATCCCATTCCCTAACTTCCCAGCGGAAGCATAACTACTATCTCGTAAGTGATGTGGAATTGGATAAAGCTTACCATTTAAAACATCCTCATATGCTTGTTCAGTCGCTAAATAAGCACTATTTGATTTTTCACTTAAGCACATTTCAATAATCGCTAACCCCAATGGAATTCTGCCTTCTGGCAACCCAATTTGGCGAAAACTATCAATTGCTGTTTTAACGTGCCCCGCAATGGCTGGATTAGCTAAACCAATATCTTCATAAGTAATAATTTGCATTCGGCGAAATAATGCTTCATAGTCGCCACTCGCTAATAACCGAGCAAAATAATATAATGCTGCATCAACATCGCTTCCCCGAATTGATTTTTGCAAGGCTGATTTTAAATCATGATGCTCATCACCGGCAGAAAAATTAATTAAATTAGCTGATGGAGCAATATTTTTAACAATTACAGGTGTAATTTCTTCGGTAGGATATAAATTCAAACATAATTCTAAAATATTAATCGCAATGCGCAAGTCGCCACTCGCTAATTGGCAAATTAAAGTTAAAGCATCTGTTGTAATTGTTAAAGATAATTTTTTATTTATAATTAATTTTTCCAAACCAGTGAACATTTCTTCCAGCGTAATTCGTTCTAATTTAATAATATTAGCTCGGGAACGTAGCGCTGGGTTAATAACAAAATATGGATTTTCCGTTGTACAAGCAAACATAATTAAATGACCATTTTCTAAATATTGTAATAAAATATCCTGGCGATCTTTATTCATACGATGAACTTCTTCAACAATAATAATAAACCGTTTAACCGCTCCGGCTTGTTTGATAATGTTTTCTAAATCTTGTTTTTTATCAATTTCAGCATTAAAAATAGCATAGTCGATTTGTAAATCATTCGCCAATGCCCGGGCAATACTACTTTTCCCAACCCCTGGGTCACCATAAAAAATTAATGAACTGGCATAATTATATTTCAACATTCTTGAAATAACACCATTGTGGTAATTAATAATATGACTTTGCCCAATAATATCGGAAATTGTTGTGGGTCGTAATACAAATGCTAATGGTTCCGCCATTTTTTCTCTCCTAGGTGCTTTTTTTACATCATAACATAAAAAAACTGATAATTAATCAGTTTTATAATAAACCATCCTTAACTTTTGTTAGGTTGGTTTTGATTATTATAGTTGCTCTATGCTGACCATATTTGTTATTTTGGTATGCTATTTATCATTATATATAGCAACTTCTGACATAGTTTAATAATCTAATTCTTTGACTTTATGATGTTCTTGATGAATAATATCATAAATATCTGATTCGAATTTTTTTGTTCCATTGATAACAGCTAATAATGGTTGTTCACCAATCTTAGCTGGTAATTGCAAGGTATCTTCAAAGTAATCATCAATTCCTTTGATTAAACCACTACCCCCACAAATGGTAATTCCATTGCGGAAAATATCACCCGCCAATTCTGGTGGTGTTTCTTCTAGAGCTTGAACTGCTAAATCAATAATTCGTGATACTGGAACTTTTAAAACTTCTCGGATTTCTTCGGGGGTTAATTCAATTTCCCGTGGTAAACCTGAAACAACATCTCGTCCATATACTTTCATTTTTTGTTCATCACCATATTTTGCTAATGAGCCAATTTCGATTTTAATCATTTCTGCTGTTTTAATTCCAATTTCTAAACCATATTGTGAATGGACATATTTTAAAACCTCATCATTTAAATAATTTCCAGCAACTTTAACTGATTTTGAAATTACAATATCTCCTGAAGCAAGAATAGCAATATCTGTTGTTCCTCCTCCCATATCAATTACTAAGTTTCCAGCAGGTTTGTAAATATCAACCCCACCGCCTAAAGCAGCCATTTTAACTTCTTCCTCAACAAATACTTTTGTTGCCCCTAAATTAATTGCAATTTTTTTCAATGCATTTTTTTCTAATTCGGTAATGACTGACGGACAAGCTAATAACATAATTGAATTAACTAACTGTTTATTAACCCGTAAACGGTTAAAAATATATTTTAATTGTGCTTCAGTTGCACGAATATCAGTAATAACACCGTCAATCATTGGACGGACAATTCTAATTGTCTTATTTCCTTTTCCAATCATTTTATATGCTTCATTTCCGACAGCAATAATCTGGTTTTCTTTAATTTTATATGCCACAATGGATGGTTCATTATAAACAATCCCGCTCCCTGAGATATAAACCAAGGTAGAAGATGTCCCTAAATCCATTGATACAAAAATCGGCTTCTTATTATTAAATATGGCCATATCAAATCCTCCTTAGTAGTAATTATATTCTTTTTTATAAGAAAAACAATAAGTATTATTGCGAAACTACCTTTACCGAATTATTTTTCGTTTATCTTGTATACTATAAAACTAAATCATAAAAAGCTAATAAAATTATAACAAATTAAAAATAAAAAACAATAATCACAAAAAATATTAAATTAAAAATATTGTTTTTAATATTTATTTTTAAAATTATAAAATTAAACACAACAAAAAATAAATTTTACTAATCTTAACAAACACTAATTTAATTTAAAAAAATTTTTTTAAAATATTGTCTTGATGTAAAATTTTCCAAGCAAGGTCTAATTGTGGTATTTAATATATCTAAAATAGATTTTAATTTACTACGAATATTAATTAATGGCTCATTTTAACCCAAATCAACGCTTTATATCTCTATTTATTCTTTCTACTAATGCTTTCTGACGAAGTTTACCAGGATCACAAAAATAAACTCTTATTTTAAAATGTTTTTCTATTCTTTTTCATCTATAAAATTCTTTTCCTCTATCGGTTAAAATACAACTAAATTTACTAATACCAATTTGTTTAATCATTTTCATTAAAATTGTTAATACAACATAGACTGCACCCTGTTTAGTAAGTATTAATAAAAAGGTTTACAAACTTTCATTTATTATATATTTTTCTTTTTGGTTTGAATATCACTTATTTCATTTTTTAACATCATTAATATATTCATTATGAGATTTATAATTTTTATTATGGATTGTTCCTTTTTTAAGTAATGAATGAAAACTTTCAATAATAATGTTGTCTGCACAATGATAATTTTTACCCATTGAAATTATAATTTTGTTATCTAAACATTTACTATTGTAATCTTTAGATGTATATTGATATCCGTGATCTGAATGAATTATTATTTTATTTAAATCTTTTTTTATTTTTTTAATTTTATTAATTGCATCATTTAAATTATCAATTACAAGTTTGTTATTATTAAATTTTGATCATTTTACATCAATAATTTCTTTAGTATATCCATCAAGTATTGTTGATTGATAATGTTTTTTACCATTTCAAATTAAATAAGTTACATCAGTAAATAAAATTGAAAATCTTTCTTTAATATCATTAAAATTACGATTTACTAAATCAGGATATTTAATTATATTTTTATTTCTATTTTGTTTTATTAATATTTTTCTACGCATACGCTTTACATATTCAGCTTGAATATTATTTTCTTTCATAATTCGCAATACTTTCTTAGCATTATAAACAATGCCATAATCTTCTTTTAAATATTTGGTAATTCGACGATAACCAAATTGTTTTAAATTTTCTTCATAGACTTTTACAATATTTTTTAATGATTCGCTATCCTTACCATTACTTGAATAATTTTTATATTTATCTCAATAACTACGCTTTAAATCTGTTATATCAAGTAATAAATTTAGTGGATATTTATTAATGTTTTCTTTGATAAAAGATACAATTTTTCTTTTATTTAATTGTAAAAGTCATGAAGCTTTTTTAGTAATTCATACCTAACTTTGTAATAGTTTAAATCTCTTTTTTTCAAATGATTCTTTTGGACCTTTATTGGTGTTTAAAATTCCTTTCTTAAAATTTTCATACCATGAAGCAACAGTTTTTTTATTAATTTGATATTTTTTTGCAATAAAACTTATACTATTATTTTTAACCTCTTGTACTATCATTTTTCGAAAATATGCTGTATATTTATTAAATTTTTGTCCTTTTCTTGCCATATAAAAATGCACCTCCTTTAAAGTAGACTGCACCCTGTTTAGTAAGTATTAATAAAAAGGTTTACAAACTTTCATTTATTATATATTTTTCTTTTTGGTTTGAATATCATTTATTTCATTTTTTAACATCATTAATATATTCATTATGAGATTTATAATTTTTATTATGGGTTGTTCCTTTTTTAAGTAATGAATGAAAACTTTCAATAATAATGTTGTCTGCACAATGATAATTTTTACCCATTGAAATTATAATTTTGTTATCTAAACATTTACTATTGTAATCTTTAGATGTATATTGATATCCGTGATCTGAATGAATTATTATTTTATTTAAATCTTTTTTTATTTTTTTAATTTTATTAATTGCATCATTTAAATTATCAATTACAAGTTTGTTATTATTAAATTTTGATCATTTTACATCAATAATTTCTTTAGTATATCCATCAAGTATTGTTGATTGATAATGTTTTTTACCATTTCAAATTAAATAAGTTACATCAGTAAATAAAATTGAAAATCTTTCTTTAATATCATTAAAATTACGATTTACTAAATCAGGATATTTAATTATATTTTTATTTCTATTTTGTTTTATTAATATTTTTCTACGCATACGCTTTACATATTCAGCTTGAATATTATTTTCTTTCATAATTCGCAATACTTTCTTAGCATTATAAACAATGCCATAATCTTCTTTTAAATATTTGGTAATTCGACGATAACCAAATTGTTTTAAATTTTCTTCATAGACTTTTACAATATTTTTTAATGATTCGCTATCCTTACCATTACTTGAATAATTTTTATATTTATCTCAATAACTACGCTTTAAATCTGTTATATCAAGTAATAAATTTAGTGGATATTTATTAATGTTTTCTTTGATAAAAGATACAATTTTTCTTTTATTTAATTGTAAAAGTCATGAAGCTTTTTTAGTAATTCATACCTAACTTTGTAATAGTTTAAATCTCTTTTTTCAAATGATTCTTTTGAACCTTTATTGGTGTTTAAAATTCCTTTCTTAAAATTTTCATACCATGAAGCAACAGTTTTTTTATTAATTTGATATTTTTTTGCAATAAAACTTATACTATTATTTTTAACCTCTTGTACTATCATTTTTCGAAAATATGCTGTATATTTATTAAATTTTTGTCCTTTTCTTGCCATATAAAAATGCACCTCCTTTAAAGTTTAGCAAAGACTTTTTTTCTTTACTTACTTTTTTGGGTGCAGTCTAAAGTTTAGCAAAGACTTTTTTCTTTACTTACTTTTTTGGGTGCAGTCTATTTTATCAAAGAAAACATTAATAAATATCCACTAAATTTATTACTTGATATAACAGATTTAAAGCGTAGTTATTGAGATAAATATAAAAATTATTCAAGTAATGGTAAGGATAGCGAATCATTAAAAAATATTGTAAAAGTCTATGAAGAAAATTTAAAACAATTTGGTTATCGTCGAATTACCAAATATTTAAAAGAAGATTATGGCATTGTTTATAATGCTAAGAAAGTATTGCGAATTATGAAAGAAAATAATATTCAAGCTGAATATGTAAAGCGTATGCGTAGAAAAATATTAATAAAACAAAATAGAAATAAAAATATAATTAAATATCCTGATTTAGTAAATCGTAATTTTAATGATATTAAAGAAAGATTTTCAATTTTATTTACTGATGTAACTTATTTAATTTGAAATGGTAAAAAACATTATCAATCAACAATACTTGATGGATATAATAAAGAAATTATTGATGTAAAATGATCAAAATTTAATAATAACAAACTTGTAATTGATAATTTAAATGATGCAATTAATAAAATTAAAAAAATAAAAAAAGATTTAAATAAAATAATAATTCATTCAGATCACGGATATCAATATACATCTAAAGATTACAATAGTAAATGTTTAGATAACAAAATTATAATTTCAATGGGTAAAAATTATCATTGTGCAGACAACATTATTATTGAAAGTTTTCATTCATTACTTAAAAAAGGAACAATCCATAATAAAAATTATAAATCTCATAATGAATATATTAATGATGTTAAAAAATGAAATAAATGATATTCAAACCAAAAAGAAAAATATATAATAAATGAAAGTTTGTAAACCTTTTTATTAATACTTACTAAACAGGGTGCAGTCTAAAGTTTAGCAAAGACTTTTTTTCTTTACTTACTCTTTTGGGTGCAGTCTATAATTTATTCTTTACTTTTTAATTTCAATATCATTTGCAATCTTATTGACAGTATTAATAACACTATCTTTACCATACTTTTTCACTAAGACCGAAAAATTAAATATTGCTTTATTTGCATAATTTCAACCTCCTATAATTAACTTAAAAATTAACTTAAAAAAAGTTAACTAAATTAATAATTAACTTTTTATGATTTGGTATTTACAATTTACACTGTAAAAAACATTTCAAAAATGAAATGTTTTTTATCCTTTACCTTTGCATCCAAATCATGATATTAATTCATCAAATGTAGCTTTAATTGCTTCATATCCTGGTTTTAATAATTTTCGTGGATCAAACCCTTTACCATTTTCTGGTTTATCTTTTCCTTCTTCAATATATTTTCTAGTTGCAGCAACAAAAGCAATTTGTAATTCAGTATTAACATTTATTTTACTAATTCCTAATGAAATTGCTTTTTTAACTTGCTCTTGTGGAATTCCACTACCACCATGTAAAACCATCCCAATTTTTGCCACAGATTCAATATCTTCTAATGCTTGGAAGTTTAAACCTGGTCATCCTGTTGGATACGGTCCATGAATATTATTAATTCCAGCGGCAAGAAAATCAATTCCTGTTGTTACCATTTCGGCTGCTTCTTTTGGATCACCAATTTCCCCAGCACCAACAACACCGTCTTCTTCCCCACCAATAGTTCCAATTTCCGCTTCAACTGAAACAGCATTTGGTTTTGCATACGCTACTACTTCTTTGGTGTTTTTTAGATTTTCAGCAAATGGATGGTGACTAC
The DNA here is from genome assembly GCF_964019755.1 of Spiroplasma endosymbiont of Polydrusus cervinus. NCBI lineage: Bacteria > Bacillati > Mycoplasmatota > Mollicutes > Entomoplasmatales > Spiroplasmataceae > Spiroplasma > Spiroplasma endosymbiont of Polydrusus cervinus. The sequence continues at coordinate 672,644 of NZ_OZ026469.1, forward strand.
CATCATACATTACTGATGAAAAACCAGCATCAATAGCCATTTTACAACTCTCTACTGATTGCCCATGGTCTAAATGTAACGCTACTGGAACTGTAATGTTTAATGAATCTAATAAAGCATTAACCATCGCAACAACTAAATTATAGCCTCCCATATATTTAATTGTTCCTTCTGAAGCCCCTAAAATAATTGGGGTTTTTGTTTCTTGTGCCGCTTCTAATAAAGCTTTTGTTCATTCTAGATTATTAATATTAAAATGACCAACAGCGTATTTATTCTGATGTGCTTTTTTAATTATTTCACTAGCATTAACTAATTTAGCATGATATTTTTGTCCCATAATTTCTTTTCCCTCCTAAATAAAATATTACATTAATATTATAAACTTTTTATTTAAAAAAATACGGTAAAACAAAGAAATTTATTAATATTTGGATAATTTACCAAAATTTACCAAAAAAAGATAAAAAATAATAATTTTTAATCGTCTTATCACCTTTTTATAAATCCCGTGTTATAAATAACATACTATATGGCAATATATAGTAAACAAACAGAGCTTATCATTACCTGATGGATGGGCCTCCTAAAAGGTAATACCCAAAGATAGGTATCCGTTAGTAAATAGTTTTTTCTAAAGGGCATTCCTAATAAAGGAATGCCCTTTTTTATAGACTGCACCCTGTTTAGTAAGTATTAATAAAAAGGTTTACAAACTTTCATTTATTATATATTTTTCTTTTTGGTTTGAATATCATTTATTTCATTTTTTAACATCATTAATATATTCATTATGAGATTTATAATTTTTATTATGGATTGTTCCTTTTTTAAGTAATGAATGAAAACTTTCAATAATAATGTTGTCTGCACAATGATAATTTTTACCCATTGAAATTATAATTTTGTTATCTAAACATTTACTATTGTAATCTTTAGATGTATATTGATATCCGTGATCTGAATGAATTATTATTTTATTTAAATCTTTTTTTATTTTTTTTATTTTATTAATTGCATCATTTAAATTATCAATTACAAGTTTGTTATTATTAAATTTTGATCATTTTACATCAATAATTTCTTTAGTATATCCATCAAGTATTGTTGATTGATAATGTTTTTTACCATTTCAAATTAAATAAGTTACATCAGTAAATAAAATTGAAAATCTTTCTTTAATATCATTAAAATTACGATTTACTAAATCAGGATATTTAATTATATTTTTATTTCTATTTTGTTTTATTAATATTTTTCTACGCATACGCTTTACATATTCAGCTTGAATATTATTTTCTTTCATAATTCGCAATACTTTCTTAGCATTATAAACAATGCCATAATCTTCTTTTAAATATTTGGTAATTCGACGATAACCAAATTGTTTTAAATTTTCTTCATAGACTTTTACAATATTTTTTAATGATTCGCTATCCTTACCATTACTTGAATAATTTTTATATTTATCTCAATAACTACGCTTTAAATCTGTTATATCAAGTAATAAATTTAGTGGATATTTATTAATGTTTTCTTTGATAAAAGATACAATTTTTCTTTTATTTAATTGTAAAAGTCATGAAGCTTTTTTAGTAATTCATACCTAACTTTGTAATAGTTTAAATCTCTTTTTTTCAAATGATTCTTTTGGACCTTTATTGGTGTTTAAAATTCCTTTCTTAAAATTTTCATACCATGAAGCAACAGTTTTTTTATTAATTTGATATTTTTTTGCAATAAAACTTATACTATTATTTTTAACCTCTTGTACTATTATTTTTCGAAAATATGCTGTATATTTATTAAATTTTTGTCCTTTTCTTGCCATATAAAAATGCACCTCCTTTAAAGTTTAGCAAATACTTTTTTTCTTTACTTACTCTTTTGGGTGCAGTCTAGTCTAAAGCAAAGACTTTTTTTCTTTACTTACTTTTTTAGGTGCAGTCTATTATTTTAATTTTTGACAATAATTACAAAAATAAGTTCCTCTTCCATTCACAAAAATTTTGTCAATTTGTTGATGACAATTAACACATTCCATTTTATTTCGACCATAAACTTTTAAGTGTTGTAAAAATTTACCATTAACCCCTGGTTCGGGATGATAAGTTGCAACTGTTGTTCCACCTTCATTAATTGCTTTTTGCAGGACGAGTTTTGTATTATCAATAATATTTTGATAATCTTGATCTTCTAAATTTTTGGTCTTTTCTCCCGGATGAATTTTGGAAGCAAATAGAATTTCATTTGCATAAATGTTACCGATTCCAACAATAACATTTTGTTCCAATAATGTCGTTTTAATTGGTTGGCCTTTATTTTGTCAAGCATTCTTTAAGTATGAAACTGTCACTTTTTCCTCAAATGGTTCATATCCTAATTTATTTAACGGTGCTTGTTGTAAATAATCCTTTTTGCTATATAAATGCATTGTTCCAAATTTTCTTGTATCATGATAACGCAATTGAAAGTCCTTATCAAGCTCAAATAAAATCATAATATGTTGTCATTCCCCTGGTTCATCTTTTGTGGTGAAATAGTATTTCCCTTCCATTCGTAAATGACTAATTAAAACATAATCATCTAAAATAAAAAGCAAATGTTTCCCCATTCGATCAATTCAATTAATTTTTTGTTGAATAATTTCCTTAGTGAACTCTTTCGGATCAAGAGGATATTTTATTATTTTATTTCAAAAAATTTGGCAATCCGTAATTGTCTTACCAACGACATGTTTTGTTAAAGTACGGCGGACTGTCTCAATTTCTGGTAATTCTGGCATACTGTTTCTTCTTTCCTAATTAATAATTTAATTTTATTTTTATATCTAATGTAAATTGTAAATGCAAGTGCAAGAAATCTTTCAATTAAATAATAACATAAAAAATAATTAAAAGGCGCTGTATAGATACAAACGGCAAATTTAATATTTTTTGTGATTATTGTTTTTTATTTTTAATTTGTTATAATTTTATTAACTTTTTATGATTTAGTTTTACAGTATACAAATTAACTCAGAAAGGAATTGATTTGTTGCACTTCATATTACAGTTTACAATATTAGAATATTCATTAATAAATCATTTAAACATTGAATAATTTGAACTAATGGGACAACTTTATTTCGATATTCGGTTGTTTTAGCGGTAATTTCAATGCGTTTTTCTGGTGTTAATCCGATGACAAAATCATGATAAGCTTGTACCTCTTCAATAATTTTTTCTTTATTAAATTCTGGTAACTTGATTTTTCCTTCATTATAATCTTTTTCAATTTGATTAATATTTTCTAATTGCGCTTTTAATTTTTCATCTTTTTTTTCAACCGAAAAATCAGTTAAGATAATATCTCGTTGTAAAAATAAACCTAATTGATTTACTAAATTTCAAATTTCTAACGCATCATTAGTGTTATTAATATCTGTGATACATTTATCAAGAGCTGCATCAAGACCTTTAATTTCATCATCATAAATTTTTGTTAATTCCCCAACTTCAACTTTCATCATATTGACAAAAAGTTTATTTAAATCAACGGAACTAGCTTCTTTTGCACTAGTCATAAAATCATTTAAAAACCGTGGTAATGGAATAATCGCATTAAATAACTTGCTTACTTCAATTAAAGTAGTAACTTTTTTCTGATCAATTTCCTCGGGTTTTTTATCTTGAAAATATTCTGTTCTAATATCGTCAAATAATGGCTTTATTTTGGTTTTAACAAAATTAAATAAATCCTCAAAATTAGTTTTAAACTTTGCCCCCGCTAAAAAAGCTTCTATTTTTGGATTTTTTTCGGCCGTGTCTTTTTCATAGTCTGTTTCAAAAAGATTAATATATTTTGTTAAATAATTCATCATCCCTTTTTCAACATCTGCTCAGAAATTATTCTGTTCTGTCATATTTGATCCCTCTATTCTTCTAATAATAATTCGATGGCATATTTCAATTTTATAGTATACAGGAATTCGTTTAATTTGTAAATCATTTAATACTTTTCATTGTAAATTAAACATTTTTTCTTCATCAGGTGGTGTCTGATGATTATAACCTAAAATATGCAACATTCCATGGGTAAATAAAAAAGCAAATTCACGCCGAGGAGAATGGTTATATTCCGCAGCTTGCGCAAGTGCTTTTTCATAACAAATGAAAATATCCCCTAAACTACGTAATCCTGTTAATTTAAATAAATCAACCTTATTCTCCTCTTCTAAGGCAAAGGTAATAACATCAGCAACATAATCTTTTTGCCGATATTGCCGATTAAGTTCCAGTTGCTTTTGCTCATCAACAATAATTAATGATAATTCTAATGGTTCAGTTATTGCTAATGTTGTTTTAATTTTCTGAAAAATGGCATTAAAATCATCTTGATATGGTTTAATATCAAAATTTGTCTCATTGTAAATTACAAAATCATCATTCATTTCCTCACCGGAGCCTTCTATTTTTTTATTATAACAAATTAAATCATTATCTTCAGTAAATAATCTAATGTTGTTTGTTCCCCAAATTCTATTTTGGCTAGTAAATATCACACATTAATCATAAATTGCTGTTTATTGAAAAATAACATAATAATCATTTTCTCATTTAACCTGAGTTATCATCACATGTCATTGGTTTTTGATAAAATATCTTGTTGTTACTTGTTGGTGAACTTGTATGACACTGGTTGCTTGGTGCGGAACAAAAAGATAGTTTAATTCATCCATATTATTTTTACACTTAAGATAGTTTATTGGAAATTATTTGTTTTTAAAATTAGAATCTCTTAATTAAAAAAAATAACTCATTGCAATGAGTTATTTTTTTTCTTTATGTAAAGTGTGTTGATTACATTTTGAACAATATTTGTTAACTTCTAATTTTTCTTGTTGTTTCTTTTTATCACGTTTTGAAATGTAGTTTTCTTCCTTGCATTTTTCACAACGTAAAATTATTCCTTCACGCATTTGCTTATTCCTCTTTTCTGATTAAACATTCTTTTTTCGAATTTTTACAACAAATACATCATAACAAAATAATTTACTTTTGCCAATTATTTTTTCGGTCCTTTCCCCATTTTTTAATTATCTCAGCGGAAAATCCGGATATCAAGGAGGATTTATAATTTACAAACCCCAAGTTAATGTTGTTGCTTATGGGATGGGAAAAGGAAAGACTGAACGAACATATAATACTTTAAATTATATTTTAGATAATGATAAAGGTTCAATTGTTGTTGATGCCGATGGGATTAATGTATTAGATAAGTTGTGTGCACGTACTATTTTAATCCCGCATGCGTTAGAATTATCGCGTTTAATTAATAAAAGTGTTCCATAAATTTTAAGTAATCGGATTAATATTATGAAAGGATTTGCTAATAAATATAAAATTATTGTTGTTTTAAAAGGATACCAGTCAATTATTACCAATGGAAATCTTGTTTATGTTAAATGGGTACAGGTAACCCTTATATGGCAGTAGCGGGAATGGGGGATACTTTAACTGGTTTAATTGCTAATTTAGTCGGCCAAGGTTATTAATTATTTGAATCAGCAATTATTGGAACTTATTTACACGGTTTAGCTGGGGATGAAATAGCCCAGTCATAAAAACCATTTTTACGAACTGATATTATTGACCAAATTGATTTTTTGTTAGCTGAACTAATTGGCAATGATGATAATCTGCAGTTAGAAAAATAGATAATCGATATATTTTTTATTTTTTTAGATTTGATATAATAGATTAACATAAAGGGTGGAGAAAAACGATGCGCCAAATTTTAAAGAGTTATTTAAAATCATATTTTAAAAATTGGATTGAAGCGGGAGGTTTAATTCTTTTTATTATCATTATTATTGCCACAATTGCCGGGATTTTATCGGGCGCATTACAATATAAAATAAAATATAATGATTTAACTTATACTTCGGAAAAATGAGATTACGCTTTAAGAGGCAGGGCAAAAGATTATAAAAATAATTTTTTGAAAGATTATTATTTAAATAATAAATTTGTTAACAAAAATCAACAAGTAATTAATGTTACAGGGACCCCCCAAGCAATTTTAGCGAAAAATAGTGGTTGATGAAGAACCGTTCAAGCTGTTTGTAAGACTCTCCCAAGTATTGAAATGCAAAAAATTTGTCGAACACAACAAATTATTATTAAATTAGACAAAATCGGAACGAGTCGAGGAATTAATCAACAGATTGATGGTATTAATCCAATTGCGTGATGGTATCTTAAACAATATAATTATAATCGGAGTAAGGAACTTACAACGCGCTTATTAAGCCAACAACCTGCGGCTGCTTATAGTGGTGCTGGTTTTTTTGAAACAATCTCGTTTAAACAAGAAACTGGTGAAAATTATACTTTCAATATTACCCCAGCCGTTGTTAAAAATTTAGAAAAGACCGGAAATGTTAATTTTAATCAATTGAAATTATACCAGGGGCGGTTACCACTTGCAGTAGATGAAACAGTTGTTAGTAGTTTATTTGCGAAACAAAATCATTTCCAAATTGGCGATATTTTACCAGTTATTCCCCAACAACCAAAATTTGATTTAAAAATAGTTGGTATTGGGAATAATTTAGATAATTTTGTTAAGCGTACAAATTTAAAAGTAACTAATAATAATGATATTCGAAAATATGGTGTTTTATTTACAACTGCAGAGTTTCAAGCCAGAATTCAAGATGCTAATGTTAGAGGGGAATTAGGAACAATTAAATTGAACCACACCCAAAAAAGTTTAATTAAATTAAATCATCCTAATGCAACTTTAACTTTAAAAGAAAACTTAGGGCAAGCATATATTAATCCGACTGCTACTTTAGTTCCATATGAAGATAATTATATTGCTTTGCAAACGCAAAATATTAACATTCAAATTATTTTATATAGTTCAATTGGGGCTGTTCTCTTATTTTTAGAGTTTCTTTTTATTAATTATACGATGAAAAAAGAAATGAATAAAACGCGTCGTCAAATTGGTATTTTTAAAGCCTTTGGTTATCAATCGGGGGAATTATCGTGAATTTTTTCCACCAAGTTTTTTATGACCATGCTTTTTGGGATTGTGATCGGATATTGCTTTAGTATTCCAATTCAGTTATATGTTAATACCTTATATACAACAGGTTTATTAATTCCATTTAAATTAATTTATGTCTCGTGATGATTTATGTTTATTTTATTTTTTGTTATTCCAATCTTTTTTACAGCGTTATTCTTTTTATTCACCATTAGTTATTTAAAAAAACCAAGTTTAGTTTTAATTAATGTTGGTGGAAAAGTTCATTTTTATGCTTTAATGATTGGAATTAAAAAGATTTTTAGTAAATCAGGATTCTTGTTTCGGATTCAATTAGCTTTTTTCTTAAAAGAGTTTTGAAAATGAATGATTGTAATGTTTATTTTCTTTGTTTCTTACTTAATGTTTATTATTCAATTTAATGCATCGGATATTTTTAGTGATATTGTTCAAGCATTTAGTAATGTTTATCAAAAAGATGTTGACCATCGCTTTCAATTTCCTAATACATTAACAATGGCCACAAGTTATAAAAATCCTAGCGGGGAAGATAAATTACAATTAATCAATACTAATCATTTTCGGGTCTTACCAACTAGTGATGTTGAACAAACACAAGTTGTTTCATTAACTAAATTTAACGAATTAGCAACTGCGATTCATCATGAACCAGCAAATATTAAATTATGAGAAGAACTTGCTGTTTATCAACCAATTTATAAGTCAGTTTATTTAACTGATTTAATTCAAGTTTTCAAAGATTTAATAAATCTAAATCCTAGTAAGATAAAAATCCCCACTTGGGCAAAAAATATTCTTAATTTAAGTAGTTTGATTGACCAAACGAAAGTTAAAACGGTTGTTAGTTTTAATACCTTATATTATCATCCGCAAACAGAATTACCAATTCTTAATTTATCAGTAACCCCTAGCAATCGGGAGACAGCAGTAATTAGTGATCTTAGTTTGTGGGGAATTGAACCGCAAACTTGAAGTAAGTTTTATCAAATTGAAGGTGTTGACCCCATGGTTATTAAGAATTTATTTGCGGCACCCTTAACGAGAACAAACATCCCGGCCATTATTTCAGAAAAAATAGCAAAGTTAAATAATTTAGGGATTGGTGATTCGTTTGAACTTACGGTTAAAAATGCGGCAACTTCTTATAATTTAACAATTATTGTGCAAGAAATTAATAAAAATGATACCACACGGAGTAATGTTTTTATTAATACCGCTAACATTCGGTTCCTGTTTTGTAACATTGAAGGAAAGCCAGTGGAAGATTTATATAATGGGGTAATTTCAAAAGAAAAAATGATTTATGATAAGATTAACCCGAAAGATTTGTTAACCGGAAAACAAAATTATAAAATTACCTTACAAAATTTAACAATTAATATTTTTAATTATGATATTACGGATAATTTAGAAAATATTTTTCTAACCTTAACTAGTGATGGCAGTGATATTGGTGTTTTTACTAGTCCAGATAATGCTGAATTAATTACCTTGCAAAAATTATTAGCAAACGCCGGACTGGGAATGCTAAATGATTCATTATTAATTTTACAAATGTTAAACGGGATTATTATTTTTATCATTTTAGCAGTTATTACTTTGTCAGTGATTGATGAAGCTAGCCAAATTATTTTAACAATGTGAGCATTAGGATATAAACCATGCCAAGTAAACTTTATTGTTATTGGTAATTATGTGCTGGGGGTTTTATTTACTTTTGTTCTAGCTTATATTATCTCCTTATTAATTTGGCATTTTGCAATTAATATTATTTTACAGCAGTTTAAGTTTGTAATTAATTTACCATTAAATTGACAAACACCCGTGAAAGTTGGTGTGATTATTAATCTTATTTTAGTGTTATCATGATTTTTATCAATGTATTTAGTAAAAAAACAAAAACTAAATGAATTAACGGAGTAAAATAGGTTATAATAAGGTTATAAAATTTTAAATTAAATCGTTGATTTAGGAATAGTAATTAATATGCTTATCGTCAGAGAAGAGGTTATGGATGGTGCAAATAACTGGTGAGATATTAAGGAATTTATCTGAGGAGAGCTGCTAATCCCAGCCGGATTATTGAATGTAAATGATTCGTTAAGAAGGAATTAAAACTAATTTATTAGTAAAAAGGATGGTACCGTAAGAAATTGCTCCTTGTTTATATTTTTTTAATATAGGCAAGGATTTTTCTAACTTAATTAAAATTAAACAAGAAAGGATAAACTGATGGAAAAGGAATTAAAATTATTATTTACGCAAGCAACTAAAAAAATTACTGCGGCAAAAACAGTGGCCGAGCTTAATGCACTTCAATTAGAATATTTAGGGAAAAAATCAGTGTTAAATGATTTATTAAAAAAATTGAAGGATTTAAGCCATGAAGAACGGTTAATAGTTGGCCAAAAAGCAAATAAAATTAAGGCGGAATTAACTAATTTATGCCAAGATAAAAAAGTTGAATTGGAAGATGCATTGTTAATGACAGCCATTGAACAAGAGAAAATTGATTTATCATTGTCAGAGTATAATTTAACGTTAGCAACAAAGCATCCATTAAATCAAGTTATTGATGAGATTTCACAATTATTTCAAGAATTAGGATATGATATTGTGTTTGGAACGGAAGTTGATGATGATGAATATAATTTTCAACGTTTAAATTTACCATTAGGACATCCCGCTCGTGATATGCAAGATACATTTTATTTAACAAAAAATACCTTATTACGAACACATTGTACCAATATGACAGCGCGCACAATTTCCCAAATGAAAAATAACAAAGAAATTATTGCAATGATTTCAGCAGGAAATACTTATCGTCGCGATGATGATGACGCTACACATTCACATCAATTTATGCAAATTGATGGGTTTTTAATTGCCTCCAACATTACCTTTGCAAATTTAAAATGAACAATTCAATACTTTTGTCAAAGAATGTTTAGTGAAAAAACACAAACTCGGTTACGACCAAGTTTTTTCCCGTTTACCGAACCATCAGTCGAAGTTGATGTAACATGTGTTAATTGTCAAGGCGAAGGTTGTTCAATTTGTAAACAAACGGGATGAATTGAAATTATGGGGGCCGGAATGATTAATCCGCTTATTTATAAAGCATGTGGTCAAGATCCAACCTTAACGGGGTTTGCCTTTGGGATTGGGATTGAACGGATTGCAATGTTAAAATATGGAATTGATGATATTCGTCGTTTTTATACGAATGATGTTCGTTTTTTAGAACAATTTAAGAAATTTGATTAGGATGTGTTAAAGATGATTATTACAAGAAAATGATTAGATAAATATATTGATTTTACAGATATTAGTAATGACGATATTGTGGCTGCTTTAAATAGTTTGGGGTTTGAAGTTGAACGTACACATAATTTTGATCATAATCGCGATGTTGTTTGTGGACGGGTACAATTTATCAATGAAATTCTCGATACGCATTTAAAGTTTTGTTTAGTTGATACAGGGCAAGAATTAGTTGATCCAATTGTTTGCGGAGCTAGTAATCCTGTGGAAAATGGGTATGTTATTGTTGCCCGTCCAGGAACAGTTTTAGCGGATGGCACTAAAATTGCCAAACGACAAATTAAAGGATATGCGTCAGAAGGAATGATGTGTTCTTTAAGCGAGCTGGGAATTCCCGAGAAATATTTAACAGCGGTCGAAAAAGATGAAATTATTTTAACTTTTAATGAGAAAGAAGTTTCTTATGATATGATTGGTGCCGAAGATATTTTACCGAAAATTGGGTTAACCGATTATTTATTTGATATTGATTTAACATTGAATCGCAGTGATTGTTTAAGTGCTTATGAATTAGCCCGGGAATTAGCGCGTTATTTTAAACGAGAATTATTTCCATTAGAATTAGAATCAACGGAAAATTTAAAGGAATATCAAAACCCCTTGCAAGTTGGCATTAAGACTACGGCTGTTGAATCAGCAATTAGTGCCAATGTGAAGTTAACACCTGAAAAAAATCCGTTAAAATTAGCCGATCGAATTTGATTAAAAATTAATGAATATCAATCAGACAGTACTGATCCATTTGGCGATCTAGCAATTAAAACAACGATTGAAACCGGACAACCATTATTATTATATGATTTTAATAAAATTAAGGGTTCTTTAAAAATTACGGATGATTATGAAAATAAGGCTTTTAATATTAAAAAAGGGGATTTAGTTGTTATTGACAATAACGAATTTGTGGAATTAATTGGGGTTCGGGTAAATCCGGCTTATGCTATTACTTCAACAACAGCAGAAATAACTGTGTTAGCTTTACATTTAAATCATATTCTAATGCGTCAGCAACAACGAAAAGTTGGAATTAGTAATATTAATTTACAACGTTATATTAAGCCCCTTAGTTATGCAACGGTTGGATTAGGATTATCGCGTTATTTATATTTATTAAAGATTAATGGTTTTTTAGCGGAATTATCAGTTTTAAATTTTATTAAAAAGTATAAGAAAACTGTTGAGCCAATTCGGATTACATTAAATGAAATTAACCAGACAATTGGGCATCCTTTTAGTTTATTAGAAGTTAAAGCTTTGTTAGAACCATTAGCATTTCATTTTAAAAAGGCCGCGGAAATTTTACTTGTGATTCCACCAGTCATGCGCACGGATATTTTTCAAAAGGCTGATATAATTGAAGAAATTGCGCGTTTATTTGGTTATAACAATATTGTTTCAGAACCACCAGTCTTATCAAGCTTGGCCAAAGCAAATCGCCCAGCGGAGAAAACAATCAATAATTTTGAAACTTTCTTATTAAATAATGGCTTTTATCAAGCAAAAACATATGCTTTAGTTAAACAACAAGAAATTAAGGACTTTAACTTTTTTAATTATCAAAAGCCATATCAATTATTATCACCATTATCCGAAGAACATGAAGTAATGCGGCTAAGTTTAACAAATAGTTTACTAAATAGTGTGGTGTATAATAATGCACGAAATAATAAAAATATTAAATTATTTACAGTTGAAAAGATTTATGCTAATGGGGGAGAAAGTTATTATCATGGGGCTTTTGTCAGTCAAACGGAAATTATTGAAAATAAAGTAACAGGTAATAAACTAGCTAATTCATATTACTATGTTAAAAGTTTGTTGGAAGCTTATTTGCAAAGTGAACAAATTGATATTAATGAATTATCATATCAAGCGGCTCCCAAAAATAAAGTTTATCATCCTTATCAAACAAGTCAGGTTTTATTAGGGAAGCAATTATTAGCCGTAATTGGGGTCGTTCACCCCGCTTATCAGAATGCCGTTGATTTAAAAGGGGCCACTTATTTTGGTGAAATTAACTTCGAAGTAATTTTTAATCATTCGAATAAAAAACAAACATTTTTTACGCCACTTTCAAAATTTAGTGCAAGTAGTCGCGATATTTCAATTTGAGTACCAACAACGGTAAGCTATGAGCAAATTAAAAAGAAAATTTTAGCTGGGGTAAAAAATGTTGTTAAGATGGAAGTTATTGATCAATATTTTGATCCGAAATTAAAAGCTGGCCATAGTGCTTTAACAATTAGTTTTACTTTTAATGATATGACAAAGCAATTAACAGAAGCAGAAATTAATAAACAATTTGAACAAATTAAAAATAATTTAACAAAATTAGAATTATCAATTCGTTAAAAATAAAATTTATTGAGAATTAAGTTAAACTAGAACAAGGAGAACTTAATTTTTTTGTATACTGTAAAATTAAATCATAAAAAGTTAATAAAATTATAACAAGGCGTCCTGTGCGATGAATCGGCAAAAAACAATCTCACAATAATTGTTTTTTGCCGATTCATCGCACAGGACGCCTTGTTCCATTTTTCTTTTTAAATAATTCATTATCTTTTAATTTTTCCAAATTTACTCTTTCATTAAAATCTAATCTTTCATATTTTCATACTTTACCTCCTAAAATATTTAAAATGTTATAATTTATGTGCAATAATTATAACATTTTAAATATTTTAGGAGCAATCGGATTAAAAGCAACAAGTACAACATCATTAATTAGTTGCGAAAAACCAAATAATAGTGAAAACAGCGAGTAATAAACCAGAAACCAAGCCACAACAACCACCAGTTGGAAGTAATTGAAAGTTAATTGAAGATTGTAAATTACGCGGGATAATTTATTCTTTACTTTTTAATTTCAATATCATTTGCAATCTTATTGACAGTATTAATAACAATATCTTTACCATACTTTTTCACTAACGACCGCAAAATTAAATATTGCTTTATTTGCATAATTTCAACCTCCTATAATTAACTTAAAAAGTTAACTAAATTAATAGTTAACTTTTTATGATTTGGTATTTACAATTTATACTGCTAAAAGAGATTGAATAAAAAAATAATCTTACGGTTATTTTTTTAAATTTGAAACATGTTTTTTTAAATTATAGAATGTTTTAATTCCATCATATTCGGCTACTGTTCCTAATTCATCTTCAATTGCTAATAAACGATTATATTTGGCAATACGGTCACTTCTTGACATACTTCCTGTCTTAATTTGACCAGTATTTAAAGCAACAGCTAAGTCAGCGATTGTTGAGTCTTCTGTTTCTCCTGAACGGTGTGAAACAACAGCTGTTCAACCAGCTTTTTGTGCTAATTGAATTGTATCAATTGTTTCGGTAACTGTCCCAATTTGGTTTAATTTAATTAAAACTGAATTCGCTGCATTATGTGCAATTCCTTCTGCCGTAATTTTTGGATTTGTTACAAATAAGTCATCACCAACAATTTGGATTTTATGCCCCATTGTTTTAACTTGTAATTCAAAACCAGCTCAATCATTTTCTGCTAAACCATCTTCAATTGAAATAATTGGATATTTATCAACTAATTTGTCTAAATATTTAATTAATTCTTCTGTTGTCATTGCATAGTCTTTACCTGTAACTTTTTCAATTTTCTTAAAGTGATATTTTTTATCTTCAAAGTATAATTCTGATGAAGCACAATCCATTGCGATCATAACCCCATCTTCTCCTGCTTTATATCCCGCTGTTTTAATCGCTTCAACAATTAAGTCTAATGCAACTTCAGCTGGAGTTTTTGCTTGGAATGATGCTAAAGTTTGGTCTTTATATGCTCAATTAAAATGCGGAGCAAACCCACCTTCATCGCCAACGGCAGTAATATCTCCTTTATCATGTAAGATTTTCTTTAAAGTATGGAAAATTTCTGATGATCATCTTAAAGCTTCTTTAAATGTTTCAGCTCCAACAGGCATAATCATAAATTCTTGGAAATCAATTGCACTATCAGCATGTTCTCCTCCATTAATAATATTTAACATTGGAACTGGTAGTTTTTTCCCATTAGAACCGCCCAAGTATCGATATAATGGCATTTCTAATTCGCAAGCAGAAGCTTTGGCAACAGCCATTGATACTCCTAACATTGCATTAGCTCCTAAATTTTTCTTAAATTCAGTTCCATCTAAGGCAATCATGGCATGGTCAATTGCAACTTGATTTGTTGCTTCCATTCCAAATAGTAATTCGGCAATTTTTGTATTAACATTCTCAACTGCTTTTAAAACACCTTTACCTTGATAACGGCCTTTGTCACCGTCTCGTAATTCTAATGCTTCACGGCTTCCTGTTGAAGCTCCTGATGGAATCATCGCTGAACCATATCCACCAAATTCTGTTCAAGCTTCAACTTGAACAGTTGGATTTCCTCGTGAATCAATTACTTCACGAGCATTAATTTTCTCTATTCTCGACATAATTTTGTACTCTCCTTCTAAGTGTATATTATTATTATATTATTTGTTCAAAAAATAGTAAACAAAATCTTCTGAAAATCAAATAAAAAATGCCACTTTTATTGCTTTTCTTTTGTAATAACTAATATTGGTCGCATGGAAAAAAGTAGGGTTTTAAAAAAATCAGAAATTGAATAAGAATAATAAACCATTTACTAAAATGGTTTATTTATTTATAAAACCATAATTATAGATTAATTTAATTGAAACAGAGAAAAGACAGCATCTTATTTATATAATAAAAAACTTTATAATAACTTTTGATGCCCTCTTTAAGTTGTTTGTGCATTTATTAAATATATTAGAAATCTTTAAACAAAATATACCTGTTTTTTCTCCTAATTTAAGATGTTGTCTTTTCTCTGTTCCCGTTATATTAATCTCTATTGGCACACTTAATTATTTATTAAAAAAATTAATATTTAATATACAATCTTTGAAAACTTAATAGTATTTTTCAGTGTGCCAATTTTTACTATTTTGCATATTTTCGGTGTATCAAAATTTATTTTTACTATATATTTAATATATTTATTTAAAAGACAGAGAGATAAAGAGATAAAAAAAGAAAGTATTAATATTTCTCTCACTCTCTCATAAATAATTAGTTAATAACAAAATTAATATATTTGTTAATAAATAAATTATAGTAAAAGTAAGTAAAAAAGTATTAATAATAATTTATTTCAATCTCTATCATAAACAAACAATATAAATATATTAAATTAAATATTTTTGATAAACATATTGGCGTCCTGTACGATGAACCGGCAAAAAACAATTCTTGTGAGATTGTTTTTTTTATTTTTCTATTAAAAAAATAAATTTATTTGCATTATTCATCGGATAGTATCTTTAAATTTAGAACTTTTATCATAAAAAGATTAAATTCTGTTTTCCCTACACAAAATAAACGATATTTTATAAATCCTTTCAATAAAGGTATTATCCGATGAATAATGCAACGCTTAAAACTTAATATTTTGATGCTTAAAGATGGATAACTCATCTATGGCACGAAGCCTTAAAGAAAGTATGAAAGCGATTGGATTTACTCTCCTATTTATTTCTTTAATTATCGGCAAGATTAATCACTTGCGAAATGTCAGAGCGCGTGTTTTTTGGTTTGTTTTCATAAAAAAAGAGTGCTGTTAAACCGAAAAAAAACAATATCGGACACTAAAAAAACAAGAGGGTTGGAACTCCAAAAGGTTATTTTCTTTATATAAAGTTGTGTAGGGATGGATGAAGCGTAATTAATAACTGGGTAAACTGTTTTTTTTTATTTCCGTATGGGGATAAACTCTATCAAAATATCCTATCCGCCCCCGTTCACCTTCAAAGTGAAGCGGGCGGCGAAGTAATTAAATACTAAAATAAATTATTTAATAAATATCAAAATATTAACCAATAAAGGAATATTATGTTTTTTTACAGAAAAGAAAATATTTGATGAAAAAATGAAATAAAAAAATTAAAAATAAATTACAAGAATTAATGATACGAGCTTATCTGGTAACAGTAAATGATATTAATGATGAAATTTTAGTAACAAATAAAAAGAATTAAGGAATATAGATAAAATGCCAGAATATAAAAGTTTATATATTAATAAAACTTGAAATGAAATAACAACATCATTTGATTGAGTTAATTGTCAACCTATTAATTGTCGTATTTCACATCATAAAAAGCATTATGATTTGCAATGTTTAGAATGAGCCAAAATGTACTTAAATTTATTTAAAGACAAGTGAGATGTTATTGCTTCTTATATGCAACATTACAAAATTAACGATATTTTAGATTTAGCTTCCGATGGATGAAAAATATTACAAATTGACAAAAAAATAAAACAAATAAATTAAAATATATTATTGCAATTGACCCAGCTGGAATTGGACAAACTGGTATTATTATTTATAATGTTTTGCAAAAGAAAATAATTAATAATATTACTTTTAATTCCAAAAATGAAGAAGAAGCAATAAATAATATCTATTTAATATTAAACAATTTTCAAAAGCAAACTTGTTATTATTTAAATAAAGTTCTTGTAATAATTGAAGATTATCAACTGCATAAGGGATTAAAAATAAAAAACCCACTATCTACTCCTAAATTCATCGGTGGTTTAAAGGTTTTATGTAAATATCTATTTAATTTAAAATATGTTTTACAATCACCAGTCATTAAGAAAAATTATATTTATAAAGGAAATATTAAAATGACAGAGCATGAACACGATTCATGAAAACATTTACAATATTTTTTAACAAAAGGAGTTGATAAAAATGGCACAAACAAAAAGTAATTTACCTAAAAAATCAATAACTAATAAACCTAAAATAAAAAATAAAAGAGTTAACAAATTAGAACTAACTGTTAGATTACATGAAAATCCGATTAAAACCAAAATTAAGGCACTGGTTGCTGGGGGCGTTGAAGTTGATGCTTGTTCGGCTAAATGTCAATGAGACGGATTAAATTACTCAACATTATCAGTATATAACCCATCTATTTTAACTGAGTTTTTAAAATTAAAAAAAGATGATGAGATAAAAATTAAAGGCTCAGTATTTAATCAACTAAATTTAAAAACTAAACGATATTTTTTATCTTTTCGAGTTGATAGTTTTGAAATTATACAAAAAGCGATTAGAAAAAGAACAAATACAAATATTAAAAAATAGAAGAAAAAACAATGGCATTAAAAAATGTAAAATATGTTCTTATTGATGAAAATAATGAGTCTATTAAAAATGAAAACGATAGTTTTGATATTAAAACTGCCGAAATTATTTTAGAAAATATTGCTGAAGTTGAAGAATTTAATGCAAGTAATTTAAAAAATAGCAATCATCAAATCAACGAATTACAAACAAAAAACACTGAATTAATTTCACAACTTGAACAACAAACCCTGCAATTAAAACAAATTGAAATTAATAATTTTAATAATTCTTTAACTGATAATGAAGAATTTAAAAATGTCTTATTAAAATCTTATGATATTAATGATGATATTGAAGTAATTAAAACACACCTACAAAGTGTTTATGATGAATTAATTAAAGTACAAACCGTTAATACTGGTGGCGTACCAAAAATAGAAAACAAAGAAAACAATATTTTAGATACAGACAATGTATTTAATAAATAAGAAAGAAGGAGATAATTATGGCACAAAACCCACAAAGAATATTCGGAGATATTGTTAATCAAGCAACAAAAAGAGACCAAGAAACATTTGAGCAATGATATTTACAAACTTATCAACAAAAATTTAGTTGAGAGGCATTATTTGCATGAAAAGAAGCAAATAAATTTGGTTTAACATATAAAAGAAAGAAAAATATTCAATATAATGAAGGTTTAGGAAAAAATGGAAAAGTATTTAATACCGACGATAGTCTTTTAAACTACACTGAAGTAAAATTTGAAGATGGAACAGTTGAATTAGATACCATTTTAACATTTGCTCGTAAATTAGACCCCGTAGAAAGTGATTTTAACCCTAATTTATGGGCTGCTGATATTGAGCAAGCAATGGATACTGAAGTTGCTTATAAACGCAATAAAATTTTAGAAATTATTAATAAAGGAACAGTTACAACTATTCAAGAACAAAAAGCAGATGATACAAATGCTTTACAAATCCATGATGAAATTATGGATAAAATATATGAAAATGGCTTTACCCCATCAGAAACAGTTATATTGGGTTCGACTGATTTTATTCGTGGAATTCGTAATAAATTACAGTTACAACTTGGAGCAAATGACCAAATAAATAGCGTAATTGAAACAAGTGGAGCAATGAAAACTGTTGAAGGAACAACATACTATATGGTTCCTAAAAAATTACCAATTATTAATAAAGATGGTTCAGAAGGAACAATTAATCTATTACCAGAAGATGTTAATGCAATTTCCTTTAAATTTAGCAAAAAATACGACCCGCTTATTTTACGCAAAAAAGACCATACTCCATTAAGGATTGGTGCAGCCGCATTAGGTACTGGAATGGGTAATACTTTGATTATGGAAAGAGTTTTATATTTAGGTGGCGCTGTAGTTGAACCAAAAGGAATTATTAAACATATTGTTGCAAAAATTGATATTAGTAAAATTAATAAATTAGATAAACCAACTATTCATGTTGCAGACCCAACAAAAGCAACACCAGAACAGTTAAAACCACAATTTAAAGATGTTGTTTTAAAAGCAATAAAAGCAGTAGATAATTCTTTAACTGAAAGTGATTTTGATTACTTTATTGAAAGTAAAGGTGAAGATTGACCCATTGATATTACAAATGACAAAACTGTTGAAGTTCAAATTAAAGGTAAAAATAACGCTACTGGTCAAACAAATCCAATTGATGTTAAAATTAAAAATTCTTAATAATAGTACTAAAAAATAGTACTTTTTAGTTTTTAAAATGCCAATTGGAACATCTAAAACTGCTCTTATTTATGCTGTTAAAAAAATACCAACTAGATTGTCTATTCAACAACAAGAAAAAAGTTTTGGTTTACAATTATTAGAATTTTTAGGAATTCAAGTTTTAGCCCTTGGTTTATCAGTTTTAACTGGTGGTGTAGCATCTGCTGTTGGATTAGGTGCGGGATTGTCTAATTTTGCTGCAGCATTTATCTCATTTGGAGTAGAAACAGCAACTGATTTTGCCGTAAATCAAATATACGATAAATTAACATCAGAAGTGACAGCAAAAAGCACGGCCTTAAATTTGTTACCAGCAATTGGTGGTATTGGTAAATTAACGCGTGCTGCTCGCACAACTAGAATTTTAAAATTAGCAAAAGAAACTAAAATACTTGAAAAATTAGGTGTAATAACTGCTAATAACTTAGAAGATATTGTAAAACAAGTTACAGGTAAAAAGGTTTTATCTGATAAATTAATATTTGATTTTACAAAACAGGCTAATAATGAAACTTTATTATATACAATTGGAAAATTAGCCCGAAATGATTTTTATAAAGGTTTTAAAGTTTCTAATTTAAAAACAATTAATAATTTATTAAAAATTGAAAAAAATATTCAAAAAATAAGTCCTAAATTAGTTCAAAAAATACCGCGCGTAAATGAAAAAAATGTTAATAAATGGTTGTCTGAATATAGATTAAATATTGATAAAATAAGCAAAATTAGCACTAATGAGTGATATAAAATTATGACTAATCTTCATAAAAAAGGTGTTGGTAAAAAAAATAGACTGCACCCAAAAAAGTAAGTAAAGAAAAAAAGTCTTTGCTAAACTTTAGAGGAGGTGCATTTTTATATGGCAAGAAAAGGACAAAAATTTAATAAATATACAGCATATTTTCGAAAAATGATAGTACAAGAGGTTAAAAATAATAGTATAAGTTTTATTGCAAAAAAATATCAAATTAATAAAAAAACTGTTGCTTCATGGTATGAAAATTTTAAGAAAGGAATTTTAAACACCAATAAAGGTCCAAAAGAATCATTTGAAAAAAGAGATTTAAACTATTACAAAGTTAGGTATGAATTACTAAAAAGCTTCATGACTTTTACAATTAAATAAAAGAAAAATTGTATCTTTTATCAAAGAAAACATTAATAAATATCCACTAAATTTATTACTTGATATAACAGATTTAAAGCGTAGTTATTGAGATAAATATAAAAATTATTCAAGTAATGGTAAGGATAGCGAATCATTAAAAAATATTGTAAAAGTCTATGAAGAAAATTTAAAACAATTTGATTATCGTCGAATTACCAAATATTTAAAAGAAGATTATGGCATTGTTTATAATGCTAAGAAAGTATTGCGAATTATGAAAGAAAATAATATTCAAGCTGAATATGTAAGGCGTATGCGTAGAAAAATATTAATAAAACAAAATAGAAATAAAAATATAATTAAATATCCTGATTTAGTAAATCGTAATTTTAATGATATTAAAGAAAGATTTTCAATTTTATTTACTGATGTAACTTATTTAATTTGAAATGGTAAAAAACATTATCAATCAACAATACTTGATGGATATACTAAAGAAATTATTGATGTAAAATGATCAAAATTTAATAATAACAAACTTGTAATTGATAATTTAAATGATGCAATTAATAAAATTAAAAAAATAAAAAAAGATTTAAATAAAATAATAATTCATTCAGATCACGGATATCAATATACATCTAAAGATTACAATAGTAAATGTTTAGATAACAAAATTATAATTTCAATGGGTAAAAATTATCATTGTGCAGACAACATTATTATTGAAAGTTTTCATTCATTACTTAAAAAAGGAACAATCCATAATAAAAATTATAAATCTCATAATGAATATATTAATGATGTTAAAAAATGAAATAAATGATATTCAAACCAAAAAGAAAAATATACAATAAATGAAAGTTTGTAAACCTTTTTATTAATACTTACTAAACGGGGTGCAGTCTATTGAAGATGTTATTAAAAAAGATGATACAAAATAAAGGAGTTATATAAAATGGGATTGTTACCAGCCAAAAAGAAATTAAAGAAAAGCTATGATATTGATAGTTATTATCTTAATTTAGCATCAACGATTAGTAATCCTAAAAATGTTACTGTTCAAAAACATAATGATATTTTAGAAAAGAGAATTTGTGAAGATAATGCTAATTTTTTAAATCCGCGTGATTTAGAAATTAGCATTTATAATCCACTTACTAATCAAAAAATAGATACTAAATTAATTAATAACTTTTTAAAAATGCAGGACTTTACTAATAAAAATTGATATAATGAATATAAAATCAATAAATATGGTAAAGGTGCCTATTTTATTTTTGCTAATAATTCAAAACTTAATTTTATTACCATTGATTTTTATAATGACCAATATGACGAATTAGGTAATTTAGTATCTTGTACTTTTGATTATGATCCTTATCTTAAAAATGAACAAAGTGTTTTTATTACTGAAAAATTAGAAATTGATGCTATAACTAAGCAATTAAAAGTTATGCGAAAATTAAAAACAAGATTATACAGTACTATTACCGACTTATATATTGATGATGCAAAATGAAATAACTATACAACCTTACAAAGAGAAGAAATATTACCAATTGATTTTATTCCGATTGAAATTATTCCTAATAACCCTAATTTTGAACCTTCTGCTCGTTATGGTAAACAATTTGCTAGTATTTTAGATATTATTGCTGAAAAGATAATGTTAGACCCATTATTAAATAGTGGTAAATTTACCATTAATACTAATGGCGTGACTGGTGTTATTGACCAAGAAATTAGCAAAATGTTAGCTTCATTTATTGAAAATGACTTGTTATTAGTTGAAGGAGACCCCGATAGTAATTTTCAACCAGTAGACTATATTGCGGGTAATTTTAAAGGTGAACAATTAACTAAAATATATGATTGATTATTAACTAATTACTATAAAATAAATCGTCATCATGTGCCATCTATTGCTAAAGGGGCTCAACAAACCCAAGCAGAAGTTGCGGGAGTTAATATTCAAACAAACGCCTCTTATGAATAAATGATATATATCAGAGAAATTAAATTAACTGAATTTATTATTAAGTTAATTAAATATGACAATGCGATTTTAAATAATAGAACATTTAATATTAAAAATATTGATGAGTTAATTGTTGATGTTCACTTACCAGTAAATGCTACTTTAAACAGACAATTAAAAAACAACGAAACTATTATCAATATGCCTAATGAAAAAGGAGAACAATAATAATGTTAAAACCATCTGAAAAAATGTTAGCACAATTAACAAATGATGAACCAATTGATTATTCAATTGATAGTATCCCTTTAGATTTTGCTAATCAATCGCAGTACAGTGACCCTGATTTAGAACAATTATTTACCGAAGATCGCGCGAGAACCTTATATATTTATAAAATTAATAATCTTGTTAAGACAAAGCAAAAACCAACCTTAAACTACTCGCAAAATAGCGTTAAAATAGGTTTTATTGACAAAGATGAATATATTAAAATAACTGGTTATGAAATTAGTGAATTTAATTTTAAATTACAAATTCAATAAAATACTACAATTCAAGATAATAGCACAAGTTATGTAATGATTGATGAAAAAGATATTTTAATTAATGAGATGTCAAAACAAGACAAAGCATTTTTAGAAACATTAGATTTAAAAATAGTATCTATCAATGAACCGATTAGTGAAAATAACAAAAATGAATGTTATATCATCGAAGAATACAAACGCCCTTATTCGCCATACGGAATTGATATTATTAAATCTATGCACTTAGTTAAAATAACTGATTTTAAGTGAAAAAATCAGAATAGTATTAATTTAGTATTACAAAAATCATTGTCAGAAGATACAGTCTTTACTGGGATTGAAATTAAATATCCTAAAGCAATGTTATTTGGAAATATTAAATGCTGAGGTAATGTCAATGGTGTATATTCTTATCCATCATCAATAGTTCAAAATGCTAGTTTAGTGCCTTTATTATCAATGCCGATTGAAACAAATCCCAGTGTACGAATATTTCAATATTGATTTACCGAAAGTTTTTTTACCATGAAGGATTGCCAAAAACTATATTCAAGGTAAAGATATATTAGATATATTAGATGTTAAAAAATTAAATATTGTTTTGTTAAATTATCTAACATATCGTTATAATTATGACCGTAAATTTCAAGGTGCAAAATACAATGAAAAAGGTAACCCCACTAATAAAGCGGCTGAACTACGTCAAAAATTCGAAGGACAAAAACCCGAAGATGTCATTGATGGTTTATTTGAAAACTGAAAATTAGATAATTTTACTTCTTTAAATGATAATGCTGTCAAAATATTTAAACAAATTATCTATATGTTATCAAATTATACATATAGTAAATACGCAATTAATAAAGGTTATAATGACGATGTTAAATTGTTTTCTCCTTATTATTTTGAATTAATATCTAATCCAAGAGAACTAGAAACTGGGTATTGAGAATTTGAACATTGTAAAGTTAAATTAAATTCATCATATTTTAATTTTACTGGTGGATACATTCCGTCAATTCCAATAAATTATTGAGAAGATGTTTATTCAAATGATAAATCATTCAATAATGTTGATAATAAATATTATTATGTAGTATGGCGTGGTGATAAAAATGCTGGTTGAAAAATTGCTTTATTTAAATTTGAAAATACTAATGTCACAAATATTGATCAGTATGGTAAATACATTATTCAATATAGCGTTAAACAAGGATATAATTCTGGATTAATGTTGGTTGAAAAAAGAAATCCTGGAAATGTATTAATTAAAAGATGAGAAGATGATAATAAACAAGAATATTTTAAGTCTCTTTATCGTTGAAATAATGATAGTGAGCCAAATACACCATTTATCTCACCTAAAACAGGTCGAATTACAGAATTAAATTTAAAAGAAAAAAATAATATAAAAAAAAAGATGATGATATTAAATTAACTGTTAAAAACAAAGATATTTCAGAAAACCATATTTATCAATTAGACTCAAATTATTTTAATTGATTATCTATAACAAATGAATTAGAAACAAACAATATTCCTTCCCTTATTCCAGCAGAAATCAAATTATCTGATGGAGAATATGGTAAATATTTAACTAATTTAATTGTTTCTAACGAAAAAATAGAAGAATATTTAAACTATTTTTCACAATGATATAGATTACTTTATTCTAAAGCAGTTTGAATAAGTATGACTAAAGATTTAGTTGAGGATAGTATTAAAATAACTTTTTATAAACACGAAAAACTATTTGTTTTAAATAAAATTGAATTATCAGGCACATGGGGTTATGGAAATTATGATATTACAATTTTTACAGAAAAAGAACAAATTAATATTAATAATTTACAATTATTTAATAAAAATAATGAAAAATTATCATTGATTATATTAGAAATATAAAAAGTTATTTAGATTTATAAATCTAAATAACTTTTTAATTTATTTTTAACATCTATATTTGGCTCACTATCATTATTTCAACGATAAAGAGACTTAAAATATTCTTGTTTATTATCATCTTCTCATCTTTTAATTAATACATTTCCAGGATTTCTTTTTTCAACCAACATTAATCCAGAATTATATCCTTGTTTAACGCTATATTGAATAATGTATTTACCATACTGATCAATATTTGTGACATTAGTATTTTCAAATTTAAATAAAGCAATTTTTCAACCAGCATTTTTATCACCACGCCATACTACAAAATAATATTTATTATCAACTTGACTAAATGGTTTTTCTTGTGGTGCTATTCATTCTAAAACCCCATCTTTTGTTTTTATATTATTTTTTTCTTTTAAATCTGATAATTCTTTTTCTGTATATTGTGGTGTATTACAAGCAACTAAACTTGCTGTACTTGTTCCAATTAAAGTGATTGTTCCTAAAATAGTTATTATTTTTTTCATTTTATACTTTTTGTTTAATTATTTAAAAAATTACTATTAATTATATAAACATTACTATTATTTGTTACAATATATATATTTTTTTTATTATAATTAATGTAAATTGATTTAATTTCTTTTTTATTTATATTACCAATAATAGTTTTGTGAGAATATCCATCTTTATTCATTTCATAAATATTACCATCAGTTGTTCCAATATAAAAATAACTTACATGATTAAAAGTTTTTATAGCGGCTACAGAACTAACTTTTTCATTGTTAGGAACTTTAATTTCTCTTGCATCTCAACTATTTGCTGGAATATAATAAAGTTTTCCACTATATGTCATCGCATATGCACTACCCTCATGATCAATGTCAATAAATTTTATACTTTCATTTTCATTTATATAATTTATTTTTCCTACATTACCATTGCTTTGATATTTAAAACAAATACCATTTTGAAATCCAGTTCATAAACTTCCTGCTTTAACATAAGAACTAAGAGTACTATCTTTTTCTAAAGTTAAAATAAAGGTTGCTTTTATAATATTTATATTACCATCTTGAGGAAAATTAAGTTGTGATGCATCTCAACTATTTGCTGGAATATAATAAAGTTTTCCACTATATGTCATCGCATATGCACTACCTTGGTTATCAATACTAATATATTTTACACCTTCATTTAAATTATTAATTCTAGTTAATTCATAATCTTGTAAAGATCCTTCTTGATATTGAAAATAAACACCGTCAGTTGTTCCTATATATTTAGATCCTGCTTTAACATAAGAACTAAGAGTACTATCTCTTTTTAAGATACCGATTGAAGTAATTTGTAAACAGTTTTGTATTTTTCTTGGTACTCTATTTCTGTCCCTTCTTCTTATACCACTTGTAGAAGGTTGACAATTATTAAGTTCTTGATTTGTCTGTGCTGTTGTACTAATAACATTAATATTATTAGCATTACGTGTATTTTGATTTCTTGAATTTTGATCTCAATTTATAACTATATTATTTATATCATTTGATCAAGAAACTGTTGGCCTTGGATTATTTTGTTGTCTTGTTCTTAAATTTTGAATCATATTACGTATACTTCCTGTACGGATAGCTTCTGTTGATGTTAATAAAATACTACGTAAGCTTATTCTCATAAAATTATCACCATTATTATATCTTATCCTGTGAATATTATTATCAAGGATTATTTCTCTATTTGTTAACATATTATTAATTTGATTATATGAATTAACAATACTATCTCAGCTAATTTCTCCATTTCTACCAAGAGTACCATAATCTCCATCAAAATTTAAATCATAGGTATTATTAGTATCAATATCATCTAAGCGCGGAATTTGAGCATCACTAAAATGAAAATATCTTCTGTCACTTTCATTATTTCTATTTATTAAAATAAAACCTTGAAGATACAAATGTGTTGATAAAAAAACTAATTCACTTCTATAATTATCATTACTATCATTATCTATAGGCATGATAACAATTCTAGACAAATCATTTGCATAAGAAGTATTAAAACCTAGTAATCTATCTTCAAAAGTGGTTGTATTTGGAATAAGGTTAATTAAAATATTATTTTGAACCAAATTTTCTATAATTTCATTTATAGAAATTTCATAATCATTATTAGTTTCATAATCAATTTTTAAACTTGATGTAGTATAAAAATTTTGATTTAATTTACCTTTTTTACTTCTGTTTTTATAATTTTCAGTAAGAATTCAGGCCCCTCCATTATTATCAACTTTTATATCTTGTATTGCTTCATTTAAGCCAGCAACTTGCCCAATTTCTTCTCTATTGTTTTTTCGATAGTAAACTCCATTTTCAGTTGCAATTCAAACATCAGCAGCGTTTGAACTTGATGCATTAGGCACTAAACTTATTGAAAGAACAGGAACTTGAATATAACTAAGGAAATACGCGTTATTTGTTATAGTTTGTTTATTATTATCAACTCAATAAAGCTTACCACTTTTGGTAAGAATTCAGGCCCCTCCATTATTATCAACTTTTATATCTTGTATTGCTTCATTTAAGCCAGCAACTTGCCCAATTTCTTCTCTATTGTTTTTTCGATAGTAAACTCCATTTTCAGTTGCAATTCAAACATCAGCAGCGTTTGAACTTGATGCATTAGGCACTAAACTTATTGAAAGAACAGGAACTTGAATATAACTAAGGAAATACGCGTTATTTGTTATAGTTTGTTTATTATTATCAACTCAATAAAGCTTACCACTTTTGGTAAGAATTCAGGCCCCTCCATTATTATCAACTTTTATATCTTGTATTGCTTCATTTAAGCCAGCAACTTGCCCAATTTCTTCTCTATTGTTTTTTCGATAGTAAACTCCATTTTCAGTTGCAATTCAAACATCAGCAGCGTTTGAACTTGATGCATTAGGCACTAAACTTATTGAAAGAACAGGAACTTGAATATAACTAAGGAAATACGCGTTATTTGTTATAGTTTGTTTATTATTATCAACTCAATAAAGCTTACCACTTTTGGTAAGAATTCAGGCCCCTCCATTATTATCAACTTTTATATCTTGTATTGCTTCATTTAAGCCAGCAACTTGCCCAATTTCTTCTCTATTTTTTTTTCGATAGTAAACTCCATTTTCAGTTGCAATTCAAACATCAGCAGCGTTTGAACTTGATGCATTAGGCACTAAACTTATTGAAAGAATAGGAACTTGAATATAACTAAGGAAATACGCATTATTTGTTATAGTTTGTTTATTATTATCAACTCAATAAAGCTTACCACTTTCTGCAATTGTAGTTCTTTTTATTCTTTTTAAATTATTTGTTTGCAAATTAATATTTTTATTAATATTTTCTTGTTTTTTATAAGAACTAGCGGCAATTGTTGTTGGTATAGCACTTCCACTAATAGTTAATACACTTAATAAACTTAAAAGTTTTTTCATTTTGTATAATTTCCTTTCTTTAATCTTGAAACTTTTTATCAAGATCTATTGACATTATATATATATATATATATATGCAAGTCAAGCATTTTTAAATCTATTTTAGAAGGAAGTTGAATTATATATGATTATTATTGTGATTATATTGTACTAATCTGGGCTCGTGGTGATTTTCATAAGTTTTGTGAAAAATGCCTTAAAGTTTAAAAAAACTTTTGCCGCGCTTTTCAAAATACTTGGGAAAAATTCTAATCGTTAAGCGAAGAATTTTATAAAGGTTACCCAAATTTGTTTGAAAGAACCTCAAAATTTTTTTAACTTGTAAGTCATTTTATCACAAAAATTTAAGAAAATCAACCGCTCGCCCAAAACCCAAAAAAAATATAAAATGTATTTTTATATGCCCATTTTAAAACGATACGGATAAGAACCATAAAACAAAGCATCATATGGGTCGTGGTACATTTTACTGTCGGGTGTGTTTGTTTTGGTATCACTAAACCTTAATTCACTAATGCACCTCTATCTAAAAATGGAAAATTATCTAACATGCCATATATTTTACCTTGAACAAACATTTTTCTTATTCATGTTACACGATTGATTATGCCTGCTTCTTTATTAAGAGATGTTTGGTGTTTTTTGGCTTTAAATATTTTAATTTTATAACCTAAATAAGGATAAATATCTTCTTGTAGTTTTTGTATAAAGTCGTGGGCATTAATATCATAATGAAATGTAGCATATTCAAAACCATCAAATTTATCAAATGTATTAATTATTCATTGCCCGTAATGTTCAACTATTTCATTTAAATTCATGGCGTTTTTTGGGATAACAACATTTTCTTCAATTAAATATTTATCATATTCATTATTTTCATTAATTTTATAACCACTAAATAAAAATACCGTATGGTCTTCACTACCATTGGCATAATCCACACCAAATGAATAACTATCAAATTGATACTGTTTTGTATTGGAATTATAAAAATATTGTAAATTATACTCTTTAATATATTTACGATAATTTCGTAAAACATAAATGCTGGGGTCACTATCATTATATTCAAAACCGTAGTATTCAAGTTCAAATAAACCGGGTCGTTCTTCTTTATTTGCTAAAACAAGTTTTTTAGTAATATCAGGTATTTTATTTCAAACAGCACCCATAGTTAAACGCAAATTAAAAACACCCAAACCTTTAAATGCCTCTGTATTTTCTGAATATACTTGGTTGTGTTCTTTTAAAATATTTTTAATTCTTTCATTTAAAGATAAATATGGCGTTACAAATTTTTCATAAAAGACATGGTATTTATCAAAAGGGTTAAAAGTAAATTGATTAGAATATGTTTTATGAAAATATGTTGTTACTGTTATGTATTGTTTTGCTATGTTGTCTCATTCTTGACATGTCCAAGATAATTCTTTTACTGGAATAGGATTATCTAAATTATATTGTTCATTATCATTTTCGTCCGTGTATTTTTCATAAGATACTTTTAAACTTTTAGAACGAAACATTGAAACTCTTAAATTATTATATCTTTTATCTAATTCTTTGTCGGTTAAGATTTCTTTTTCTTCGGCATGTATCATTTCATCTGTTCATGCTGATATAATACCGCTACCTTTACCAACTTTCCCCATAATTTTATTACCATTAGCATAACCCGCAAAAGCAACACGAGTACCACTAGGAAAAACAATTTCACCACCTTCTTTAACATTTTTAGGTCAAACAATGCCATTTTCATTGTCGGGTCCTATATTAATCCCATATTTATCATATAAATAATTACAGACATTAATTGTATCACCAAATGTGGTATCTTCGTGGGTGTTGGCGTATCTTCGTAAAATATTAGATGAAGCATCGGTAAAATTACAAGCAAAAAATAATTTTTCTGCTAGGTGATTTCATGTCTTATTAGTACCACGACCAGCTGAGACAAACTTAAAAAAACATGACGAAGTAAAATATCGGGCATAACTATCACCAACAAAATCTTTAAATACTTATCAATCAAAACCAAAATTATAGTCACTAAAATTTAAATCATATTTTTTATTTAAATGTTCATAACTAGTAATTCGTTTTTTATTATTAATTTTACTAAATTCTTGCATATTTATTGACCTCTTTATTTTATATATAATACATTATAAGAAAAAATGAAAGGAATTTGTATAAAAATGAGAAAATTTAAACATTTAATATTTGATGAACGAGATTTATTTAAGGATTTATTATTATCTGATACTTGCAAAAAGAAAAATGGCACAATTAATTTATCTGAAATATCACGACAAACTGGTCGTGGAATTAATACTGTTAAAAGAGAAATTAAGCGATTTAAAAATATACAAGATTATAATCCATATCAAGCACAAAAAGATTATAAACAAAAACGTAAAAAATGCATTAAAAAACTACCTAAATTTACAAAAGAGCAGTTAGATTTTATTAAAATAAGATTTAATAAATACCACGATACACCCGAACAATTAATTTATCGTTATTTCTTGGAGTTTGGTGTTAAATTTCCTGCTTGTGTTAAAACTTTATATAAATGAATCCACTTAGGAAAATTGGGGTTAAGAAAAGAAAATTTACCCCATCGTGGTAAAAAATATAAAACAAAACAAAAACAAGATAATCGTGGAAAATTAATTAATTTTAAATCAATTTGAGATATTGAAAATAAAGTTTCTAGTATTGGTTGATTCGAAATGGATACTGTTGTGGGAAAACACCATCAATCTAGTTGTTTGGTATTAGTTGAACAATCAAGTAACAATTATTTTGCAATGAAATTAAAAAATAATACCGCTAATGAGGTTTTAGAAAAATTTAAAGATATTGTTATAAGTAATAATTTAATTGGAAAAATTAAAGGAATAATAACTGATAGAGGAAAAGAATTTAGTAAATGAAGAGAAATGGAAATATTTGCTGAAACACAAGTTTATTTTTGTGATCCTGGTAAACCACAATAAAAACCACTAATTGAACATATGAACGGCGAATTTAGATATTGACTTTCTAAAGGAACTGATTTTAATAATGTTAGTCAAAAAATGATAGATTGAATAGTTAATGTTATAAATGATAAACTTCGACCGTGTTTAAACTGAATAAGTGCAAAAGCAATGTTTTTACAAAATATTAAATAAATTTATTAGTTAAAATTTAATAAATCATTTTTAGTGTGCTTAAATATACTTAAAATAAGATGAAATTACAAAAATTTATTTTTTTTTGAAAAAATGGTTGCAATTTATTAAAAATATTTTATTATTAATCTAACAAGATATAAATTTGCCGTTTGTATCTACAGAGCGCCTTTAAAAATTAGTTAAAATATGTGGGTTATATATTGATAATGTTGAATGATTTAATCCTTCTCATTGACATTTAGCAGAACAAGCATCAACTTCAACACCACCAGCAACCATTGCCTTAATTTTAGTTTTAATCGGATTTTCATGTAATCTAACAGTTAATTCTAACTTATTAATTCTTTTATTTTTCATTTTAGATTTGTTAGTTATTAATTTTTTAGGTAAATTGCTTTTTGTTTGTGCCATTTTTATCAACTCCTTTTGCTATAAAATATTGTAAATGTTTTCAAGCATCATGCTCATGCTCTGACATTTTAATATTTCCTTTATAAATATAATTTTTCTTAATAACTGGTGATTGTAAAACAAAATTTAAATTAAATAGATATTTACATAAAACTTTTAAACCACCAATGAATTTAGGAGTAGATAATGGGTTTTTTATTTTTAATCCCTTATGCGGTTGATAATCTTCAATTATTACAAGAACTTTATTTAAATAAGAACAAATGTTATTTTTAAATTGATTTAATATTAAATAAATATTATTTATTGCTTCTTCTTCATTTTTGGAATTAAAAGTAATATTATTAATTATTTTCTTTTGCAAAACATTATAAATAATAACACCAGTTTGACCAATTCCGGCAGGATCAATTGCAATAATATATTTTAATTTATTTGGTTTATTTTTTTGTCAATTTGTAATATTTTTCATCCTTCTGTTGCTAAATCTAAAATATCGTTAATTTTATAATGTTGCATATATGAAATAATAACATCTCATTTATCTGCAAATAAATTTAAATACATTTTTGCTCATTCTAAACATTGTAAATCATAATGATTTTTATGATGGGAAATACGACAATCAACCGGTTTACAATTATCTCAATCAAATGATGTTGTTATTTCATTTCAATTTTTATTGATATATTTACTTTTATATTCTTGCATAATATTTTATTCCTTTCATTTTATTTATCTTTTTAAACAAACAGAAAATCCCTTTATGGGTTAATATTTTGATATTTAGTAAGAATATTTATATTTTGATTTAATTAGCTTAATTCGCCATCCACCTCACTTCGGGGGTGAGTGTGGTGGCGATACTAAAACTTTATAT
The DNA here is from genome assembly GCF_964019755.1 of Spiroplasma endosymbiont of Polydrusus cervinus. Classification (NCBI taxonomy): domain Bacteria; kingdom Bacillati; phylum Mycoplasmatota; class Mollicutes; order Entomoplasmatales; family Spiroplasmataceae; genus Spiroplasma; species Spiroplasma endosymbiont of Polydrusus cervinus. The sequence goes on from NZ_OZ026469.1 coordinate 705,452, forward strand.
TTAGACAGAAGTTTATCCCCCGCGGAAGTAAAACAAATTTACCCAGTTATTAATTACGCTTCATCCATCCCTAGAACTTTATAAAGAAAATAACCTTTTGGAGCTCCACCCTCTTGTTTTTTTAGTGTCCGATATTGTTTTTTTCAGTTTAACAACACTCTTTTTATGAAAACAAACCAAAAAACACGCGCTCTGACATTTCGCAAGTGATTAATCTTGCCGATAATTAAAGAAATAAATAGGAGAGTAAATCCAATCGCTTTCACACTTTCTTTAAGGCTTCGTGCCATAGATGAGTTATTCATCTTTAAGCATCAAAATATTAAGTTTTAGATTGCATTATTCATCAGATAGTACCTTTATTAAAAATGATATTATTAGTTGTTAAACCGAAAAAATATAATAAATCATAGAAAGGAAATTATAAATATTAACTAATTTTTAATTTTAAAGATACTATCTGATGAATAATGCAAATAAAAAAATCGCTCTAATAAGCGATTCCTTTAATTTATATTTAATTACTTTATTTATAATTTTTATAAAACCTAAGCTTTTTTCCGACTACCCAAAAATACCATTCATTTAGTATTTGAAAAAGCAAGAATTAATTTTATTGACATGCTAAAAACAAAAAATATTTAATTTTAATAGACAATTTTAAAAAATGACATTATCATTACATTAATAAAAAGGAGAAAAAAATATGTTTTTAGATAAAAAATTAAAATTAGAATACGAAAACTTTAATAAAAATTGTTTTTCATCACACAACAAACAAGAATACTTTTTAGAAGAATATTGTCCCAATAATGAAAATAAAAGAAATCTTTATTGTCGTGGTAGTTAACAATAAAAACTATATAATACAAAAAAATTTAAAATAATTATTGATACATGAGATTTAAATGAAGCCATTGAATTTTTACAATCTTGCCAAGAAAAAATAAAAAAAGAAGAAAATAAAAATAATACTAATTGGAAAATTAGAGAATAAAATTATAAATACAAAATAATAATAATTTATTTAAAAAGGAAATAACAAAAATGAAAGAAAAAGAAAATATTTTTAAAAAAAGCTTTGATCAATGCATTTTACAAATAATAAATAATCAAAAAAATATTGATTTTATTTTAGAAAATTTTTGAATTGATATTAAAAACATAATTTTAGAAAAAATAAAAGAAAATTTAAAAACTAATTTTATCAAAAATAAAGAGCTGCCCAATTAACTGAGTCTCAATTTAATTAACTTTAAATAATTGGATCTTCAAATTTTACTTTTAAAAAATAATCAGCAAATTCATCAAAGTTTATCAAGATATTTTATTTTTTATAATTTTTTTTGTTCCCTTTCTTATAAGAAAGAACCAGAATTAATTATCCAGAATTATGTGTCTGTATAGCCCCTTAAATAATAATAAAAATTATTATAACTATTAATTATTTAAATTATTAATTTTTTCTTTTCTTATAATTTCTAATTGTTCTATTTCTTTATTTACTAATTCATTAATTTTTTTCTCTAACTCTTTTATTTTTTCATAAGCTTTATTCAATTTTGTATCATCATATTTATTTTCACAATATCTTAAAATAGTATCTCTTATTGAATCATTTATAATTTTTTTACATTCCTCAATTTCTTTATAATTACAAAAATTTTGATCTAATTCATTAGAATATTTGTTTATAATTTTTTCTTTTTCTTGTTCAAATTCTAAATTAATTTTACAAATATCACAATTACTACAAGAACATTCTTTATTTTTATCCATTTTATTTTTTCCTTTAATCAAATTAATAATATCATATTAATTCTTATAGGAAATTTTAATTGTCTTTTTTATTTGACATTATATTTTAATGACGGTATGATGACACACGACTAATGAGGTGAATAAAATTGGCAATCATAGGAAAAACATTTAATAACCATAATATTGAAGCAGCAGATGATGCAAATATACAAAATTATTTTTTATCAAGTAACACAGAAAACAAAATAGGAATTATTAAAAACAATGAAAAAGTACTTTATACGCAAAATAATAACAAAATAACTTTTAATCAAAACTATATTTTAATTTATGGCAGATTATTAGAACTTGAAGAAAATACAGAAATAGAATTAATTCAACCAAGCAATCCCAATGAAACTTACTATGGATATGTAATAATAAAAGTTAATTTAGGACAATCTGATCCAGTTAATTTAGAAATTAAATACAATAACGGCTCAACCCCAAATTTACAAAATGACAATCTAATTAATAAATAAAATGGCATTTATGAAATAGCATTAATTAGTTATCAAACAACATCAAATAATATTACAAATATTAAAGAATTATTAAATTACATTGAGACAGACCAGTTAATTAAAAATATTAAAAAAATTGAAGATATTAAGCAAGAATTTTATAAAAAAGCAGAAAACATTGAAACACAAATTAATAATGAAATTAATAATATTAAAAGGAAATTTAATATTTAATGGAACAAGTCCTTGAAATTATTACAATTATATTATTAGTTTTTACTGGCGGGGGTGCTGGTACAATGGCAATGTGATTAAATAAGAAAAATAAAAATATTAAACAACAAAATGCCAGTCTTCAAAAAGAAAATGAAAACATTAAAAGTGAATTAAAAACAATCAACAAAGAAATATCAAATATACAAAATATAAACAATATTTATATTAAAGAATTTAACGAATTAAAAAGCGAAATTCAATTATCAATTTTACGAATTGAAACAAAACTAGATATTATGACCGTTAATTTCAACAATAAATTATCAAATAACAACGAAATAAATATCAAACAAAAACAAGGAGGAGATAAGAAAAATGAAAAATAAAAAAATTAAACTCTTCTTTTTAAAAATACTATACTGGACTATTAACGGATTAACATTAGGACTGCCGGCATTATTAGCACAATTTAATAAATTACTAATTAAATTAAAAGAAAAAATTAAAAAAGAATGTGATCAATTAGATGATGAAAAAATAGAAACAATAATTAAAAATGATGATGACGCAAAATAAATAAAGGAAATAAAAAATGGGAATTAGAAAAATAACATTTGATAATGGCGGTATTATTTTAGCAAAAGATCAAATAATATTATACGATTTATTACTAAAACAACAAACAAAAACACTTTTACCTAATGGTGAAAATATATATCAAAATTCAACGGGTTTTTTAATCCAAAATGAAAATGAAAAACTAAAATATACATATAAAACAACAGATGATGGTGTTGAATTTACTTTTAATCCGCAATTATATTTAAGTATTTGTGGTCGCATTATAAAATTAGAAAAAAACACAAAATATTCATTTGATTGAAATGATATAGAAAATAATGAAACTTATTATATGGTAATTAGAGTGGATTTAAATAAAGAAGTAAAATTAATAAATGGTGAATTAAAAGAATTTGGCAATCCCGTTGAAGTAAAATTAATTAACATAAAAGAAAAATTAATTCAAGACAATTTAAATCAAAAACCAAATGATGGTATTTACGAATTTCCATTAATAAGTTTTAAAGCAAAAGTTAATAAAAACAATGTTGCTATTATAACTTTTGAAAATATCAAAGATGAAAGTACATATTTATTACCATTTTTAATAGAATCAGCCCACAACCCATCAAAACTATTAACAATCAACCAAAAAATTCAAGAAGAAACTCAAAATATTGAAAATAATCTAACAGATTTAAAATATCGAAAAATGAAAGAATTAAAAGAAGTAGAAGAATATATTTTAAGTAGATATATTAAAAATTGAAAAATAGTTTATAATTCTAAAGAAAGTTTAGAAAAAGAATTTAATCAAAAAAATGATAAATGATATATTTTGATATATGCTAGTAGATTTATATTAAAAGAGAAATATGATCAAGATGATAAAATTAAACTCTTTGATTTTTATAATACAGCTGATGGAATAACTTACAAAGCAATAAAATTTGGTACTGCAAAATATGCCACTTTAGAAGATTTGATTTTTTATCGTTGAGATGACAGTATAGATGAACCAAATACACCAATTATTGATTTATAATATGTATTTCGATAATTTTTGTAAATTGTAAATGCAAATTAAATATTTATTCCATTTTAATCTGTAATTTATATATAATTTTAGAAAAAATATTTTAGTTTAAGATTTAATTTAATTTTTTATTTTAATATTTATAATTGTTATAATAATTTATTTTAAGTTGAATAGATATTACAATAATTATAAATATTAAATTTATATTTAAAAAATAAAAAGTTCCTCCCAAAAAATTTAGCAAAGTCTTTTTTAACTTTACATATTTTTTGATGTACACTTTTTTGTTTTATTTTATACTTTTCAATTAATTTGTCTTTTTTGTTGGCTAATAATTGGTGTATTTGGTTCATCTATACTGCCATCTCAACGATAAAAAATCAAATCTTCTAAAGTGGCATATTTTGCATTACCAAATTTTATTGCTTTGTAAGTTATTCCATCAGCTGTATTATAAAAATAAAAGAGTTTAATTTTATCATCTTGATCATATTTCTCTTTTAATATAAATCTACTAGCATATATCAAAATATATCATTTATCATTTTTTTGATTAAATTCTTTTTCTAAACTTTCTTTAGAATTATCAACTATTTTTCAATTACTGTTTTTGGGCGGTTTTTCTAATTTATATTCATATTGTGATATATTACCATTTTTTATTTTATTATTATTATTATTTTTACAACCAATTAAATTGTTACTTCCGATAGTAATTAAACTAATTATTCATAAAATACTTAATATTTTTTTCATAATTTATATTATTTCTGTATTTATAATTAACTTTGGTTTATTATCTCTTATTAATGAAAAAATTGCTTTTCCGTTAAAAGTTATACTATTATCTTCATTAAGAAGAATTTCATCTGGTAATAAACTATATTTTTTTAATATTTGCATTGCTTCTTTAATTGATAATATAACAATTTGTTCTTTATTATTACCATCAATTATTTTTGCGTTAATTGTTCCCGTAATTTTTTGTTTTGAATTTAATGTTGATTCATATTTTCTTTCTCTTACTGAATAAAGAATTGTTGCTTTTTCATGAGGGGCAAGTTCTATTTCTTCTTCTGGCTCATTAAATGTATATAAAATCATTTCTTGCTCTTGTTTATTTAAATTTGAAAAATCAAAATAATTTGATAACTCATGTGCTATTACTTCATCTCGATAATTAATATTTACAAAGTCTGCTAATTGATTTTCATCATCCATATTTAAAATTCAACCAACTTGTGGATTATCTTTTCCGTTTTTACTTATTCCTTTAATAATTTGAAAGATAAAATTTGATTTTTGATTATATTCACATTTAGGTATTTTTACTGTTTTTTTAATCGGGGAATTGTTTTTGCGTTCTTTTGTAGTAAAACAAACATTTTTGAAATCAGTATTTAAATTTAAATCTTTATTTCTTGTTACTTCAACATTGCCAAAATTTAAATTATTTGTATTAATATCTTTTATTTCTTTAAAAAATAAAGTAGGATTTTTATCACGAAATGTTAAAAAATAGCTCTTTTTATTAATTTATTCAAGTTAATAATCTTATTTTTTTGATTATTTATTTTATAATATACTATATTTTCACCAATAGATTTAGTACTATTTATTTTTGCTTTAATTATTGCCAAATTATTTGTTATATTAATTACTTCTAATTCTGATATATCTAAATCAGGATTTAAATAATTTAATTCATTTAAAATAGTTTGTTGATTGCTATTTTCTAATTTTCCTAATTGGGTATTTGTAATAACATTACATAAATTTTGTTTATTATTTGTTATATATTCATAAACATTATGATCATGTGAGCCAAAATAAATTTTATTTTGTCATACTGCTCCTAAAGATCAAACTTCTCCTTCTGTTCTAATAACAATTTTTTGTTGTTTTGTCACTGTATCATATTCATAAACATTATGATCACTAGAACCAAAATAAATCTTGTTATCTAATATTATTCCAGAATAAGGAAACGAACCATCATTTGATGTAATAACAATTTTTTGTTGTTTTGTCACTGGATCATATTCATAAATATTATTATCTAATGAACCTATATATATTTTATTGTTTAAAACTAACGCCGAAAAACTAAGTGAACCATTTGCTGTAATAGCAATTTTTTGATTATTTATCATTAAGTCATATTCATAAAGATTATTATTATCTTGTGAATTAAAATATACTTTATCATTTAAAACCACTCCAAAAATTTTAATTTTTTCTTCTCTTGTGATAATTATTTTTTGCTCTCCTGCCATGGGGTCATACTCATAAATACCATAATTTAATCCACCAAAATAAATTTTATTATTTAACGTCTTTGTCGCCGATGATACAATTGATCCACCTCCATTAATAACAACTTTTTGCTGTCCTGTCATGGGGTCATACTCATAAACACTATTACCTGTTGAACCAAAATAAATTTTGTTGTTTAATATCGTTCCTGAATAAATAAACGAATTTTCTGCATAAGGAAACGGATCATTTGCTGTAATAACATTTTTTTGTTGTCCTGTAGCCGGATCATATTCATACACATTATGATCTCGCGAACCAAAATAAATTTTGTTATTTAAAACTACACCAGAAGAACGAATTAATCTATTTGTGGTAATAACAACCCTTTGTTTATTTATTATTGGATCGTACTCATAAACATTTTTATCTCATGAACCAAAATAAATTTTATTACTTAAAACTACGCCAGAAGATTGAATTAATACATTTGCTGTAATAACAATTTTTTGTTGTTTTGTTAATGGATCATATTCATAAACATTATTATCTGCTGATCCTATATATAATTTATTGTTTAATACAATACCGGAAGATCAAATAAATTTATTTGTTACAATAACAATTTTTTGTTGTTCTGTTATTGGGTCATATTCATAAACTTTTCCATCTCCTGCACCAAAATAAAGTTTATTATTCAACACTACACCAGAAGAATATGTACCTGCTGTAGTAATAACAATTTTTTGTTTATTTATTATTGGATCATATTCATAAAGAATATCATCTCCTGAGCTAAAATATATTTTGTTATTTAAAACTACTCCAGAAGAACGAACAACTCCATTTGTTGTAATAACAATTTTTTGTTGCCCTGTGACAGGATCATACTCATAAACATTATAATCATATTAACCAAAATATAATTTATTATTTAACACTAAACCAGAAGATTCAACTGCGCCATTTGTTTTAACAATAATTTTTTGTTGTTCTGTTATTGGGTCATATTCATAAACATTATGATCTCCTGAACCAAAATAAAGTTTATTATTTAAAACTACACCAGAAGAGAGAACAAATCCATTTGTTGTAATAACAATTTTTTGTTGTTCTGTAACAGGATCGTATTCATAAATATTACGATCATTTGAACCAACATATAATTTATTATTCAACACTACACCAGAAGATTGAATTCAATCATTTGTTGTAATAACGATTTTTGTTCTATTTATTTTATTATTTTCATTGTTGCTTTCTTTTTGTCTTTTATTTCTATTTAATTTTTCTAAATTAATTGTTTTATTATTTTCTTGTTTTTTATAATGACTAGCGGCAATTATTGTTGATATAGCAGTTCCGCTAATTGTTAATACACTTAATAAACTAAGTAATTTTTTCATACTTGTTTTTCTCTTTCTCATAATCTTGAAACTTTTTATCAAGATCAAGATCTAATTGCATTATATATATATATATATATATATACAAGCACTTTTAATTTTATTTTAGAAAAGTAGAAAAACTAGAATGATTATTATTGTAATTATGATTGTATTAATATAAATGGACTTGCGATTATTTTATTGATATTATAATTAATATAAATTAACTCCTCGCGTGGCGTTTAAAATAATTAATAAAATGGTAGATTATTTTAATTATTTATTTGACATTATATTTTATTGACGGTATCATCGTCATGTAAATTAAAGCGAAGGGAGTAAATATATGAAAATTAATGATTTAAAAATAAAAAAAATCAATGACTCAAATGAAAAAGGCTATTTTAATGTTGAAAAAAATTATAATAAGGTTAAAGACTCCATATCAATTTCTATAACAGTTAATAATGTTGATGATGCTATTGAATTTTTGGAAATAAGTAAAAAAATAGTTTAATTAAACTATTTTTATTTATAAAATAAAAATACTAATAATTAATTAATATTATTTATTTTTTAACTCCTATTTATTTTATTTCCCATACATCTACACACTTTATTTGTTAATGCTTCTATATCTTAAAGTTCAGATAATCTAATATTTGTATCATTTGCATATTTTTTAAATTCTTCTTCCAACAAAAATATTTTTTCTTTTAATTCTTTATTTTCTTTTAAAATTAAATCTAAATTATTTTCATTATTTTTATTCATTTATTTTTCACCTCCTTAATTTAACTAAAAAAAGTGATTATAAACACTTAAACTTCTATTCTTTTTATTGATAAACACAATAATTATATTATACTAGATTAGTAGAATGATAGTTAGCTTATCATTCTTTTTATTTATTAAATTAATTTAATTATATCATATTTATTTTTTTAGACAATGTTAATTGTCTTTTTTTATATTGACATTATATTTTAATGACAGTATCTATATAAAGCAAGATTCAAAAATGATGTACCATTTGTTAAATGGGAATTAAAAAGCTTTTTTAAATTGGTTGGAATAAAGTCCCGCGAAAATTGGTATTACTATATATACAAAGTCCTTGATAGATTGAGTAAGTAATATGACAAAAAAGTATGTATATATAATTTGACATAGGCGGCGATAGATAACCATAGCCGTCTGTTTTAATAAAAACTAATATAGTTAATAATATTTAATTATCGCCGTCTCCTTTCTATTACAAGATTATTATTAATCTTGTTTTTTATTAAAATTAAGCTTGACAAATATTTAAAGTGGAGTTAGTGTGTGGGCATTATTAATTTATAAATAAAAAGAAAAGAGGACAAAATAAATGATAAATATTGATAAAAATTTTATTAAAAATTCTTTTAATTTTTTAGATAAACAAAGCGTTAAAATTATTCAACAAAATTTAGAAAATTATGATGAATGAATTTTTAAAAATTATAGGAATGATAAAACTTTTAAAGAATTTAGAGAATATAAAGTAAAAGAATTTAAAATAAAAACATTAACTACTTTAAGGGGAAAAATAACTTTTAAAAGACAAAGATATTATAAAATTAATTCAGAAACAGGAAAAGAAAAGGTCGCACGGAAAAAAAATAGACTGCACCCTGTTTAGTAAGTATTAATAAAAAGGTTTACAAACTTTCATTTATTATATATTTTTCTTTTTGGTTTGAATATCATTTATTTCATTTTTTAACATCATTAATATATTCATTATGAGATTTATAATTTTTATTATGGATTGTTCCTTTTTTAAGTAATGAATGAAAACTTTCAATAATAATGTTGTCTGCACAATGATAATTTTTACCCATTGAAATTATAATTTTGTTATCTAAACATTTACTATTGTAATCTTTAGATGTATATTGATATCCGTGATCTGAATGAATTATTATTTTATTTAAATCTTTTTTTATTTTTTTAATTTTATTAATTGCATCATTTAAATTATCAATTACAAGTTTGTTATTATTAAATTTTGATCATTTTACATCAATAATTTCTTTAGTATATCCATCAAGTATTGTTGATTGATAATGTTTTTTACCATTTCAAATTAAATAAGTTACATCAGTAAATAAAATTGAAAATCTTTCTTTAATATCATTAAAATTACGATTTACTAAATCAGGATATTTAATTATATTTTTATTTCTATTTTGTTTTATTAATATTTTTCTACGCATACGCTTTACATATTCAGCTTGAATATTATTTTCTTTCATAATTCGCAATACTTTCTTAGCATTATAAACAATGCCATAATCTTCTTTTAAATATTTGGTAATTCGACGATAACCAAATTGTTTTAAATTTTCTTCATAGACTTTTACAATATTTTTTAATGATTCGCTATCCTTACCATTACTTGAATAATTTTTATATTTATCTCAATAACTACGCTTTAAATCTGTTATATCAAGTAATAAATTTAGTGGATATTTATTAATGTTTTCTTTGATAAAAGATACAATTTTTCTTTTATTTAATTGTAAAAGTCATGAAGCTTTTTTAGTAATTCATACCTAACTTTGTAATAGTTTAAATCTCTTTTTTCAAATGATTCTTTTGGACCTTTATTGGTGTTTAAAATTCCTTTCTTAAAATTTTCATACCATGAAGCAACAGTTTTTTATTAATTTGATATTTTTTTGCAATAAAACTTATACTATTATTTTTAACCTCGTGTACTATCATTTTTCGAAAATATGCTGTATATTTATTAAATTTTTGTCCTTTTCTTGCCATATAAAAATACACCTCTAGACTGCACCCCGTTTAGTACGTATTAATAAAAAGGTTTACAAACTTTCATTTATTATATATTTTTCTTTTTGGTTTGAATATCATTTATTTCATTTTTTAACATCATTAATATATTCATTATGAGATTTATAATTTTTATTATGGATTGTTCCTTTTTTAAGTAATGAATGAAAACTTTCAATAATAATGTTGTCTGCACAATGATAATTTTTACCCATTGAAATTATAATTTTGTTATCTAAACATTTACTATTGTAATCTTTAGATGTATATTGATATCCGTGATCTGAATGAATTATTATTTTATTTAAATCTTTTTTTATTTTTTTAATTTTATTAATTGCATCATTTAAATTATCAATTACAAGTTTGTTATTATTAAATTTTGATCATTTTACATCAATAATTTCTTTAGTATATCCATCAAGTATTGTTGATTGATAATGTTTTTTACCATTTCAAATTAAATAAGTTACATCAGTAAATAAAATTGAAAATCTTTCTTTAATATCATTAAAATTACGATTTACTAAATCAGGATATTTAATTATATTTTTATTTCTATTTTGTTTTATTAATATTTTTCTACGCATACGCTTTACATATTCAGCTTGAATATTATTTTCTTTCATAATTCGCAATACTTTCTTAGCATTATAAACAATGCCATAATCTTCTTTTAAATATTTGGTAATTCGACGATAACCAAATTGTTTTAAATTTTCTTCATAGACTTTTACAATATTTTTTAATGATTCGCTATCCTTACCATTACTTGAATAATTTTTATATTTATCTCAATAACTACGCTTTAAATCTGTTATATCAAGTAATAAATTTAGTGGATATTTATTAATGTTTTCTTTGATAAAAGATACAATTTTTCTTTTATTTAATTGTAAAAGTCATGAAGCTTTTTTAGTAATTCATACCTAACTTTGTAATAGTTTAAATCTCTTTTTTCAAATGATTCTTTTGGACCTTTATTGGTGTTTAAAATTCCTTTCTTAAAATTTTCATACCATGAAGCAACAGTTTTTTTATTAATTTGATATTTTTTTGCAATAAAACTTATACTATTATTTTTAACCTCTTGTACTATCATTTTTCGAAAATATGCTGTATATTTATTAAATTTTTGTCCTTTTCTTGCCATATAAAAATGCACCTCCTTTAAAGTTTAGCAAAGACTTTTTTTCTTTACTTACTTTTTTGGGTGCAGTCTACTCCTTTAAAGTTTAGCAAAGACTTTTTTTCTTTACTTACTCTTTTGGGTGCAGTCTAAAAAGAAAAGTATCTTTTTCTTTTAGATAAACTTTTAAGAATTGAAAAATGGCAACGAATAGATAATAGTGTTAAAGAAAAAATATTATCATTTATTGGTGAGAAAAAAAGATACCAAGATATTTTAGATACAATGGAATATGTAAAACTTTGTCTAAAAACAATTTCAAATATTATGAAAAATGCAAAAACAAACCAAGAATATTATTTTAATAAAACTGATAAAAAAATAAAAATATCGCATACTTTATATATTCAAATTGATGGTGCTTATTTAAAAATGTGAAATAACAAGAAACAGAAAAAGAAAAAAATAAAGAAACATATTATATTTTCAACTGTTCATACTGGCTTTGATGAAGAAAAATATACTGTAAAAAGACCTGTAATTGCAAACAAATTAGGTGTGATCGAATTAGATAATATTCCAGAATATATTAAAAAAGATGGGAAATTAACTAATTTTATCAGTAAATTACTTATATTAATTACAAGTTATTACGATATTAACGACAATATTGAAATTAGGGTTTTGGGCGATGGTGCTACTTGAATTAAAAATATTGCAAAATTTATTCAAGAGTACTTTTCTAAAAATAAGGTCCATTACACAATAGATAAATTTCATCTTACAAGTAGATTTAAAAAATTATATCCTTATCAAAGTAAAAATAAAGAAAATAGAGAAACATACCATAAAGTTATTGCTTATTTTTATTCTGCTAAATATGAAGAATTATTAAAATGCTTAAAAAGTAGTACATCTTTTATAAAAGAAACAAAAACAAAGTTATTAAAAGAAACAATTGGATTAATTAAAAATAATGAAGAAGGCATTAGAAACCAGTCATTATTAAATAATATCGGTTGTCATGTTGAGGGTGATATTTCTCATTATTGTAAAGGCGTTATGCTCAAAAAAGTAATTTATCATGAAAAAACTATTAAAAATAAATTAAATACTAGTATGATGAAATTTAAAAATAAAATTGATTTATTTAATTCAGAAGAAAATAAGTTAAATTATTTAGTTAATAATTTAAATAATAATTTACAACAAAATTTATATCTTTATTAATTTATTATAAAATTAAGTAATTAAATTAAGTAATTTTAATAAAAATATATTTTTTGTTGTGGAAAAATTTTAAAAATATTAAAATGTTGTTGACAATAAAATTAAAAGTTATATACTTTAATTAAGTAAATGGTATTTTTATCCCACAATTTCTGAAATATAAATAAAAACCCTAAAATAATACATGCGACCAAAATATTTGTTATGATTGGCATCGTACACGATGCCAATAAACACTTATGCTTCACCCGAAGTAAGTTGATATAACATTCAAGGTATTTAACCAACGATGTATACTGTAAAACTAAATCATTGTTTCAAAATCAAGCACTTTATTAGCTCAATTCACATTAAAATTAATATCATGCGTTGTAATTAAAACGGTTCCCTCAAACGCTTGAATTGCTTCTAACAATGCTTCTTTCGCTAAAACATCAATATGGTTTGTTGGTTCATCTAAAATTAATAAACTACATGGTTGTAATGATAAGGCAGATAAGCGAACTTTGGTTTGTTCACCTCCCGATAATTTTTCCATCTTGTTTTTCATTAAAGTACTTTTAACACCAAAGTTTGCCAAAATACTGCGAATGCGGCCATCTTCTAAATTTGGATATAAATGTTTTAAATATTTAATTGGAGTAACATCTATTAAATCTTCAATTTGATGGAAATATGCAATAACAACCCCATTATCAATTTTTAAAGTTCCCCCTAAATTAGGAATATTCCCTGCTAAAGTATTTAAAAAGGTTGTTTTCCCAATTCCATTATATCCCCGCACAATACATTTTTCGCCATCACGAATATCAAAAGTTAAAAGCTTAATTAAAGGAAACTGATAACCAATTGCTAATTGCTCAGCACTAACAATCGTTGTTGCTGTCGGTTTCTTATATTTAAAAACAAATTTTGGTTTTGTTAATTCATGACGTTTGTCTATCACATCCATTTTATCAATTTTTTTTTGACGTGATTGGGCAATTTTTGCTGTTGAAGCACGAGCTTTATTTTTTGCCACATAAGTTTCTAATTTTTTAATTAAGCGCTCTTGGTTTTTTTGGGCCTTATCATATTGGTCATTTTTTAATTCACTCAAGGCTAAATATTGTTGATAATTACCAACATAGCGATTAATACTTAAATTTTCAATAGCATAAATTATTCGTGCTACTTTGTTAATAAAATAAATATCATGCGAAACAACTAAAAAATCTTTCTCATAGTTTTGTAAAAATTTTGCTAATCATTCAACTTGTTCTAAATCTAAAAAGTTAGTTGGTTCATCTAATAACAAAAAATCATTCTCAGATAATAATAACTTCGCTAAAATAACTTTTCCTCGTTGCCCACCAGATAATTCGGACAATTTTACATTTAACTTTTCTGGATCAATTCCTAAACCATCAACTAAACTGCGAATTTCCTTATCAATTGTTTCAAATCCATTTTGATCTAAGTGTTCCTGTAATTTCAATGCTTTAACAAGTTCATCTTCATCATAAGTAAAACTCATCTTTTCATAAATCGCATGAATTTTTTCTTCAATGTCAAATAAATGTTGATATGTTAATTTTAAAAATTGGTCAACTGTTAATGACCCATCTAACTCCTGATGCTGATCTAGATAACCAATCTTTACTCGTGGGTGCAATTCAACGTCCCCTTGGTCAGGAGTAATCTTACCATAAATAATGCTTAGTAAAGTTGTCTTCCCTGTTCCATTGGCTCCGATTAATGCTAAGTGTTCACCCTTATTAATTCGAATTGATGAATTTTTATATAAAATCTTTCCACCGTTAGCATGACTTAAATTTTCAATATTAATTAAACTCATTTAAACCTCAATCCCTTATTCCAAAATAAAATTATATCTTATTTTCAAAAAAAAAAAAAAATAAAAATAGGTTGCGATAACAAAAATTAACTTCCACAAAAATAAAAAATGATGCCATTTTATGAATCATTTTCACTATTAATTATTTCACTAACCCTAAAAAAGATTTTGGTTCTAAACTAGCCCCACCAACTAAGGCTCCATCAATATCTGGTTGTGCTAATAATTCTTTAATATTTTCTGGTTTAACACTACCACCATATTGAATTCGCACAACATTTGCAACCACTTCATCATAAAGGCTTGCAATTTTTGCCCGAATAATGGCACAAACATTTTGAGAAATTTCTGATGTCGCTGTTTTACCCGTTCCAATGGCTCAAATTGGCTCATAAGCAATTACAATTGTTTTAACATCTTCCAAATAAATTCCTTGTAAGGCTTTTTCAATTTGGCTCTCAACAACTTGTTGGGTTTGATTTTTTTCATATTGTTCTAGGGATTCACCACAACAAATGATTGGAACCATTCCTTTAGCTAATATTTTTTTTGCTTTTAAGTTTACTGTTTCATCCGTTTCATTAAACATTTGACGACATTCTGAATGACCAATAATCACATGAGTCAGTTTTAAGTCTTTCAACATATTAACTGAAATTTCGCCGGTAAAAGCTCCCAAATCTTCATAATGACAGTTTTGCGCCGCAATAATTAAATTATGAGCATGTTGTTTCGCCAATGCTAAATTAACAAATGGGACAGCAACACCCGCATCAACTGTTAAATCAGCACAAGCATGATCCACTTCTTTGAAGAAATCAATTGTTTCACTTGTTGTTTTATACATTTTTCAATTTCCAATAATAATTGGTTTTCGCATTCTCTTCCCTCATTTCTATATAACGTGTATACTGTAAAACTAAATCATAAAAAGCTAATAAAATTATAACAAATTAAAAATAAAAAACAATAATCACAAAAAATAAATTTTATAATTTTAAAAATAAATATTAAAAACAATATTTTTAATTTACTATTTTTTGTGATTATTGTTTTTTATTTTTAATTTGTTATAATTTTATTAGCTTTTTATGATTTAGTTTTACAGTATACACCCACGGAAGTAAAAAAACAGTTTACCCAGTTATTAATTACGATTCATCCATCCCTACACAACTTTATATAAAGAAAATAACCTTTTGGAGATCCAACCCTCTTATTTTTTTAGTGTCCGATATTGTTTTTTTCGGTTTAACAGCACTCTTTTTATGAAAACAAGCAAAAACAAGTGCTCTGACATTTCGCAAGTGATTAATCTTGCCGAGAATTAAAGAAATAAATAGGAGTAGTAAAGCCAATCGCTTTCACACTTTCTTTAAGGCTTCGTGCCATAGATGAGTTATTCATCTTTAAGCATCAAAATATTAAATTTTAAGAGTTGCATTATTGATCAGATAATACCTTTATTTGAAAGGATTTATAAAAATAAAGTTTATTTTGTATAGGGAAAACAGAACTTAATCTGTTTTATAATAAAAGTTCTAAATTTAAAGATACTATCCGATCAATAATGCAAATAAATTTATGTTTTTTAATATAAAAATAAAAAAATCTCACAAGAATTTTTTTGCCGGTTCATCGTACAGAACGCCAAATTAAAAATAAAAAACAATAATCATAAAAAATATTAAATTAAAATTATTGTTTTTTATTTTTAATTTGTTATAATTTTATTAACTTTTTATGATTTACTTTTACAGTATACAAATAATTATATAGGCCGATGGGAAAGAAGAGGGGAGTTAATAATGGGAGTACCAACATTTTGTCCAATTCATTTAAAAATTCATGAATGTCCGGAAAATAGTAATAAAGCAATTTCAAGTGCAACAGAAAATAAAATTAAAGCTAAAATGAATCGAATGTTAAATCCAACTAATAATAGCGAACCTGATAAAACAGCAAAAGCTGAAAAAGGAACAATTCAATATATTTTAGCAAATGCTAAAAAAAATAATGATGATATTAAAAATAAACTAGGGTTAGAAGATGAAGATGGCAAAAGCATTGGCGTCGATGAAAATGATATTAAAGCTAAAATGGCCCGTCTACGAGCTGCTGTCACTGGTAATAATAAAGATGAAGTAGGGAATATTCCCTCCCCTACTCTTACTAGTAAAAAAATCCTGGTTTACAAGAAATAATTGATCATGCTTATCGTCTTAATCGTGGTGTATACTGTAAAACTAAATCATAAAAAATTAATAAAATTTATTTTTAATTTGTTATAATTTTATTAATAATTTTTTATGATTTAGTTTTACAGTATACACAATTTACAAAATGAACAAATAATAACTTCATCTTGGCAATCATACTTAAATCATTTTCACTATCATAAAATAAATTTAATGTTTTCTGACTAATTTTTAATTCCACATCAGAATTTAAAATTTCTGATTCATAAGTATCAATGACCAAACTCTTTCCAACTAACTCCCCTGTTAACCGCACTACTTGTTCTTGGTCTAAAATCATCGAAGCATTAATTGTTGAAAAAGTTGAATTTGCAACGGGAGCAATTTCTTTTAATTGCCATAAAGTTGAAGTATTAGTCGCAATAATTGAACCATTAATTGCTCGCATATAACCCATTGACCCCGTTTTAGTTGCAAAAACAAGACCACTTCCCCTGAAATGTTCTAATAATTCATTATTAACATAAATCTCAGTTCTAATTGTTTTAACATGATCAACAACCTTCGCTTCATTTAAAGCATACCGAATTAAATTTTGATTATATTTAATTTCTAATAAGGGCATTTCACGCAGATTAATCTTCTGATTAAGAATGTTAGCAATTGCTTTTGGATAAGTATTTTGATCATAATTGGCATAAAACCCTAATGAACCTGACTTAATAACAATAAAAGCAACTTTGTCAATAATCTCTTGAAATTTATTAACTGCTCGTAATAAGGTTCCATCTCCCCCAATAATAAAAACATATTGCGGATTAACAAGGTCTTCTTCGAAATGTTCCTCTTGTAAAAGTTTCTTAATTTTAGTAACCAACTGTGTTGATTCCTGATAATCATTGGCAATAATCGCATATTTAAACATTGTTAGCGTCACCTTTTCTTTCTTTTAAGTATGTATACTGTAAAACTAAATCATAAAAAGCTAATAAAATTATAACAAATTAAAAATAAAAAACAATAATCACAAAAAATATTAAATTAAAAATATTGTTTTTAATATTTATTTTTAAAATTATAAAATTAAACACAACAAAAAATAAATTTTACTAATCTTAACAAACACTAATTTAATTTAAAAAAATTTTTTTAAAATATTGTCTTGATGTAAAATTTTCCAAGCAAGGTCTTCTAATTGTGGTATTTAATATATCTAAAATAGATTTTAATCTACTACGAATATTAATTAATGGCTCATTTTGAGCCAATCAACGCCTTATATCTCTATTTATTCTTTCTACTAATGCTTTCTTGCGAGGTTTACCAGGATCATAAAAATAAACTCTTATTTTAAAATGTTTTTCTATTGTTTTTCATCTATAAAATTCTTTTCCTCTATCGGTTATACTAGACTGCACCCTGTTTAGTAAGTATTAATAAAAAGGTTTACAAACTTTTATTTATTATATATTTTTCTTTTTGGTTTGAATATCATTTATTTTTTGATTGTATTTATTATTTAAGGGTTTTAATTAATACCTTAGAAATTGTGGAATAATATACCACTTACTTATTTAGATTATATTACTTTTACTTTTATTGTCAATATATTTTTCTATTTTTTTAAATTTTTCCACGACAAAAATACATGTTTATTAAAGTTATTTAATTTATTAGATAAAATTAATAAAAATATAAGTTTGATTGTAAACTATTATTTACAAAATTATTAACTGAATAATTAATTCTATTTTCTTCTAATGGTTCATTAGTATTAAATAAATTAATTTTATTTTTAAAATTCATCATACTAGTATTTAATTTATTTTTAAGAGTTTTTTCATTATAAGTTGCTTTTTTAACCGAAACACCTTTACAGTAATGTGATATATCACCCTCAATATGACAACCAATATTATTTCATAATGTTTGATTTCTGACACCTTCTTCATTATTTTTAATTAATCTAATTGTCTCTTTTAAGAATTTCATTTTTGATTCTTTTATAAAAGAAGCGCTGTTTTCTAAACATTCTAATAATTCTTCATATTTAGCATTAAAAAATAATCAACTGCTTTATGATATGTTTCTTTATTTTGCTTGTTTTTACGTTGATAAGGATATAATTTTTTAAATCTACTTGCAAGATGAAATTTATCTATCGTGTAATGTACTTTATTTTTAGAAAAGTACTCTTGAATAAATTTTGCAATATTTTTAATTCATGTTGCTCCATCACCCAATACCATAAATTCAATATTGTCATTAATATCATAATAACTTGTAATTAATATAAGTAATTTATTAACAAAATTAGTTAATTTACTATTTTTTTTAATATATTCTGGGATATTATCTAGTTCTATAACACCTAATTTATTTGCAATTAAAGGTCTTTTTTTAGTTGATTTTTCTTTATCAAATCCAGTATGAACAATTGAAAATATACTATGTTTTTTTATTTTTTCTTTTAATTTTTTCTTTTCATTTCACATTTTTAAATAAGTTCCATCAATTTGAATATATAAAGTATGAGGTACCTTTATTTTTTATCAGTTTTATTAATATAATATTCTTTATCAGTTTTTGCATTTTTCATAATATTTGAAATTGTTTTTATACAAATTTTTACATGTTCCATAGTATCTAAAATATCTTGATATGTTTTTTTATTGCCAATAAATGATAATATTTTTTCTTTAACAGTATTATCTATTCTTTGTCATTTTTCAATTCCTAAAAGCTTATCCAAAGGAAAAATATATTCTTCTTTGCCTGTTTCTGGATTAATTTTATAATATTTTCTTCTTTTAAAAGTTATTTTCCCATTTAAAATAGTTAATGTTCTTAGTTTTATTTCTTTTACTTTATAATCTTTAAATTCTTTTAAAGTTTCATCATTTTTATAATTTTTAAAAATTCATTCATCACAATCTTCTAAATTTTGTTGAATAATTTCAATACTTTGTTTATCAAAAAAATTAATAGAATTGTTAAAAAAATTCTCATCAATATTTATCATTTATTTTGCCCTCTTTTCTTTTTTATTTATAAAGTTAATATTGTTCACACACTAACTCTATTTTAGATATTTGTCAAATTTATTTTTAATAAAAAACAAGATTAATAATAATCTTGTACATAGAAAGGAGGTGGCGATAATAAAATGTTATTATATTAATTTTTATTAAAACAGAGAGCTAGGAGGTTATGGTTATAGCCACCTATGCCAAATTATATGTGATTTTTTTCTGTCTTTTTATACAAACTATACAGTTTTATTTTATGATGATATTTTAGTTTAAAATAAATCTCAATTAAAAAAAAGACAATTAACATTGTCTAAAAAAATAAATATGATATCATTAAATCAATTTAATAAATAAAAAGAATGATAAACTAACTATCTGCAATGTTTCTCCTAACTTTATATATTAATAATAATCTAGAAAAATTTTTATTTATATATCTCAGTTAAAAGAAACTGTGCAATCTGTTGTTTCTGCTGTTGTTATATAAATTGCATGTGGTAAACCTTGAGTATCAACTGCAATATGACGTTTTATTCCTGAAATATTTTTACCAGCATCATAACCTTTCTTTTCAGCACTGTCTGTATTTTTGACACTTTGAGAATCAATTATACAAAAACTAGTTTTTTCTTGACGATTATTGTTTATGCGAACTGTTTCAACTAATTTTTTTAAAACTAATTGCAACAAACTAGGATCTTTATCATTATTTTTACTTCAAATTTGAAAATAGTAGTATACAATTTGTCACTTTGGAAAATCTTTTGGTAACATTCTCCATTGACAACCGCTTTTCAATATGTATAGTACTCCGCAAAATATTTCATATAAATCTAAAATTATTGGTTTTGTTTTCTTTTTACTGTTTTATAAAATTGATCTTATTTTTTCAAATTGCTTTTTACTTATATTACTAGGATAATTTTTATTCATATATACCTCTTATTTTAAAATATATATTTATTTTATCTTATTTTCTAAAAGATTTTAAACAGGTTCTTATAATCACTTTTTTAGTTAAATTAAGGAGGTGAAAAATAAATGAATAAAAATAATTTAGATTTAATTTTAAAATAAAATAAAAAATTAAAAGAAAGAATATTTTTATTGGAAGAAGAATTTAAAAAATATGCAAATGATACAAATATTAGATTATCTGATCTTGAAGATATAGAAGTATTAACGAATAGTGTAGAGAGAGACTAGACTGCACCCAAAAAAGTAAGTAAAGAAAAAAAGTCTTTGCTAAACTTTAAAGGAGGTGCATTTTTATATGGCAAGAAAAGGACAAAAATTTAATAAATATACAGCATATTTTCAAAAAATGATAGTACAAGAGGTTAAAAATAATAGTATAAGTTTTATTGCAAAAAAATATCAAATTAATAAAAAAACTGTTGCTTCATGGTATGAAAATTTTAAGAAAGGAATTTTAAACACCAATAAAAGTCCAAAAGAATCATTTAAAAAAAGAGATTTAAACTATTACAAAGTTAGGTATGAATTACTAAAAAAGCTTCATGACTTTTACAATTAAATAAAAGAAAAATTGTATCTTTTATCAAAGAAAACATT
Source organism: Spiroplasma endosymbiont of Polydrusus cervinus (assembly GCF_964019755.1). Classification (NCBI taxonomy): domain Bacteria; kingdom Bacillati; phylum Mycoplasmatota; class Mollicutes; order Entomoplasmatales; family Spiroplasmataceae; genus Spiroplasma; species Spiroplasma endosymbiont of Polydrusus cervinus. The sequence continues at coordinate 727,003 of NZ_OZ026469.1, forward strand.
AATAAATATTCACTAAATTTATTACTTGATATAACAGATTTAAAGCGTAGTTATTGAGATAAATATAAAAATTATTCAAGTAATGGTAAGGATAGCGAATCATTAAAAAATATTGTAAAAGTCTATGAAGAAAATTTAAAACAATTTGGTTATCGTCGAATTACCAAATATTTAAAAGAAGATTATGGCATTGTTTATAATGCTAAGAAAGTATTGCGAATTATGAAAGAAAATAATATTCAAGCTGAATATGTAAAGCGTATGCGTAGAAAAATATTAATAAAACAAAATAGAAATAAAAATATAATTAAATATCCTGATTTAGTAAATCGTAATTTTAATGATATTAAAGAAAGATTTTCAATTTTATTTACTGATATAACTTATTTAATTTGAAATGGTAAAAAACATTATCAATCAACAATACTTGATGGATATACTAAAGAAATTATTGATGTAAAATGATCAAAATTTAATAATAACAAACTTGTAATTAATAATTTAAATGATGCAATTAATAAAATTAAAAAAATAAAAAAAGATTTAAATAAAACAATAATTCATTCAGATCACGGATATCAATATACATCTAAAGATTACAATAGTAAATGTTTAGATAACAAAATTATAATTTCAATGGGTAAAAATTATCATTGTGCAGACAACATTATTATTGAAAGTTTTCATTCATTACTTAAAAAAGGAACAATCCATAATAAAAATTATAAATCTCATAATGAATATATTAATGATGTTAAAAAATGAAATAAATGATATTCAAACCAAAAAGAAAAATATATAATAAATGAAAGTTTGTAAACCTTTTTATTAATACTTACTAAACAGGGTGCAGTCTAAACAATATTTTTAATTTAATATTTTTTGTAATTATTGTTTTTTATTTTTAATTTGTTATAATTTTATTAACTTTTTATGATTTAGTTTTACAGTATACACACTTAATAAACTTAATAACTTTTTCATACTTTTCTTTCTCCTTTTTACAAATTTCTATTTACATTATATATATAAGTCTAAAATAGGATTACTTAATAAATTTACAATTTACATTTATTATCAATTAAGTGATTCTATTGAAATAGAATAATTAACATCTATATTTCCACTATAAACAGTTAAATCAGAAAAATTAATGGTTGCTTTATTATTACTAATATTTTCAACTTTTATTTTATCAATATCTACCAATAATGGATTTAATTCTTTTACTTTATTCTTAATTTGTTGTACTGTTGGGTTAGATAAATTATTAGTTTTAAATTCGCCTAAAGTATTATTAGTAATAAATGTACTTAGTAATACAGATTTATCAACTGTAAAATTGATATCTAATATATCAGAAACAATATCATTTGGAATACAACTAATTTTTGCATTTGTAGAAGTTATACTATTAATTTTCAAAAAATTTAAAAATCTACTTTTTAACATCGTAGAGTCTAATTCTTTTATTTTATCTTTAATTTGATTCTCTGTTGGTATACTTAGACCATTGGTTTTTATTACACCCAAATTATTATTTTTTATATAAAAACCTAATGGTAAAGTATATTTAATATCTGTTTCACCAGTATAAACGTTTGTGTCATTTGAAGTAATTTTGGAAGAATGTGTATTAAGTTGTTTAATATTAATTTTTGAAATATTTAATGACGGAAATAGTTCTCTTAATTTATTTTTAATTTGTATTTTACTTATATTTACAATATTTTTTTTACCCTCCTCATTACTAATTATTTGACCTAAACTAGCATTATTTGAAATTATAGTATTTAAATCAACAGATTTATCAACTATAAAATTAATTGTTTTTTTACCACTAAAACCAGTTATTGTGATTACTGCACTATTTTCAGTAATTTCTGTAACATTAATTTTATTAATATCTAACTTGGAATTTAATTCTTTTATTTTGTTTTTAATTTGTTGTTCTGTTGGTTTATCAGCTCCATTAGTTTTAAATATATGTTTAATTTTATTATTTGTATTTTTTTTATTTTTGGTTATATTTAAACCTGTTCAATTTAATTCTGATAAATCTTTAATGTTATTTTTTTGATAAGGACAATCAGCGATTACAGTTGGTGCAGCAATTCCAATAATTGTTAATACACTTAATAAACTTAATAACTTTTTCATACTTGTCTTTCTCCTTTTTATCAATTTCTATTTACATTATATATATATATATATATATATACAAGTATAAAATAGGATTACTTAATAAATTTACAATTTACACGTTATTATTAATTCATTTTTCATTTAAGTAATAACTAATACAATATGACATTTCTCTGTAAATTGTAAATACCAAATCATAAAAAGTTAACTTTTAAGTTAATTATAGGAGGTTGAAATTATGCAAATAAAGAAATATTTAATTTTGCGGTCGTTAGTGAAAAAGTATAGTAAAGATATTGTTATTAATACTGTCAATAAGATTGCAAATGATATTGAAATTAAAAAGTAAAGAATAAATTATCCCGCATAATTTACAATCTTCAATTACTTCCAATTGGTGATTGTTGTGGTTTGGGTTCTGGTTTATTACTCGCCGTTTTCACTATTATTTGGTTTTTCGCAACTAATTAATGATGTTGTACTTGTTGCTGTTAATACGATTGCTCCTAAAATACTTAGTAACTTTTTCATATTTTTATCTCCTTATTTAAAATGTTATAATTATTGCACATAAATTATAACATTTTAAATATTTTAGGAGGTAAAGTGTGAGAAAATATGAAAGATTAGATTTTAATGAAAGAGTAAATTTGGAAAAATTAAAAGATAATGAATTATTTAAAAAGGGAAATGGAACAATTAATATTCGAAAAATTGCTAAGCAAATGAATAGAGATTATAGAACTATTTGGCAAGAGTTAAATATGTTTTGATAATATTAATAATTATAATGCTGCAAAAGCACAAAAAATACATGATAAAAATAAAAAACAATGTCGTAAATATTCAATGTTAAATTCACAAGAATTAAGTCATTTTTCTAATGAATATAATAATTTTGGTCGTTCGCCACAAAATATTATTACTTCGTATGAATTACAATATAATGTAAAATTTGGTGTATGTTTTAAAACAATATATAAATATATTAAATTAGGTTATTTTAATTTAAAAAAAGAAATGTTATATTTTAAAAATAAAAAAAGAAAAACAAAAAATGGGGAACAAAATGATAATTATGGAAAATTACTTAATATTAGAGATTATAAGAAATTTTTAAATGATTATGGAAATGATTTAAGTTTTAGTGGAATTTGAGAAATGGATACTCTTGATTGTGGTAATTTTTATTTGTTAGTTTTAGTAAATCGTAAATCAAAAATACTTTTTTATCATATTTTATTTAGTAAAAAGGCAAGTATTGTATTAACAATTTTAATGAAAATGATTAAACAAATTGGTATTAGTAAATTTAGTTGTATTTTAACCGATAGAGGAAAAGAATTTTATAAATGAAAAACAATAGAAAAAAATTTTAAAAAAATTTTTTTAAATTAAATTAGTGTTTGTTAAGATTAGTAAAATTTATTTCTTGTTGTGTTTAATTTTATAATTTTAAAAATAAATATTAAAAACAATATTTTTAATTTAATATTTTTTGTGATTATTGTTTTTTATTTTTAATTTGTTATAATTTTATTAACTTTTTATGATTTAGTTTTACAGTATAAAAATAAAGCTTTCTTAATTAATTTAAATTTAATGGATTGATTGTTTCACTGAAAGGAGCAACAGCCGGATAAGAAATTGGTAACAAGGTACCGATTCCTAATAAGATGATGGTTGCCACGACAATTCCAACAATTAATGGTCATGATGCTTTCATAAAGCTACCATAAGAAATTTTTGAAATTGATAAGGCGGCCATTAAAATTGCACTTGTTGGTGAAATTAAATTAATAATTCCATTCGCAAATGAAAAGGCTGTGATTGTTTCCGATGTTAATCCAACGGCAACGCTATTAGCAACTGGTCCTAAAATTGGGAAAACAGTTTGTGCAAAACCAGAACTCGATGGAATAACAAATGAAATAATTAAGAAGAAAAAAAAGGCTACCATAATAAAACCGGTTCTTCCTAATTTTGACACTGGGGCTGATAAGCCACTAATTAATTTTGTTTGCATTCCCGTATTAGTCATAATAAAACCAATTCCCGTAGCAAAGGCAATAACTAAACAAACTGATAGAATATCAGCTGAACCACTAATAAAACTATTAACATAGTTTTCTTCACCTTTTCAATTAATTAATGCAATAATAATTGATGCAATGAAGAAAAAAGCGGAAATTTCCATAAATGATCATTGTCCTAATGGCGTAAAGAAATGCGCAATAAACAGAGCATGTTTGCTAACTAACTCGGTAAAATTAACAAAGAATGGAATTCCAAATTTATCTCATCCAATTAAGGAAAAAATCATAAAAATAAAACTTAGCATAAAGATTGCCATAATTGCTTTTCGTTTACCATTATATTCTGGTAAATCATCAACAATCGCAAATTCTGCTTCATAAAAATCTTTTTTATCAAATAATGGTGATTTCCCTGGAGTACGACGCACACGTAAGGCATATCAAACAACAAAAGAAATTCCTCCCGCAGTTAGTAATACTCATGAAACAGCTCTTCAAATGATTCCTGTTGTTGATGTTAAATCAGGAATACCAGCTGAATCGGCAGCAACTTGAATTACAAATGGATTTAAGGTTGACCCAATACATCCAATTCCTGCTCCAAATAAAATTGCCATTACTGCGGTTAAAACATCAAAACCAGCAGCTAATAACACCGAAATAATAACTGGATATAAGGCAATTGTTTCTTCACCCATTCCATAAGTTGTTCCTCCAACGGAAAATAAAAACATTACAATTGGAATAATTCAGATTTCACAGCCTTTCATTTTAACAACTAAACGGCCAATTCCCGCATCTAATGCTTTCAATTGAATAATAATTCCTAAGAATCCTCCTAGGACTAAAATAAAGACAATAACATCAACTTTATCTTTAAACCCTTGCATTGGGGCTAAAAATAAGTCAAAAATTCCGGCAGGTCCTCCAAGAACTTTTCCATCCGCATCTGTTCATGTTTGCGTTGTTCCTGGAATCCAGGAAATTATAATAATTAGCAACGTAATTCCCAATAAAATTGTGAATGCTGTTGGTAATTTAAATTTAAACTTCTTTTTACTTTTTACATCCATTTTTGCATTCCCATCTAACCTTTTTGTTAATAATTGTATACTGTAAAACTAAATCATAAAAAGTTAATAAAATTATAACAAATTAAAAATAAAAAACAATCTCATAAGAATTTTTTTGCCGGCTCATCGTACAGGACGCCAAATCTTTTTTTATTTTTTTAATTTTATTAATTGCATCATTTAAATTATCAATTACAAGTTTGTTATTATTAAATTTTGATCATTTTACATCAATAATTTCTTTAGTATATCCATCAAGTATTGTTGATTGATAATTTAAATGATGCAATTAATAAAATTAAAAAAATAAAAAAAGATCTAAATAAAACAATAATTCATTCAGATCACGGATATCAATATACATCTAAAGATTATAATAGTAAATGTTTAGATAACAAAATTATAATTTCAATGGGTAAAAATTATCATTGTGCAGACAACATTATTATTGAAAGTTTTCATTCATTACTTAAAAAAGGAACAATCCATAATAAAAATTATAAATCTCATAATGAATATATTAATGATGTTAAAAAATGAAATAAATGATATTCAAACCAAAAAGAAAAATATATAATAAATGAAAGTTTGTAAACCTTTTTATTAATACTTACTAAACGGGGTGCAGTCTAATATTTATTAAATTTTTGTCCTTTTCTTGCCATATAAAAATGCACCTCCTTTAAAGTTTAGCAAAGACTTTTTTTCTTTACTTACTTTTTTGGGTGCAGTCTAGGATTATCCTTTAAATAATTCAAATAATGTTTTAATCATTATTCCGGTTCCACGACCATCATTAGTATCTGCTGTTCCAGCAATGTCTAAATGAATATATGGTTTTTCTTCCACAAATTCGCATAGGAAGGCAGCAGCAGTTGAGCTAGCAGCAAAACTTGAACTTTCAGCATTTGTTAAATCGGCAATTGGTGTTTTTCGCATTATGGCAGTGTGCTCTTCTAAAATTGGCATTCTTCAAATTCCTTCATGGGCATTAGTTGCCGCTTGAGCAAATTGATCATATCAAGCATCATTGTTAGCAAAGACTCCAGTTAATCATTTTCCTAAGGCAACTAGAATTGCTCCAGTTAAAGTTGAAACTTCAATTAATTTATAAACATTTAATTTATGAATAGCATAAGTAATACCATCGGCTAGGACTAATCTTCCTTCAGCATCAGTATTGTCAATTTGAACTGTTTTTCCATTCATTGAAGTAATAACTGATTCTGTTAGGGTTGTTTTACCACCAATACGGTTTTCTGTTAAACAAGCTACTGCGGCAATATTTGTTTTAACTTGGGCTTTTGCTAAAGCTAAGACAGTTGAACAAACAATTGCTGCTCCAGACATATCAAATTTCATTCCAGTTAAGGCTGTTGAAGGTTTTAAATTATATCCACCACTATCAAAAGTAATTCCTTTTCCAATTAACCCAACTTTTTCTTTTTTGCTACTATCACCTAAATATTCTAAAATAACAACGCGTGGTTCTAAGTAACTTCCAGCGTTAACAGATAAAAGTAACCTCATTTTTTCTTTTTCAATTTCTTTTTTATCTAAAATTGTCACTTTTAAATTTGGGATTCCTTTTGCCATTGCTATAATTTTTTCAGCAAAAACTTCTGGATACATTAAATTTGGAGGAGTATCTTGTAACATACGGGCAAAGTTCACAAATTCCATTTTAATTTGAATTTCTTTAAATGCGGCAGGCGCTTTTTCACAGGTGTGAATTAAATTAACGGTGTAATCTGTTTTTTCTTTTTTACCTGTTTTTAAATTATAACTATCATTTAATGCATATAGTGTTCCTTCGGCTAAGGCTTGGAAAAGATGACTATTTGCTTCGGCTCCTTTTTTGAAAGTATCAACATCAATGTTTAAATTATATTTGATTGTTGTCATAAATTTTTTTATAAAATCTTCTGCACTTTTAAAAGTTAACGCTTTTTCAAAATAAACATAAATTGTTTTTTGTTCTGAAATTAAAGTTGTTGTGCCATTTTCTTGAACAACTAAGGGGTTAATTTCGTCATCTTTAAAAACTGCTTTTAAAGTTAAATCTTGTTTCTTATCATTTAATAATATCATTGTAAAATTTCTTCTTTCTATATTGTATACTGTAAAACTAAATCATAAAAAGTTAACAACATTATAACAAATTAAAAATAAAAAACAATAATCACAAAAAATAGTAAATTAAAAATATTGTTTTTAATATTTATTTTTAAAATTAAAATGGCATCATGTACAATGAAGCTCCAAAAAATAACTCTTGTAAATTGTAAATACCAAATCATAAAAAGTTAACTATTAATTTAGTTAACTTTTTAAGTTAATTATAGGAGGTTGAAATTATGCAAATAAAGCAATATTTAATTTTGCGGTCGTTAGTGAAAAAGTATGGTAAAGATATTATTATTAATACTGTCAATAAGATTGCAAATGATATTGAAATTAAAAAGTAAAGAATAAATTATCCCGCGTAATTTACAATCTTCAATTAACTTTCAATTACTTCCAACTGGTGGTTGTTGTAGTTTGGGTTCTGGTTTATTACTCCCCGTTTTCACTATTATTTGGTTTTTCGCAACTAATTAATGATGTTGTACTTGTTGCTGTTAATCCGATTGCTCCTAAAATAGTTAAAATATTATAATTATTGTACAATAATTAGACTGCACCCTGTTTAGTAACAATTTTAATGAAAATGATTAAACAAATTGGTATTAGTAAATTTAGTTGTATTTTAACCGATAGAGGAAAAGAATTTTATAGATGAAAAACAATAGAAAAACACTTTAAAATAAGAGTTTATTTTTGTGATCCTGGTAAACCTCGTCAGAAAGCATTAGTAGAAAGAATAAATAGAGATATAAGGCGTTGATTGGGTCAAAATGAGCCATTAATTAATATTCGTAGTAGATTAAAATCTATTTTAGATATATTAAATACTACAATTAGACCTTGCTTGGAAAATTTTACATCAAGAAAATATTTTAAAAAAATTTTTTTAAATTAAATTAGTGTTTGTTAAGATTAGTAAAATTTATTTTTTTTGTGTTTAATTTTATAATTTTAAAAATAAATATTAAAAACAATATTTTTAATTTAATATTTTTTGTAAAATTATTGTTTTTTATTTTTAATTTGTTATAATTTTATTAACTTTTTATGATTTAGTTTTACAGTATACAGTTATAATATAAAAAGATGGATTTAGAAGAAAAAGGAGAAAATAATGAAACGAAATGAAGCATCACCACAATATAAATGAGATTTTAGTCATTTATATCAGAATCATGAGGCTTGAAAAAAAGATTTAACAAAAATTGTAAAAAAATTAGAAGAAATTATTAGCTTTAAAGGAAAATTAAATCAAGCAGCAACTTTTAAAAAATATATTTTATTAGACGAAGAAATTGACTTAATTGCCAATAAAATGGCGCAATATCTTCACATGGGGGATATTGATACAACTGACTTATCATATCAAGAATTGGGCGGAATTTATTCAAATACTTTAAATCAAATTACAAGTCAATTAGCTTTTGTTGCATCAGAATTAAAAGCAATTGGAGAAAAAAAAATTATGACATGACTTAAAGAAGACTCTGACCTTCATGCGCATGAATATAGTTACCGTAAGTTTTTTAAAAGTGCAAAATATATCTTGTCAGAACGTGATGAAGAGATTTTAGCATTAGTAACACGATCACGAAACGTTGCTTATGATTTATATGATTTATTGGCATATGCTGATAAAAAACGAATATTTATTGATTATCAAGGGAAGAAAATAGAATTAACAAATTCAATATATAGTGAAATTATGGAAAAATCAGACCCATTAGCGGATCAAGAACTTCGAATTAACACAGCACAATTATTTACTAAGCATTTAGTTGATAAAAAACATTCTTTTGCCCGAATTTATGAAGGAATTATTCAACAGAGTGTTGAGTCGATACGTTTACGCGGTTATAAAAACACTTTGCAAGCATCATTGAGTAATGATGATGTTTCTGAAGAAATTTATACTAGTTTAATTAAATATGGCCGTGAAAATAGCCATTTATTTGTTCAATATAATGAACTATTAAAAAAATATTTTAAATTTAAAAAGTTTTATCCAACTGATCGTAGTTTAAAATTAGTGAAAAATATTGCTTCATTGGATAAAAAATATACTGTTGAAGATGCAAAGAAAATGATTCGTGAATCACTGCAATTATTAAGTGATGAATATTTAACGCAATTAGAATTAGTATGACGTGATCATCGCATTGATTATTTTGAAGATACTAATAAACGTAGTGGTGCTTATTCATCGGGTGGTTCTGGTGTTGAACCAATTATTTTAATGAATTGAGATGATACAATTGGGTCAGTTAATACCTTAGCACATGAAGCGGGTCATTCAGTCCATACCTTATTAGCAGATTTAAATAATAAATATCCATTGAATAATTATCCAATTATTTTAGCGGAAGTTGCTTCAACAGTTAATGAGCATTTATTATTTGATTATTTATATAAAAATACGGTAAGCAAAGAGGAAAAAATTTATTTATTACAAAATCGAATTGATGAAATTATGGCAACATTCTTTCGCCAAATTCATTTTGCTGATTTTGAATGAACAGCCCACAAAATGGTTGAAAATAATGAACCATTAGATGCGGATAAATTAGCCGATCTTTTTGTTCAAAAAGCTGATGAGTTTGGGTATACTGTTTTTGATAAATATGAACCACAGAAAAAAACATATGATTGACCACGAATTTTACATTTCTTTAATTCACCATATTATGTTTATAAATACGCCACATGTATTGTTGCTTCTTTTAAATTGTATAATGATGTTATTAATGGACATCCAGAGCATTTATTGAACTTTTTAAAACAATGTGGTCGTAAAGAACCATTAGCAATTTTAAAAGATATTGGGATTGATTATACTGATCCGAATATTTATAGTGGCTTGTTGATAAAATTAACAGAAATGATTGATAATCTTACCGAATTATTAAACTAATTTGATTTTAATATTAAAAATAAGGAATAAATTTCTGTTAAATTATTATCATTGTATACTGTAAAAATAATTCAGGAAGTGGGTGGTTTCAATTATGCAGGATGGAATTTTTTTAATTAATAAACCAACAGGAAAAACGAGTCATCAAGTTATTCAAGAAATTAAACAAAAATTACAAATTAATAAAATTGGCCATGCCGGAACATTAGATCCATTAGCAACTGGCCTTTTAGTGATTTTAGTGAGTAATGCAACGAAAATGAGTGAATATTTGTTAACAGCTGATAAAGCTTATGATGTAGAAATGAAACTATTTATTGAAACAGATACTGGTGATGTTACTGGTAATGTTCTTAATGAAACAACGCCATTTAAAATTCAAAAAAAAATATTAAAAAAAATTTTTAATGAATTCAATGGTTTCATGTATGAACAATATCCACCAAAATATTCAGCAATTAAAATTAATGGGAAGAAACTTTATGAATATGCTCGCGAAGATAAAGAAGTTGAAATTAAACCACGAACTGTCACAATTAAAGAAATTAAACTAAAAAAATATGATGCGCATAATCATACCATTAAATTTAGTGTATTCTGTACAAAAGGAACATATATTAGAAGTTTAGTTACTGATATTGCGGAAAAATTAAATACAATTGGGACCGTTCAAAACTTATGTCGTACGCAATCAGGGAATTTTTTGTTATCAAAAGCAATTACTCTTGACGAAGTAAATTTTAATGCATTAATATCAATGTATGATGTTTTATTTACGAATAATCAGCAATTGATGCTTTATCATTATGATGAAGAAATTCGACAAGGAAAGCCAATTGTTATTATTAACCATGCTGATCCAATTATTTTTATTATTGATAAAAATAAAAATGTTCTAGCAATTTATAAACATATTGGGAAACATGTTTATGCTTGCCAGCGGGGATTATGATCAAATATTGAGCCGTCTAAACAAGAAGAAAGCGAGAAAGGCGACCGTTATTAATGAAAACTTTACTATGAAATAAGCCAGCTTCTCAGAAACCAAAAATTGCTTGTTTAGGTTTGTTTGATGGTTTTCATCAAGGCCATTTAAAATTAATTAATCGCTTAATGGAAATTAAAAACCAAGAACAACTTCCAGCCTTATTTTTTACAATGTTCCAAAGTGTTACTGATTTTTTACATCAAACAGATACGAAACTAATCGATAATGTTTCAAAACAACAAACTGCAGCCAAATTAGGTTTTGACTATTATTTGAAAGCACCACTAACAACTGAATTTATGAATTTATCAGCAAAAAAATTTTTAACAATTTTAAAAAAACATTACAATGTCATAAAAGTTGTGATTGGTTCTGATTTTCGCTTTGGCAAAAATCGCGAAGGTGATTTTAATGATATTATTACTTTTTTTGGCCAAGAAAATATTTATTTAATTCCACGACAAGATAGTTTATTTTCTTCAACAACAATTCGGAATTTATTATTGCAGTATAATTTATCATCAGCAAACAAATTATTATATGAAGATTATCATTTACGTGGTGAAGTAAATTCGGGAAAAAAGTTAGGCCGAACAATTAACTTTCCAACCGCTAATATTTATTTACCCCAAAAAGTAATTTTACCTTATGGTGTTTATGTAACAGAAACATTAGCTCAAGGAAAACTTTATCCATCAATGACGTCTTATAGATTATTTGAGGGAAAAGAAGTTGTTGAAACATATTTACTTGATGTTAATCTCGACTTATATGGGCAAGAAATTATCGTTTATTTTAAAAAATATTTGCGACAAAATGTTAAAATTAATAATTTAGCCGAATTAGTGGCTCTTTTAGAACAAGATTTAGCTAATACCCTTGCTTTTTATACTAATAAAGCATAGTATTAATAGGGTTGTTATTTCGTTGATTTAAGATAACCCTTTCTTAAACTCTTTGATTTAACATGATTAAGCCACTAAATGAAGGGAGAAAATTATAATGGCTTCAAAAGGAAAAAAAGCAGAATTAGTGTCAAAATTTGGTAAAAATGAAAAAGATACTGGTGCAACAAAAGTTCAAATTACAATTTTAACAGAAGATATTAATAATTTAACAACACACTTGAAAGTCCATCAAAAAGATATTGTTTCAAGAAGAAGTTTATTACAAAAAGTAGCGCAAAGAAAACATTTACTTGCTTACTTAACTAAAAATGACTTTAATGAATATAAAATCATCATTAAAGAATTAGGAATTAGAAAATAAAGTTTAAGAATTTTAAACTTTATTTGTAAATTATTAAGACAAGTGTAATAAATTGGTCGCATAAAAAAGATTAGGGTTTTAATTAATATCAAATAAAATTTGGCGTCCTGTACGATGAGCCGGTAAAAAACAATTCTTGTGAGATTGTTTTTTATTTTTAATTTGTTATAATTTTATTAACTTTTTATGATTTAGTTTTACAGTATACAATTAAAATAATTAAAAGGAGTGAAAGGTATGGCATTAATTAGTAATGAGAAAATTGATTTAATTAGATCAAAAGTAAATATTGTTACAGTAATGTCCGAGTATTTATTGCTTGAAAAACGGGGTCGCAATTATTGAGCGGTTTGTCCTTTTCATAAAGATTCCCACCCTTCAATGAGTATTTCACCAGAAAAACAAATTTATCGTTGTTTTGCTTGTTCGGCAGGGGGGAATGTTTTTACTTTTTTAAAAGAATATGAAAATATTAATTTTATTGAAGCTTTAAAAAAGGTTGCGGTGATGGCAAATATTTCGTTAGATGAATTAACCGTTTATCAAGAAAAACCAAAATACGATGCAACAGATCAGTTAATTTTTGAAATTAATGCCCTAGCAAGAGGTTACTTTAGTAATAATTTAGCAACAAAAAAAGGCCATGTGGCAAAAGAATATTTAACCCAGCGGAATATTAATAATAATGAAATTGAATTATTTCAAATTGGGTATGCGGAAAGCGGGTTTGATCATTTATGTCATTTTTTAATTAAAAAAGGATACACAATTAATGATATTCAGCAAACAGGATTAATTGCAATTAGGAATGATAAAGTATATGATTATTTTAATGAGCGAATAATGTTTCCAATTAAGAATGAAGATAATCATATTATTGGGTTTTCTGGGCGAATAATTGGTAGCACCAGCCAGGTTGCAAAATATCTTAATACGCCCGAAACGAAAGTATTTAAAAAAGAACAACTAATGTATAATATCCATCGGGCAAAACCTTTTATTCGCCAGCATAATAATCTAATTTTATTAGAAGGATATATGGATGTTATTAGCTTAGAAAAGTTAAATATTAAAAATACGGTTGCTTTAATGGGCACTAATTTAAGTGAGTACCACTTAAAGGAAATTAAAAAAATAACGCTGGAGTGTTTAGTTTTTTTAGATGGGGATAAAGCCGGGATTAATGCCAGCTTAAAATCCGCGGTGAAATTATTAAGTAATAAGGTCAAAGTTAAGATTGTCTTAAACGAAACTCAACAAGATCCTGATGAATTAGTTAATAGTGGGCAGGGTGAATTAATTCAGACAATGTTAAGCCAGGCAGAACATCCAATTAATTTTGCGCTGGATTATTTTAAAAATAAATTTAATTTACAAGTTGCCAATGAATTAGAGAAATTTATTAATATTGTTGCGCCCTTAATTAAAGCGAGCCCTAACCCGCTTGAACAAGAGTTAGCGATTAATAATTTAGTTACAATAACCGGAATTTCAAAAGCAACAATTACAATAAAAATTGAACAAATTAAAGGATATCAAAAAGGACCTTTAAATTCGCCAAGACCATTAACATCCCTGCCAAAAAGGGAAGATAATAACCAGCCGCTGCTGCGCTCACCAGCGAAGGTAAATTCAGCGCCGCTCAATACCATTATTGTTCAAAATACCAAATATAAAATTAAAAATTTAAAACGATATATTTTAGCCGAAGAAAAAATGTTATTACAATTACTTGCTTCGCGAAAAGCAGCGGATTTTTATCAAAAAAAAATTGGAAATTTAAATTTTGATGGTTATCGTTTGCTAGCAAACGATATAATTACTTATTATAATGAACATTTAGGGGTAGAAAATGTTAAAATTAATATATTGTGTGAAGAAATAAATGATCCTACTTTAAAAAAAATGTTACTGAATATTATTAATAAATCAACGATTAAAATTAAATATAATAAGAAAGAATTAGAAGACCATGCGCTTTTAATTGATGATTTTGCTAATGAAAAAGAGATTGCAATGTTATGAAATAAATTAGAAAAAGCAAATAATATGATTGAACAACAAGAAATTTCAATGGAAATTGATAAGTTGAATCAACGATTAAAATTTAAAAAGGGGTAGAGAGAATGGGATTATCAAAAAAAGAAGTCAGAGATATGAAATCTTTTGATGAATTTAAAGAATATATTGGTAAATATTTAGAAGAAAATAACAATGAAATTAAACAAGAAAAGTTAATAACTTTAATTAACGATCATTTTGAAGTGGATGATAATGATGTTGAAGAATACTTTGATGAATTAATCACCAATGGGGTGGAATTTCTTGATGTTAATTTAAAGGAAATTGAAGAAGCAGAAACTGTTGAGTTAGATAAAGTAGCCAAAAAAAAAGTCAATGAGAAATTGCGTTATAAAGTTGGTGGAATTTCGAATGAAACAAAAATTCAAGATATTATTAAAGCATACTTTAATATTCTAGGAACAAGTAAGATTTTAACGCGAGAAGAAGAAATTAAATATGCCAAAATGTTAGAATCAACTGATCCCGAGGAAAGACGCTTTGGTCGGGATAAATTAATTACTTCTAACTTAAAGTTAGTTGTTTCTGTTGCCCGAAAACATTTAAACCGGGGATTAGATTTTTCTGATTTAATTGAAGAAGGAAACATTGGGTTAATGAAAGCCGTTGATAAGTTTGATTATAAGCGTGGTTTTAAATTTTCGACTTATGCAACTTGATGAATTCGCCAAGCGACAACGCGAGCAATTGCTGATCAAGCGCGAACAATTCGGATTCCTGTTCATATGGTTGAAACAATTAATAAACTAATAAGAATTGAACGACAATTAACGCAAGAATTAGGGCGTGAACCAAGTTACAACGAAATTGCCGAAAAAATGGGGCAAGGAATGGTTGGCGAAAAAGTTCGTGAAATTAAAAGATTATCAATTGAACCAGTGTCATTAGAGAAACCAATTGGTGATGAGGATGACACTCATTTTGGTGATTTTGTCGATGATAAAGATATTTTTACCCCCGATGAATACGCCGAAAAAGAATCATTACGGGAAGTAATTGATGAAGTTTTTCATGAAATTTTATCAGCACGCGAAGAAAAAGTAATTAGAATGCGTTTTGGGTTGTTACCAACAAAATTACGAACAGTTTTACGATTAGCAAAGGAATGTGAAGATGAAACCTTTCCGAAGTTAGTGCAAACAGTTAAAGCCCTTGATATTCACTATGACACGCCAATTGAAAAAGTTCAGAGTCAAAAGAATACTTTAATTGATAAACATTTATCGAAATATGATTCACCAAAGACGTTAGAAGAAGTGGGGAAAGAATTTAAAGTTACCCGCGAACGAATTCGTCAAATTGAAGCGAAAACAATTCGTAAGTTTAAACCAAATCAAGCTAATTCAAAAGCAAAAGTATTAAAAGATTTTTTCAAAGGATAGAGGGTCTTAAAAATGGATAGATTGTCAGAACGTTTATTATTAATTGCCAAACAAGTTAATGATAAAGATATTATTTGCGATATTGGAACAGACCATGCGATGATTCCAATTTATTTAGCGAAAGGAAATTTAATTACCAAAGCTTATGCTTGCGATATTGCCGAACAACCACTAGTTCAAACGAAAAAGAATATTGCAAAATATCAACTTGAAGAAATTATTACCCCAATTTTAGCCGATGGATTAATGGGCCTTGCCAACATTAAAATTGATTCATGTATTATTTCGGGCTTAGGAAGTGCGACAATTTTAGGTATTTTTCAACAAGATTCTGATTTAATTGATCGTTATATTTTATGTCCAAATGATGACCCGATGTTATTACGGACATGAATTAAAAAACAAAAGTATTTTATTGAAAAAGAGTTATTATTGAAAGAAAATAATCTGATTTATGAAATTATTGTTGTCAATAAAGTTGCCGGGCGCAAAGTTAAAAATAAAAAAGATATTTTCTTTGGTCCCTGGTTACGAAAAGAAGCACATCAAATTTTTCAAGAAAAATGATTATTAAAAAAGGATTATTATTTAACATTGTTAAATCAAATTCCGCTTAAAACTGAGCGCCATCAGGAAATTAAGGCAAAAATAAAAATGATTAATACGGTGATATAATGTTAATTAAAAAAATATATCAAGAAATTGAAACTGATTTTCCCTTGAAAGCAGTTTGCAAATGAGATTATAGTGGTCATCAGTATGGTCGTACAAATAATTTTGCCACAAAAATTATTATTAGTTTAGATTTAACAAGTGAAGTTATTAATACCGCCATTGCTAAAAAGGCGAATGTGATTATTACGCATCATCCCTTTTGTTTTGGCAAGAAAAAAACCATCCATCGAATTCCATATAAACAAAAAATTATGAACTTATTGACCAAACATCAAATTACGGTCTATGCTGTTCATACGAATTATGATGGTTTAATGAATGAATTAATTTTACAAGAATTAAATTCGGTTAAAATTGTTTCTTTTAAGGGGGATGATTTAACAAAAGTTGGATATGTAACATTAACCGCGGATGAGATTATTGCAAAGTTAAAAACAATTTTTAACATTGAAACCGTCCAGCATAATTTAACAATACTAACGCAACCGATTACAACTGTTGCGTTAGCCGCTGGGGCAGCCGGGAATGTTATTACGAAAATTACGAAAGATGTTGATCTTTTTATTACGGGAGAAGTAAAATGAGATCAATGAATCTTAGCGAACGAGCAGCAATTAGCTGTTATTTGTTTTAACCATTATATGGAAGATTTTTTTACTACGGCATTTATGGGCTATCTAACTCGTAAGTTTCCAACTTTAACAATTATTCCTTATCATATAAAAAATATTATTAACTATCGTTAATAATATTTTTTATATTTGTTCTGTAAATTGTAAATACCAAATCATAAAAAGTTAATTATTAATTTAGTTAACTTTTTTAAGTTAATTTTTAAGTTAATTATAGGAGGTTGAAATTATGCAAATAAAGCAATATTTAATTTTGCGGTCTTAGTGAAAAAGTATGATAAAGATATTGTTATTAATACTGTCAATAAAATTGCAAATGATATTTAAATTAAAAAGTAAAGAATAAATTATCCCGCGTAATTTACAATCTTCAATTAACTTTCAATTACTTCCAACTGGTCGTTGTTGTAGTTTGGGTTCTGGTTTATTACTCGCCGTTTTCACTATTATTTGGTTTTTCACAACTAATTAATGATGTTGTAGTTGTTGCTTTTAATCCGATTGCTCCTAAAATATTTAAAATGTTATAATTATTGTACAATAATTATAACATTTTAAATATTTTAGGAGGTAAAGTGTGAAAAAGTATGAAAGATTAGATTTTAATGAAAGAGTAAATTTGGAAAAATTAAAAGATAATGAATTATTTAAAAAGAAAAATGAAACAATTAATATTCGAAAAATTGCTAAGCAAATGAATAGAGATTATAGAACTATTCGGCAAGAGTTAAATATGTTTGATAATATTAATGATTATAATGCTGCAAAAGCACAAAAAATACATGATAAAAATAAAAAACAATGTCGTAAATATTCAATGTTAAATTCACAATAATTAAGTCATTTTTCTAATGAATATAATAATTTTGATCGTTCGCCACAAAATATTATTACTTCGTATGAATTACAATATAATATAAAATTTGGTGTATGTTTTAAAACAATGTATAAATATATTAAATTAGGTTATTTTAATTTAAAAAAAGAAATGTTATATTTTAATTTACATTTCATAATATTTTTTCTTAATTTCCCGAAATAAATGGTTAACCCCTGACTTTGAAATCTCTAAACCAATTTCATTTTCTAATAGTGTTGATAAATCTTGTAATGAAGCATCCGGATTAGTGATTCGTAATAAAGCAACCTTTTTGGTATTTTCATTTAATTCATCAAACAAATTATGATCAATTAAATAATTGATCATAATGACTTGTTCTTCCCCCGCTTTTAGTGCTTTTTGTTGATTTGAAATTTCAATATTATTTAAACGATTAATGCTGTTAACCATATCCCGAGAAATACGCGTATTTTCAAATGTTAAAACACTATTAATTGCATCAATTAATTTTAAGAAATCCGAAACTAAAATTGAACATTTTAAATAACAAACATAACGGTCATGTCGAATAATAATCTTAAAAGGAAAATGAAATTTATGCAATAATTTTCGAAAATACTGTGCCGAAGCTTCAGCATTAAATTGAACCTCCAAATGATAATTACTTGTTTCGGGTGAATTAACACTCCCACAAGCAACAAAAATTCCCGCAATATATGCGCGTTGTTGGCGTTCATTTCATTCCGGAGGGATGGCAATGATTTTCTGATTAAGGTCAGCATCAAAAATATGCAAGTCTTTTAAAATTTCGGTTACTCGTTCCTTAATTCGTAAAATAAATGTTTTGTTCTTTTTTAACTTTGTATTTTGCACAATAATAATCTCAATGTTAACTTGATATAAATTTTTTAAAAAATTATAAATAGTACGAATAATAACATTACTAATTGAAGAAACTTCAAAATTAAAAAAATGATTACTAATTCTTAATATCATATTATATTTAACAAACCCCGTTAAAAAAGCTTTCTGATACATTTGGTCAAATTCTTTTTTAACGATTTCTTCTTTTACTTCCATGGCAAAACTCATCTTCATTCCCCTTTCTCCTTTAATAATACAGAAAAACCACTATTTTGGCATAGTGGTTTAATAATTAACCTTTTTGTTTAAACTCACGAACTTCTTGTTCGGTATCATGCATCGGATCAACTTTCACATCCCCATCAACTTTTCGAATAACAACATTTGCTAACTTAATAACAATTTCGTGTGCAATTGATAATTGCATATCTTCAAATAATTTGGCTGCTTCTTCAACATAAGCATGTAATGGATTTGTTTGGGCATAACTTCGTAAATAAATCCCACTTCGTAACTTACTTGCTTGATCAATGTGTTTTGTTCAATATTCATCAAACGAACTAATAATGGCATTTCGTTCAATTTGGTTCATCACATTCGGTGGCACATCTTCTGTTCGAGCTAAATAAAAATCATTCATTTTTGTTGAAACATACTTCGCCACTTTGTCGCGGGTCATTTTTTCCATTACGGCTTTATCTAATACATTTTCCGCCACAACTTTATCACTAACCCCTTTGATTAATTCATCATAATGAATAAATCATTCGCCATGTGATTGGTTTCCAAATATTTTTGTTAAATCATAAGCAGCTGAATATTGCATTTTTCTAATGATTGGTTTTAAATTATTCGCTGCTAAAATTTGATCACGGCACGTATACATCGCTTCCCGGTGTTGCGCTAAAACATTATCATAATCTAAAATATTTTTTCGTTGGTCAAAGTTCATTCCTTCCACTTTTTTCTGAGCATTAGAAATTGCTCTTGTCAACATTCGTGATTGAATAAAATCTGACCCTAAGCAACCAAACATACGACGTAAACGATCACCACCAAAACGCATCATTAGTTCATCATCTATTGCGACATAAAAACGCGAAAAGCCAGGATCACCTTGGCGTCCTGCCCGTCCGCGCAACTGATTATCAATCCGACGA